>JAAVDU010000031.1 GCA_014801605.1 Bacteroides sp.
CCGTCCCCTCTCAGGACATGGTGCTCGGTCTGTACTACATCACCAAGCTCCGCAAGGGCGACAAGGGTGAGGGCTCCAAGTTCTATGGCCCCGAAGAGGCTGAGATCGCCTACAACGAGGGCCGCGTCACTCTCCACGCTCCCGTAAGTGTGCTCGTGGATGATATCGACGAAAACGGCAACCCCGTGAAGGTGCTCAAGGAGAATACATCCGTAGGACGTATCCTCTTCAATCAGTTCGTTCCGAAGGAGATCGGCTATGTCAATGAGATTATCTCAAAGAAATCTCTCCGCAACATCATCACCAAGGTGATCAAGACTTGCGGTGTGACTCGTTCGGCTCTCTTCCTCGACGATATCAAGAACCTCGGCTACAAGATGGCATTCCGCGGAGGCCTTTCATTCAACCTCGGCGACGTCATCATCCCTGCAGAGAAGGAGGAATATGTGGCTGAAGGTCATGCTCAGGTTGAGGAGGTGATGATGAACTATTCTATGGGTCTCATCGGCGACAAGGACCGTTACAACCAGGTGATCGATATCTGGACACACGTCAACTCCAAACTCGCCAACACCCTGATGAAGCAGATGGAGGAAGACCAGCAGGGCTTCAACTCCGTATATATGATGCTTGACTCCGGCGCCCGTGGTTCTAAGGACCAGATTCGTCAGCTCTCCGGTATGCGTGGTCTTATGGCCAAGCCTCAGAAAGCCGGTGCAGAGGGTGGTCAGATCATCGAGAACCCGATTCTTGCCAACTTCAAGGAGGGTCTGTCGGTGCTCGAGTACTTCATCTCTACCCACGGTGCACGTAAGGGTCTTGCGGATACCGCTCTTAAGACCGCCGACGCCGGTTATCTTACCCGTCGTCTTGTCGACGTAGCTCACGATGTGATCATCAACGAGGAGGACTGCGGCACTCTCCGTGGCCTCGAATGTCGCGAGATCAAGAACAACGAGGAGGTGGTGGCTTCTCTCAGCGAGAGAATACTCGGCCGTGTATCCGTTCACGATATCGTCGATCCCTACACCAACGACATTATCGTACGTTCTGGCGAGGAGATCACAGAGACTGCCGCTGATCGTATCGAGAAAAGCCCGATCGAGGTTGTCGAGATCCGCTCGGTGCTCACCTGCGAGTCGAAGAAGGGTGTATGCGCCAAGTGCTATGGCCGCAACCTCTCNAACCACCGCATGGTGCAGAAGGGTGAGGCTGTAGGTGTGATCGCCGCTCAGTCGATCGGTGAGCCCGGTACTCAGCTTACACTCCGTACATTCCACGTCGGTGGTGTTGCGAGCAACGTCGCNGCTGTGAAGGATGTAACCTCAAGATACGACGGCCGTCTGGAGATCGATGAGCTCCGTACTGTCAAGAATAAGGACAATGTCGATGTCGTTGTTGGCCGTATGGCCGAGATGCGCATCGTCGAGCCTAAGTCGGGCATCGTCCTCACCACAGCCAACATCCCCTACGGCTCCAAGCTCTATTTCAAGGATGGCGACGAGGTGAAGGTCGGCGAGATGATCTGTGAGTGGGACCCCTTCAACGCCGTTATCGTGGCTGAAGAGGGTGGTAAGGTCCGCTTCGAGAATATGGAGGAGGGTATTACCTACCGTATCGAGAGCGACGAGGCAACCAACCTCCGCGATCTTATCATTATCGAGTCGAAAGACCGTACAAAGGTGCCTGCCGCTGAGTTCTATGACAATTCCGGCAACCTTGTCCGCACATACTCACTCCCTGTAGGCGCACACCTTCTCATCAACGAGGGTGATGAGCTCACTCCCGGTGAGGTGTTCGTGAAGATTCCGCGCGCTGCCGGCAACGCCGGTGACATCACCGGTGGTCTTCCTCGTGTCACCGAGCTCTTCGAGGCCCGCAACCCGAGCAACCCTGCCGTGGTGAGCGAGATCGACGGCGAGGTGGAATTCGGTAAGATCAAACGTGGTAACCGCGAGATCTCCGTCACTTCCAAGCTGGGCGAGACCAAGAAATACCTTGTGCCCCTCTCGAAGCAGATCCTTGTTCAGGAGAACGACTTCGTACGTGCCGGCACTCCGCTCTCCGACGGTCATATCACTCCGGCCGACATCCTTAATATCAAGGGTCCCACGGCTGTGCAGGATTACATCGTCAACGAGGTGCAGGATGTCTACCGTATGCAGGGTGTGAAGATCAACGACAAACACTTCGAGGTAATCGTCCGCCAGATGATGCGTAAGGTCAATATCCTTGATCCGGGCGATACCCGCTTCCTTGAGCAGCAGGTGGTCGACAAACTCGAGTTCATGGAGGAGAACGACAATATCTGGGGCAAGAAGGTGATCACCGATGCAGGCGACTCCACCACTTANCTTGCCGGTCAGATCATCACTGTCCGCAAGCTCCGCGACGAGAACTCCGCTCTCAAGCGTAAGGACCTCCGCATCATGCAGGTGCGCGACGCTGTCCCCGCTACTTCGGAGCAGATCCTTCAGGGTATCACTCGTGCCGCTCTCCAGACCTCAAGCTTCATGTCGGCTGCCTCCTTCCAGGAGACTACCAAGGTGCTCAATGAGGCTGCCATCAACGGTAAGACCGATAACCTCGAGGGTATGAAGGAGAANGTTATCTGCGGTCACCTCATCCCGGCCGGTACAGGTCTGCGCGAGTACAACCGCCTCGTCGTTGCCAATAAGGATGACTTCGCTGCCCTTCAGGTGACGGATAATCCCGAGGAACTCGTGGTTGACTGATCCATTCCTANGATAAAATTACTGATTCAATATGAAAGCGCCCGACGGAGTCCGAACCGCCGGGCGCTTTCCTTTTTATGCTTCCCTTTTTATGCCCGAATATGGACTTCGGGTANTTATTTATGCGAATTTGGTAGGGATTCATCCCGTNANAGAGTTTAACTTTCCCCTTCAGGATTGTTATATAAGTATACCACACAATAAATGGGAAACAAAAAATAATTATAATGGAATTATCAAAAATCAAATCTCCTGCCGACATNCGCAATCTCGGAATTGATGAGCTCAAAANCCTTTGCGATGATCTCAGNCAGGCTTTTCTTGTAAAAATCTCCAANCATGGTGGCCATGTAGGCCCGAATCTCGGTCTCGTCGAGGCTACTGTGGCACTACACTATGTATTCGATACCCCGAAGGATAAGATTGTCTTCGANGTCTCTCACCAGACCTACATTCATAAAATGCTCACAGGTCGTATCGAGGCTTTCCTNGACCCTGAGAAATATGACGATGTCACCGGGTACACCAATCCCTCCGAATCACCTTACGACCTCTTTACAATCGGACATACCTCCACTGCAGTGAGTCTTGCGGGTGGTATTGCNAAAGGTCGTGATCTTCAGGGGGANAATTATAATGTGGTCGCTCTGGTGGGTGANGGNTCCCTGAGCGGTGGCGAGGCTTTCGAGGGNCTTGATGAGGGTGCCACTCTCGATTCAAACTTCATTGTCGTGGTCAACGACAANGANATGTCTATCGCTGAAAACCATGGTGGACTATATTCCGATCTCGCTCTTCTTCGNGAGACNAACGGCACTGCCGAATGTAACTATTTCAAGTCGCTCGGTTACGACTACATATATGTTGCCGAGGGTAATGATGTNGCCTCACTCGTGGAAGCTTTCAGGAAAGTGAAAGACACGCGCCATCCCGTCGTTGTGCATATCCANACCGACAAGGGNCACGGCTATAAGCCGGCCGAGGAACATAAGGAGGCATTCCATTTCTCCGGACCTTTTGATCTCGCTACCGGAAAAAGCAAGAATGAGGGGNGTGGCGAAAGCTACGATGATATCTTCGCCTCTGAGATGCTGACCGANATGAAGAACGATCCGAGGGTATGCGTACTNACTGCCGGNACNCCCGGAGTATTGGGCTTCACCCCCGATCTCAGGGAAGAGGCCGGAAAACAGTTCATNGATGTAGGTATCGCTGAGCAGGAGGCTGCCGCCATGGCGTCCGGAATAGCTTCTGCCGGTGGNCGCCCATGTTTCGGTGTTGTCAGCTCATTCATACAGAGAGCCTACGACCAGCTTTCGCAGGATATCTCCATCAACAACCAGCCCGTGGTTCTGAACATATTCTANGGCTCGATTCTCGGAATGACCGATGTCACCCACTTGGGATGGTTTGATATCGCCCTCATCTCCAATATCCCNGGATGGGTATATCTNGCTCCNACGAATGTGGANGAATANCTGTCAATGCAGCGTTGGGCGATGTCGCAGACCGAGCATCCCGTNGCAATCAGGATTCCCGGCGGTAGGGTAGAGCATGCTGCCGGTGAGGTACAGACCGATTGGTCGGATCTCAACAAATTTGAAGTCACCCGTAAAGGTGCAGATGTAGCCATCATTGGTGCCGGCACATTCTATTCTCTTGCTGTGGAGACAGCGGTAGANCTTGCCGAAGAGGGTGTGAATGCTACAGTCATCAATCCTCGCTATCTGAGCGGCCTTGANACNGAGCTCCTTGACAGCCTTAAGAAAGATCATCGTCTGGTNATCACGATAGAAGANGGTATTCTCGACGGAGGATTCGGTGAGAAAGTGGCCCGTTACTATGGTCCNACCGACATGAAAGTCACCTGTTACGGCCTGCGCAAGAAATTCGCCGACCGCTACAACTACAAAGCGATCCTNGAGGAAAATCACCTCACCGCCCCTCAGATCGCCGAAGACGCCCTCTCCCTCCTCCGCTAATCCCCGCACCAATAAAAAACTCCGGGCCGGATGTAAGTNANTGNCTTACATCCGGCCCGGAGTTTAGTTGTATCTTTGCCGGTTCGGAAGATTTCTCCTCCTCCCCATTTTACTTCTGGTAGAGGTAGCGCTTGATNCTGCGCTTCGGTGTTTTCTCAAACTCGTTCTCCATAATCTGATAACGGTTGAGTCGGTTATATGACTCAAGCTTNTTGTTGACATTCTTCAGATTGGCATCCATAATCTTCTCAAGCTCCTCACGGCTCACATTAGCCTTCTCNGCAGCCTCGAAATCAGGATGTATCAACGCCACAAGCTTCCCATGATCATCAATTACAAGACTTTCGTTGACATACGGCATATTGTTGATAGACTGTTCNATCTCCTCCGGATAGATATTCTGTCCNGAAGGACCGAGAATCATGGTCTTCGAACGTCCCCTTATCGAGATTATCCCATCCGAATCGATCACGCCCATATCCCCGGTATTCATCCAGCCGTCATTCTTCGGNAAGGCCTCACGCGTAGCCTCCTCATTCTTGAAGTAACCCTTCATCACATTGTCTCCCTTCACGAATATATTGCCCGGGATATGCGCCGGATCCGGAGAATCTATGCGTATCTCCATACGGTCGACAATCTCTCCGACACTATGCGGCTTCGATGCCTCCGGAGGACAGTATGTCAGCAGAGGACCACATTCCGTCATGCCATATCCTACCGTGACAGGAAACTTTATCTTGTAGAGNAAAGCCTCCACATCGGCATTCAAGGGAGCGCCNCCTATGATCACCTCCTGNACCTGACCNCCGAACACGTTGATAAGTTGTTCCCGTACTTTCCCGTANATCTTCGTNTTGATAAACGGTATCTTCAGNAGGAAACTCATCATCGGGGTCTTGAGCTTCGGGAATACGTTGGAGCGTATGATCTTCTCCAGCACAAGGGGCACCGTGATGATCAGTTTGGGCCTTACCTCNGCGAAAGCGGAAAGCAANACACGNGGAGAGGGNNCCTTGGTGATGAAATTACAGTGACATCCCTTTACGAATGGATGGAGCATCTCTATCACCATTCCATAGAGATGACCTAACGGCAACATATTCACCATCCCGTCTCCCGGTTTCAGAAAATCAAGATGATCTATTGAATAGCGGATATTGCTCCATATAGAACGGAAGGGGAGCATAACACCCTTCGACGCCCCGGTCGACCCGGAGGTATANTTGATCACGCAGAGATCCTCNGGCTCGTCATGANAATAGTTGAGGTCGGCCGGAGTGAANGTGCGCGGGTAAAGCTTGCCGAATTCCTCGTTGAGGTTCTCGTAGGCATGCGTAAGCCGCTTCTCGCGCGATAGCGGCATACCTCTCTCCGAAAGGAAGAGTGCCCCCACAAGTCCGGGAAGCTTCTCGGCGTCAAGGTTCTTCCATATCGAGTGGTCTACGAAGAGAAGTTTGGCCTCACTGTGGTTTACGAGCGTATGGATATTCTCAGGCTTGAATTCATGAAGTATGGGCACAGCTACAGTCCCCGACGTGAGACAGGCTATGAAGGTGACGGCCCATACAGCGGAATTCTTTCCGCAGATGGCTACTTTATCACCCTTTTCAACTCCGGCGGCCTTGAAGAGTATATGAAGTTTCGCCACCTCCTCGGCCACTTCCGAGAACTTGAACGATTTCCCTCCGATGTCGGAGAGTGCCATGAGTTCCCAGTTTTTCCTTACCGCGTCTTCGATTATATGGTTGAGCGAATGCTCTCCCCACGGTCTGATGTTGTTTACTTTTGAATTGTCAGCCATAGTAGAATATAAGATTTATAACGTCCCCTGCTTAGCCTCCTCAGTGCGAATATCCTCCTCAGTGGGTGGCAGTGGCGCCGGTGAGTTCCTCCAGCCGGGCATCGATCTGGCGGAGCGACTCACCTCGTGATACAATATTGCCCTCCGGATCAAGAAGTATGTGGTGTGGAATTCCGGAGAAGCCGTAGATGTCGTACGGACGCCGCTGAGTGTTATAGATCACAGGCCAGGTGATGTCATGTTTCTTTACGGCGGCTTTCGAATCGTCGGGTACATCCCTTACGGCCACCCCCACAACACTCACACCTTTATCTCTGTATTTCTCGTTAAGAGCGGCGAGCTCGGGAAGCTCTTTTATGCAATACGGACACCATGATGCCCAAAAATCAACAAGTGTAAAGCCCTTATTGTTCACATATTGAGAGAACTTCGCAGGTCGTCCCTCTGCCGTTTCCCCCTCGAAGTCTATGTAGTGCTTCCCGGGTGCGGTTGCGTCGCGAAGCTCCGCGAAGTTGCGGTAGTAGCGGGTCTTGGGGGCTTCGGCGAATTCTGGCGACGCCTCGGCAAGCAGACTGTCGATCTGCGCGAGGTCGGCATATTTCATGAATTCAATCCCGAAATAGGAGCCTATGGGATTCTCTTTGGTGGCATTGTAGGTGTCGGCTACGAAGTTGAGGTAAAGACCCATATCGTCAAGACTGTCCACCGAGTCAAGCCTCTCCATCAGCCGTGAGAATTCGTCGTTGAGCGGAGTCCCCGTAGCCGACGAGATNGAATCGTTGAGCGACGCTTTTCCAGGCTCCACGATATAGAAGGCACGCGTACGCCCGTCAATCACCACCGACGCGAACACCGGAGCCGAGTCGGGACGCACTATCTCCACAAGTCCGTTTTCAACCGTCCCGCTGGCTATGACTGTAGAGTCGAGGAAGTTCACAAGCTCCACTGTCTGTCCCTCGAATTTCTCAGGGAGCGATATCTCGAGTTTCGGACTATGGCCGCACGATCCGAGCAATAATGCCGATAGTGCGGCAAGGCCGCCGAGTCTTTTTCTCATAATATTGTCTCTGTTTTTGGTATATGGTTTCTATCCGGATAATAATTACCCTCTCTCTGTCAGGCGTCACCCTCTTTCCGGCTCTTGTTCCATGTCTTGCACCATTGCTGCAGACCGCAGTCAAGACATTCCGGTTTTCTCGCCTTGCATACGTAGCGCCCGTGCAGTATGAGCCAATGATGAGCTTTCGGCACGATCTCCGCCGGAATATGTTTCATCAGTGTCTTCTCTGTGGCGAGAGGGGTCTTTGAGTTGTTGGTGAGTCCAAGACGGTTGCTCACCCTGAATACATGCGTGTCTACCGCCATGGCGGCTTTGTCCCACACTACGGCGAGCATCACATTGGCGGTCTTTCTCCCCACGCCCGGAAGCTTCATGAGATTGTCGATGTCGGATGGCATCTCCCCACCGAATTCCTCCGTAAGCACTTTCGCCGCCCTTATCAGATGGCGCGTCTTGTTGTTGGGAAAAGTCACGCTCTTGATGAAAGGATACACCTCCTCCTCTGTGGCCGCCGCGAGCGACGCTGGGTCGGGATACGCCTCGAATAGGGGAGGGGTCACTATGTTCACTCGCTTGTCAGTGCATTGTGCCGAGAGTATCACCGCCAGCAGCAGATGGAAGGGGTTGTCATAATGCAGCTCGGTCTCCGGAGAGGGCATGTTCTCCGAAAACCAAGCCAGTATTCCTTCATATCTCTCTTTTACTGTCATCTCGCACTCTCAAATTCCGCGAGGAAGCGCACATCGTTCTCGCTGAACATTCGAAGATCTTTCACCCTGTATTTCAGGTTGGTGATTCGCTCGATGCCCATGCCGAAAGCATAGCCGCTGTACACCTCGGGATCAATTCCGCAGGAGCGGAGCACATTCGGGTCGACCATTCCGCAGCCGAGTATCTCCACCCAGCCTGTCCCTTTGCAGAAAGCNCATCCCTTGCCTCCGCAGATATGGCAACTGATATCCATCTCTGCCGATGGCTCGGTNAAGGGGAAGAANGAGGGACGGAGACGTATCTTTGTATCAGCCCCGAACATCTTCTGGGCGAATGTAAGAAGCACCTGCTTGAGGTCGGCAAACGATACATTCTTGTCGATATAAAGCCCCTCCACCTGATGGAAGAAGCAGTGGGCGCGGGCCGAGATGGCCTCGTTGCGGTATACGCGTCCGGGGCATACTATCCNGATNGGNGGNTGNGTCTTCTCCATCACGCGGGTCTGCACNGATGANGTATGNGTGCGCAGAAGCACATCCACAGGGGTTCTGGTGATGAAGAAGGTGTCCTGCATGTCGCGGGCAGGATGGTCGGGCGGGAAATTGAGTGAGGAGAACACATGCCAGTCATCCTCGATCTCCGGCCCTTCGGCTATCGTGAAGCCCATGCCGGCGAATATGTTGATGATGTCGTTCTTNACTATCGAGAGGGGGTGGCGTGTCCCCATAGGAAGGGGAGTNGCGGTTCTCGTAAGGTCGANTGCCGATGCCTCTGCGTCGGAGGTGGCCGAGAGGCTCTCGCGGAGCGCGTTGATCTTCTCTGTCACGAAATTCTTCAGGTCGTTCATCCGCTGGCCGATCTCCCTTTTCTGCTCGGCGGGCACGGTGCGGAAGTCGGCCATAAGAGCTGACACAGCCCCCTTCTTACTCAGATATTTGATGCGGAGTTCCTCCACAGCCTCGGGAGTGGCGGCTACGGCGGCTGCCACCTCCTCTTTGAGGCGGTTGATTTTCTCTATCATTTCTTGCTTTATTTTATTGATTTGCGAAATTACAAAAAAAATCCCGTATTTTCATGTGTGAGGCAAACTTTTCACTCTGCGGAGTGTCAGAATATGTGTAAACTTTAAATAAANNNNATTATGCAGAAATCTGGTGTTGCGGCCGTGATATGCGGCCTGTGCGTCGCTCTGGGCTTATGGATTCTCGGAGCGCAGGTGAAACGTGGCTTGAACAGTATATCCGATAATCAGAGGGTGGTCACTGTCAGAGGTCTGGCGGAGAAAGAGGTTATGGCCAATAAGGTGACATGGCCTATAGTAAGCAAGCTCGTGGGAAACGANCTCCCCTCGATATATGCCAATATGGAGTCAACTAATAAAGCTATTCTCAATTTTCTGAAGGCCAACGGCATCTCCGATGATGAGATCTCCGTAAACCCTCCTCAGGTGATCGATCTNCAGGCNGACCGCTACAGCAACAATAATAACCCCTACCGNTATAATGTCACCAACGTGGTGGTGGTCACTTCAAAACAGGTGGAGAAGGTCAACAAGCTTATCGAGCGTCAGACTGAGTTGCTGAAGCAGGGTATCGCGGTGGTGGCCGGCGATTATCAATATCAGACCACTTACGAATACACCGACCTCAATTCCGTGAAGCCGGAGATGATCGCTGAGGCCACTAAGAATGCNCGTGAGGCTGCCAACAAGTTTGCNGAGGATTCCGATAGCCGTCTCGGAAAGATCAAGACTGCGAGCCAGGGGCAGTTCTCNATTGAGGATCGTGATCAGTACACNCCCTATATCAAGAATATCCGNGTGGTGTCAACAATCGTTTATTATCTGAAGGACTGATCCGGATTCTTCTCTGTAACCATACACCTCTGTAACCATACACAGAAGGGCCCCCCGGTAAATATCGCCGGGGGGCCCTTCTGTGTATAGTTAGTTTGTAAGGGTGAGGCGTATCTTATCAAGTGGGATACGCCCCTCCATATACACTACATTCACATATATCCCGCCGGTCTGTGTCACTACAAGAAGGTTCTCTATGTAGTTGCCATCTTTCGACAGCGATGCAAGCACATCATAGCGGTTGTCTTTCATCTTCTTGGTGGTCAGCGTCTCAAGCTTCTTTTCTGATTTAATCTTCTTGATGATCTCCCAGATTTTCTTGGAGTTGGAATCCATCGTGATGGTCTCTATCATCGTCAGGTCATTTCCCGTGATCGGGAGATTCACATAGTTGCTCTGATCGAGCATTGTCGAACCCAGTGCCTTGAGCATCACCGGCGACACATAGTTGTATTGGGAGAAGGGATGCTGCGTCGACAGCTCCTCGAAATATTTCTTACACTCCTCGGCCATTGCTGTGAGGCCGCAGAATGTAATCAGGGTGAAAAGCAGAAAGCGTAGTTTCATAATTATATCGGTTTTATAGTTGGCTATATAGTTGGTTTCATAGGATTCATATTCTCAGCTTTCCTACCTCGTCGGTCACTATCTCCATAGCGTCTCTCAGGGAGATGGCGGTGGAGACCGCCTCNATGGCCTCGAATACATTGTCAAACGACTGGTTGAGGGTGGAGAAGGGTAACACCACAATATCTGAGGTATTTATGGATGCCTGCGCTATTATCGGCATTACATCCGACAAGGGTGAGATGAAATCNGGTATGGTCACCGATACATTCACCGCCACGCTTGNCTCAGGCAGGTTATGGCCATCGATGAGGTTTTCANCCTCTNCNGTGAGCTTTTTCACGCTCTTTCTCCTCTCTCCGCCTGATCTCCGGGCCTTTGCTGTAGCCTTCACTTNCGGTTTGGATATGGTTTCTTCCGGTGGCGAAGGTATGANGTTGATCTCCTCGGCAGANGCTATAAGATTTGCAGGAGTGCCGTTCTCTATCTCCTCCATTACTCCTTGACTATACTCTGAAGCAATCCCCTCCGGGCGATGGCTGACACTCTTGTCATGTATTATNCCGACGGTGATGGCTATCCCGGCNCAAGCTGCTGCGGCCCAACCNCCTGCATGCCGCAGTATACGTCGGCTCCAAATCGGCCTGCGCGNTTCAACTCTATCTGCGGCTGCAAGTCNGGAGATATGGGCCGACAGACGCTCCTCCATGTCGTCGGGCATCCTCTTCTCCAGAGCGCTCAGCAGAGGGTNCTCAAGCCGGTCGAGNGCGAGTATCATCTCTACATCATCCCGGAGGTCATCCGGGAGTAGCTCGTTCNCACGCGCCCTCTCCCGCAGAATCTCCATCTCTGCGGAGGTGATGCTCCCGTTGAGATATTTTTCTGTGAGTTTTCTTAAAATTATATAGTTACTCTCTGTCATATATATCCGATCTGTTCTTCTGTCGTTTCTCTTTTCACTTTTTAGTCGCTATAAGTCTCCTCAGGCTTTTTCTCGCCCTGGATAACAGCACTCTCACATTTTCGGGCGAGAGCCCCGTGGCTTGCTGGATCTCCGGGTTGGAAAGGCCGGCGAAGGCACTCATGCTGATCACCCTCCGTTGGTTGTCGGGCAGTTGCCGTATCCCGGAGGCTATCCTGCGCAGTTGTTCGTCGCTCTCGATCATCTCTTCAGGCCCGGGTGTGGGGTCCGGTCGGTCGTTGTCGGTTGCCTCCCCCTGCAGCCGTTGCCGCTGCGTCAGCATGGATAGTGCCGTATTTCTCACAGCCACCTTGGCATACCCGAAGAGGTCGCCCACATCATCGAGTCTATCCCGTGCCTCCCAGAGCCGCGTGAATGCCTCCTGGATACAGTCGGCCGCCTCGTCCTCATCGCCGAGTATGACGAGGGCGTAGGCGAATAGCCGGCGGTGGAGCGGCAGCACGCAGTTTCTGAATCGGGTCTCATCCATGTGTCTACAGTGGGCTTGACCGCCCGGGCTTGGTTAATCCGGCCGGCGGTCTTTACTGGAAAGACGGCTTTCCCACTGTTTTGTTACAATGTGCGGACTGAATTTTCATTTGAATTTGTAAAGATCCCCTCTCCGGAACTCGTTGATGTCCACCACATGGTTCTTCACCCCGTCGATAAGTCCCTTCTCCGTAAACTGCAGGATATGGGCGTTGCGGTCGATGGCGCGCTGTCCGAACCGTGAATACCACAAGGGATATTTGGCGAGCTTGGTCCCCTCCACATATTTCTTGTAATATCGCTCGTTGGTGTAGATCATCGGTTTCCGCTTATAGTGCTTCTCTATGATCTTCATCCATTTCACCAGTGAGTCTACCGCCACTCCATCCTTCTCTATGTCGAGGATAGGGGGGAAGTCCCCTTTGTCGAGCGTCACGTTGTTGATGTAGTTCTGCGCGTTGGCTGTCGCCGAGGCGGTGGTGTTGTAGAAATGGTAGTATCCCTTCCTGTAGTTGTGCCGCTCGGCGTTGTCGCGGTGGGTAAGATACATCTTGTCTACATGGTTACCCCCTTCGGTGGCTTTCAGTATCACGAACTCCACCGGCCTCACATTGCTCTGAAGGCTGCGGGGCAGCCGGTAGTCGGGCTCGGTGTCGCCTGCCAGATAGAGATCCTGCCATACCACGTTCTGCTGATAGTTGGAGAGGTCTATCCCCATCACATATTCCCCTTTCACTACGTTTATGCCATCCATCTTCACCCCGTTGCGGTAGAAGGTGGTCGATGATCTCCCTTTCTTGTCGGTCTCGGTGACGATCCCGTGGCGGTTGTCATCTTTCCACATCCCTTTCACAGTCTTGTCGGGATAATACCTTGTCCCGTAGCCGTCGAGTTTGAGATTGCGGAAGAATCCTTCGTAGTGCCCGGTGCTCTTGTAGGTGAGCTTCCCGTAGCGGAGGTCGTCGTTCACCCATTCCCCTTCGAATACCCTCCCGTCGGCGCAGGTGAGCTTCCCGTTGCCTGAGCGTTTCCCGTTCAGTGTCTCACCCTTGTATTTGTCGCCGTTGGCATATTCTATGGTGGTTTTCTTGACGCCTTTCTTTTTGGCGTCGGTTATTCCGGGGCAGACGGCACACAGCAATAACAGTATGAGACCCACTATCCGGAACCTTATTTTTGACTGTTTCATATGGTAATTGTTTTAGTTCCCGCCTAAGTATGGCCTGAATGTTTCTCCATAAAGCCGGTCGGGATTGCAAATATAAGAATTTATGACGAAATATGATAATAACGAGCTGAACAAATATATTGGGACGGTCGTTTTAACAACAAAGATGATTGATGATTTAAGTATCACATGCCATAACAGTATAAAAGTTGTGACGAATGATATATTAAAGACAATTGACATTGTAAAAAGTTAAATTCTAATTATTTTCTAAGATTATTGTATTATGAACAACACAGCACCCCTTAGTGGTATTAAGGTGATAGATTTCACTGAAGTTCAGTCGGGTCCCTCTTGCACCCAGATGCTTGCTTGGCTTGGAGCCGACGTTATCAAGATCGAACGTCCCGGTGTGGGCGATGCTACCCGTAAGGAACTTCAGTTCAACCCTGATCTCCCATCATACTATTTCCTCCAGCTCAACTCCGATAAGAAGTCGCTTGCCCTCGATGCCAAGACTCCCGACGGTAAGGAGATTCTTACCAAACTTATCAAGGAGGCCGATATCTTCGTCGAAAATCTTCACCCGGGTGCCATGGATAAGCTCGGGTTCTCCTGGGAGGTTGTACATCAGCTCAACCCGAAGTGTATCTACGGCACAATCAAGGGTTTCCCCGTATCCTCTAAATATAAGGACCTCAAGGCTTACGAGCCTATCGCNCAGGTGACTGCCGCTGCCGCCTCTACTACAGGTTGGTTNGAAGGCGATGACAACATCCCGACTCAGAGTGGTGCCGCCCTCNGCGACTCCAACACANGTATGCACCTCCTTATCGGTCTGCTGGCTGCCCTTCAGCAGCGTAACAAGACCGGCGAAGGCTGTTATGTATATCAGTCAATGCACAATGCTTGCCTCAACCTCTGCCGTATCAAGACGCGTGACCAGCTCACCCTTGACAAGATNGGTTATCTTACCCAGTTCCCGCAGTATCCTAACGGCAAGTTCGGCGATTGCGTTCCTCGTGCCGGNAATATCGAGGGTGGCGGTGTCCTCGGATGGACTTATAAATGTAAGCCTGCCGGCGATATGGANTCCGCTATCGATGCCAANAACTATGTATATGTCATCCTCCAGCGTGGCGCAAAGGATTTCGAGCTCTTCTGCCAGGCTACAGGTTTCACCGATTGGCTCACCAATCCCGATTTCAATACAGCCGATGCGCGTGACCGCCACAAACAGGAGATTTANAAACGTATCGGTGAATGGACAGCCGATAAGACCAAATTCGAGGTCACCGAGATCCTCGGCAAGTATGGTGTCCCCGTTGGTCCCGTTCTCTCCACAAAGGAGATTATGTCCGACGAGAGNCTCTACGATGGCAATACCCTCGTCAAGATCAATCAGGGTGGTGAGATCGGTGAGTTCGTNACNGTAGGATGCCCCTTCACGATGTCAAGCTTCCAGCCTACATATGGNCCCTGTCCTTCNCTGGGTGGCAACACCGATGAGGTCCTCAAGAGNCTTGGCTACACCGATGAGCAGATGGCTGAGTTCGCGAAGAACGGTACTACCAAACCTCTCCCNGACGGCAAGATGTGATCTTGATAACGTCGTAAAACAGAATTAAAAACANTATTATGAATACTACAGATAAAGCGTCGGCCGCTCAGGCCGACGCCCCAAAATTTCCTGAACAGGTCACCGGTATGTACATCCTCGCTGAGTCGCTNCGTCGTCTCGGACTGATGAATGTCTACGGTCTGGTGGGTATCCCTGTCACAGAGGCCGCTTATGCCATGCAGAAAGTGGGCATGAATTTCTANGGCTTCCGNTTCGANCAGCAGGCNGGTATGGCCGCCGCCACTTACGGCTATCTTACAAAGAAGCCGGGTGTCCTCCTTACTGTNTCTTCCCTTGGCTTCCTCAATGGCCTTACGGCCACCACCAACGCTACGGTCAACTGCTATCCTATGATACAGATCTCGGGNGCATCTGATCCGACTATGGTGGATATGAATGTCGGCACTTANGAACAGCTNGACCAGCTCAACACCGCACGTCCTCTCGTGAAAGCCGCTTTCCGTTGCAGCTATGCGAANGATATACCCTCGGCTGTGGCGCGTGCCTACCGTGCCGCCGTAAGCGGTCGTCCCGGTGGTGTNTATATCGATATGACCACTCCNGCNCTCGGTGAGGTAATGGATCGTGCGGAGGCTGAGAAACTTTTCTATAGCCCTGTCGATATCGCATCTCCCGTGGCTCCTAACAAGGAGAGTGTGGAGCGTGCCGTCGAGTTGCTNCTCAATGCCAAGCGCCCGGCCATNCTTCTCGGTAAGGGTGCNGCCTACGCTCAGGTCGACGANAAGATCAAGACGCTTGTGGAGACCTATAAGATCCCGTATCTCGCNATGTCTATGGCCAAGGGNCTNCTCCCCGATAATGGAGAGTACAGCGCTCTAAGCTGCCGTTCCGACATTATGGAGAAAGCTGATGTCGTCATGGTCATCGGTGCCCGTATCAACTGGATGCTCTCGTTCGGCAAGGGTAAATGGAACCCNGACGGCAAGTTTATCCAGCTCGATGTGGAGCCGCAGGAGATCGACCGCAATGTGCCCATAGCCGCCCCTGTGGTAGGTGATATGGGGTTGAGCCTCGATATGATCCTTGATGCGATGAAGGGGAAGACCATGCAGGCCGATCCCGCATGGCTCCAGTCGCTGCAGGAGGAGACAAAGGCCAAGAACGCAAAGTTTGCCGAGCGTCTTGAAAAAGCCAAGGAGGCTAAGCCTATGACCCACTGGAGNGCTCTGGCNGCCATAAAACCGGTGCTTGAGGCCAANCCTGATGTGATACTCGTCAATGAAGGGGCAAATACTCTCGACGACACCCGCGACACCATCGATATGGTCACNCCTCGCTCTCGTGTCGACTGTGCATCATGGTCGATCATGGGNATGGGTATGGGTTCCTGTGTCGGTGCTGCCACCTCTGTCCCGGAGGGTAAGAGCGTAGTGGCTATCGAGGGTGACTCCGCTTTCGGTTTCTCCGGAATGGATTTCGCCACNATATGCCGCTTCAATCTCCCTGTCACTGTGGTCATCTTCAACAATGGCGGTATCTACAATGGCATCGGTGTCAATCCTTCGGGTGGCGACGCNCCTGCGCCCACCACTCTCGACATCAACGCACAGTATAATAAGATAGGTGAGGCTTTCGGTGCCAAGAGCTTCCGTGTCGACAATATGGCCGATCTNGCNGCTGCCCTCAAGGAGGGTATTGCCTCTAAGAAGCCGTGNATCATCGACGTGCAGCTTGCCGCCGACTCCGGAAAGGAATCGGGCCACATCGGATATCTGAATCCTACGCCACTGATTGAATACACTGTCTGAGCCTGCTTCGCTCACAGTTTTATTGAGATATTAAGTTTGGTTTTGGCGGGAGAGGGTGAGTCCTTTTCATCCTCTCCCGCCTTTTATTAAAAACATTTTTATTATGGATATTTCGCACGTCATTCTATATGCNATTGTGCCGATCATAGTGGTNATGCTTGCCGGATTTATAGCCGGTAAGAAGGGGGCGTTCTCAGGCGATGATGCCAAGAAGTTTAATAAGGTCGTCCTCGACTTCGCTCTTCCGGCTGCCCTGTTTGTCTCCATNGTGCAGGCCTCGCGTGAGGATCTGGTGAAGGATATAAAACTCACCATTGTCTCCACAATAGGTATCATGGCCTGTTTCATGATTGTCTACTTCGTGTTCAAGTATTGCTTTAAGAAGAACACCGGTGCCGACGCCGCGGTATCGGCTTTGATCAGNGGTTCTCCTACTATCGGATTCCTCGGATTCGCCGTGCTGGAGCCTATCTTCGGCACAAGTCCTGCNGTTGCCCTCGTGGTCGCTATTGTCGGCATCGTGGTCAATGCCATCGGTATCCCTGTGGGCCTCTCTCTGATGAATGCATCTCTCGAGAAGCAGAACCCCGGCTCCACAAAGAAGGAGAGTGCCTGGAAACCTGTCCTCCATGCGCTTGCCCAGCCTGTCGCATGGGCCCCGATCCTTGCCGTTATCTGGGTGGTGGCCGGAATTCCCTGGCCTAAGGAACTCAGCCCCTCTTTCAACCTTATCGCCAAGGCGAATGCCTCCATGGCCGTATTCTCGGCTGGTATTACTCTTTCGGCAATCAAGATTCAGATCAACTGGCAGGCTGTGCTCGGCTCTATCATGAAGATGGTCATGATGCCGGCTGTGGTTCTTATCCTCGGTCTCCTCTTCAAGATGGATCCTCTCAACCTTAAGATGCTGGTTGTGGCTGCCGCACTTCCCCCGGCTTTCTCAGGCATCATCATCGCCGACGAGTATGACACTTATGTAGCAACAGGCACATCCTCNCTTACACTCTCAGTCATCCTCTTCATCGGATTCTGTCCCCTCTGGATCTGGCTTACCGATATGGCTCTCCACGCTTTCTGATAAGTTAGCTTCGTAAGTCAGTCTGATTATAGATAACACCAATACTCNGAAGGTCGTCGGCCATTGCGGTCGGCGACCTTTTTTCCTGATCTACCCCTTATCCATGCCCCCTCTATCTGAACCTCNATGTAGCGTGAAGTGTTAACATTGTATAAACTCTTTGTTAAATTTCATTTCAACCTTGGCTNTGNANCCTNCCNCCTGNATAGCCGCTATGTAAAAACACTATAAACTTATGATAGAATCTTTCTTTGATATTTTACGCGAATATCCTACTCTCGCCCTCTTCCTCACNATNGGCATTGGATTCTTTGTCGGAAAGATACGTATCGGTAATTTCCAGCTCGGTAGTGTCACGGCTGTCCTCCTTGTCGGTGTGATCGTTGGCCAGCTCAATATCCAGATGTCNGGNCCCCTGAAGATGGTATTCTTCATGATGTTCCTTTTCTCCATCGGATATAGTGTCGGNCCCGATTTCTTCAAGTCGCTGAAGGGATCCGGCGCTAAGCAGGCTTTGTTTGCCGTCATCATGAGTTCAGTATGTTTCATCTCTGTATATCTAATGGCTAAGGTCATGGGCTACACCAAGGGTGAGACTGTCGGTCTATTCTCGGGATCGGAGACCTGCTCCGCTCTCCTCGGGGTAGGGCAGGAGGCCCTCGGGCGTCTCGGTCTTCCGAAGGATGAGCTCGACCGTGAGCTCAACATCATCCCCGTCTGTTATGCCGTTACTTATATTTTCGGTACTCTCGGCACTGTTATCCTGCTCGGNAACTTCGGCCCGCGTCTCCTCGGAGGGGCTGAGAAGGTNCGCCTCCAGACCCGTGAACTCGAGGAGAAACTGAATGCCGGTGGCCACGACAAGGACCCCGCATATGCCAACGCTCTCGCTAAGATTGCCTATCGCGCTTATAAGGTCAGAAATCCCTTCTTCTCGAAGCCGCAGACTATCCGCGACACGGAGCGATANCTCCGTAAGGAGGGTAGCGCTGTCTATGTCGACCGTGTCCTTCACAATGGTGAGATCAAGGCTCCGCGCCATGACGACTTCATCTGTATGGACGATGAGATTGTCCTTTGCGGACATCGTGAGGCNATGGTNAAGGTGGAGTCGTCGGTCGGCGAGGAGATAGCCGCTCCCGAGCTCCTCTCTTATCCTTTGAGCAGGGTAGGGGTCCTCGTCTCTAANAAGGAGTTCATAGGTGTGCCCATCACTGAGCTGCGCCGCCGCAAGCATATGCATGGNGTGGTGATTCGCGACGGTGTGCGCGACGGCCAGCCTATCGATATCTCTGCCGACACTACCTTCCAAAAGGGCGACAAACTTACCGTGGTAGGGCGTCCGGAACGTGTGAAACGCGCTGCTCCGCATATGGGCCATGTCGACCGACCCTCTGTGCAGTCCGACCTCATGTTCGTTGGTCTGGCCATATTCATCGGTGGTCTCTTCGGCGCGATGAGCATATGGATCGGCAGTATCCCCGTCAGCTTCGGCACAAGCGGCGGAGCCCTCGTCTCAGGCCTTGTCTTCGGCTGGCTACGTTCCAAGCGTCCGAGTTATGGTCATATTCCGCAAGGTGCTCTCTGGCTGATGAATAATCTCGGCCTTACGGTTTTCATCGCTGTTGTCGGTATAGAGGCGGCTCCCTCATTTGTCTCAGGAATAAAGGCTGTCGGCCCAATGCTCTTTGTCGCCGGTGCCGTCACAACCCTCATTCCTCTCTGTGTAGGTCTTTTCTTAGGTCATAAGGTGTTTAAGTTCAATCCCGCCATCACTCTCGGATGCGTCTGCGGCACCCGTACATGTACCGCCGCTCTCGGCGCCGTGCAGACATCTCTCGACAGCACTCTTCCGGCCATAGGCTATACCGTCACCTACGCCGTAAGCAATATCCTCCTTGTGATATGGGGCCTGCTCACTGTAATGCTCGTCTAATCTGTTCATGCTCTTTTAATGTATAAAGCCTCCGCCGACCGAAGCGGAGGCTTTTGCATTCTGCAAAATATTTCTTAACTTTGCCTCATAGTTGATGTGGTTGTCGTAATCACACTTCAATATCTAAGTCATAAAAACCCAGACAGCATGAAACGTATCCTTCTTTCCCTCTCCCTGTTGTGCGCATCGGCCGGATCTCTTCTCGCCGATACCCCAAAGTACATTTTCTATTTCATCGGCGACGGAATGGGCATAGCCCCCGCTATGGCTTCTGTCACTTACAGCCGCAACGTCCTCGGTGAGGAGAAGCTACCCCTTATGTTCAACTTCCCTTACGTCGGCCAGGCNATGACTTGGTCGGCAAGCTCCGANGTCACCGACTCCGCTGCGGCCGGAACCGCTCTCGCCACAGGTCATAAGACACGCAACAGCATGCTCGGAATGGATGCCGACACAATCCCTGTCACATCTATCGCCACAATGCTCAAGGACCGTGGCTACGGAGTNGGTCTCGTCACCAATGTGGCCGCCGATGATGCCACACCCGGAGCTTTCTANGCCCATGTTCCTGCTCGTTGGATGGCTGAGCAGATCGACCGTCAGTTCATCGATTCACGCTTTGACTTCCTCGCAGGCGCTGCTCTCAACGGCCTCTACCGCGACGGAAAGTCTACAGGTGTCCTTGAGGAGTACGCTAAAAACAACATCAAGGTGATCAACGATCCCGCCGACCGTGAGCGCGGCAAAAGGATTGTCCTTCTCCAGAAAGATCCCTTCCAGAGCGGCAACACCGGCTACATGATCGACTCGATTCCGGGTATGCTCACTCTCCCTCAGATGACACAGTGCTGCCTCGACCATCTCACCGAGGCGTCACCCGACAANTTCTTCATGATGGTGGAGGGTGGCAACATCGACCATGCTCTCCATGGCAACGACGCTCTTACGGCCATCACCGAGATCTACAATTTCAACAATGCTCTCAGCCTCGCTTATAATTTCCTTCAGCAGCATCCGAAGGAGACCCTCATCGTTGTCACTGCCGACCATGACACGGGTGGTATATCAGTCGGCAACGATGCCAACGGNTATATTGCACATTTCGATNTCCTCAAAAATCAGAAGATGTCGAAGGAGATGTTCTCCGATGTCTGCAAGAAGATGCTGAAGGAGGGCAACCCCGGAGGCTGGGAGGCCATGAAGGCTCTCCTCAGCGACAAGTTCGGGTTCTGGAATGGCGTCAANCTCAGCGATTCTGAGACAAAAGACCTTGAGGATCTATATNGGANGGTGTTTGAGCAGAAGGCCGGCNTAGATGAGAAGAATCTGTATAACGATTTCAACGCTTTCGCTTCGGCTGTATTCCGCACTCTCTCCACAAAGGCTGCCGTGGGATGGACCTCCGGCGCGCATACCGGCAATCCGGTCGGGGTTTACGCCGTCGGTGTCGGCGCTGAGAAGTTCGGCCGTTTCTTCAACAACACGGAGCTCCCTATGCTCATCTACTCCCTCACCGAGGAGTAAACCGGCCTTATAAGCCACATCACATTGTAGAGATCTGACGCAATATGCAGTTGATCCGGTATATACCGTAGATACTGCTCTTGGGAATATCGAGGGGTGAGTATGCAGGATTGTAGCTCACTGCCTCGATATATTTTGGTCCCTTTTTCGATTCTCTCAACACCTTTATCAGCACTCCGTTCTCTGTGTCGAGCACCATCGGATTCCCCCAGGGGATGAAGGCCGCCTCGTTGATACGTGTGATCACCGCCACTGAACCGTTGTGTATTTCCGGTTCCATGCTGTCGCCCGAAATAGGTATGGCCATGTCGGCCCCCTTCACCGGAGTGGCTATCCGGAGGCAACGGTTTTCATCAATTCCCTCCGAATACTCTTGGAGGCTCCCAGCGAAAGCCTGCACCGGTAGCAACGGCACAAAATAGTCGTTAAGTCCCGCATCCACTTCCACCTCCTCCGGAAGATACATATCCCCCTCGCCATACATCAGCCAGTCGCGGTTGAGGCGTGGAAACATCTGGGTCATCTTCACCACTTTCTCCTCGGGAAGCGATTTACGCATTGTGCTCACATAGGCATCCGAAAGTCCCATTTTCCTTGCGAAAGCCACCTTGCTTATCCCCTCCTGTTTTAGAAATTCCAAAAGGCGCTCTTTTACAGTCTCCATATAATTTAGGTTTGTTATGTTTGTTAGATCTATTTTGTTTGCAAATTTAAATAATTCTCTCCTCAAATGCAAACATTCTCCTCTCTTTTATTAAATCACATTCATACGATCAGCGATAGTTTCATCCGGATTCGGAAAATATCAAGGCATTAAAACCGATAACTGAGTTTTTTTTATTACTTTTGTGGCTTTAAAACTAATGTATGTTATGAAACTGAGATATCTTGCTGCGAAGTCTGTGCTCTGCACGGCAGCTTTTCTATTGAATATCGGGGTTGCTTCAGCCGCTCAACCGGTCACTCTCACTCTTTGGGAAAATGGTGCCCCGACTCTCAACGGCCTCGATCCCGCTAAGGAGAATTCCTCCAATCCAGATTGGATACATGGCGTCACCAATCCTACTGTGACAATCTATCCTGCCGATAATCCCAACGGCACTACTCTCCTGATGTGTCCCGGTGGAGCTTATTTCGCTCTCGCTGCAATGCATGAAGGTGCCGATCTCGCGGCTCCCTTGAATGAGAAGGGGGTCAATCTGGCAGTCCTGAAATACCGTATGCCTAACGGCCATTCGGAAGTCCCGGCCGACGATGTGTGGCGTGCCGTACAGTTGCTCAACGACAATGCCGCGAAATTTGGCATAGATGTGAAAAGAATCGGAATCGGCGGTGCTTCGGCCGGCGGACACCTTGCATCTACTGTGGCCACTCATCCTAAGGAGGGAATGAATCCCTTTGCATTCCAGGTGCTCGTATATCCTGTCATAAGTATGAAGGAGGGCCTCACCCATGGCGGTTCCCGCGAGAATCTTCTTGGCAAGAACCCCGATGCCGCTGCCGTGGAATACTTTAGCAACGAACTTAAGGTCACCCCCGAATCCCCGCAGGCTTTCATTGTGGTATCGGCCGACGATGACGTTGTCCCCGTTGAGAATTCATTGGATTATTTCGAGGCTTTGAAGACTAATAAAGTACCCGTCTATATTCATGTTTATCCCTCCGGCGGCCACGGTTGGCTTTGCCGCGACCATTTCAAGTATAATTCGCAAGTGGTCGATGAGATGGTCAACTGGATCTCTACCCTCGATTTCAATAAATAACACCTTAAGAAGACACTGATAGTAAAAACGGGACTGAAACTGTTCAGCCCCGTTTTTACTATTCTTCATTCTTCTTGATTCGTCCATGTCGCCTGAGCGACTCAGCGATTATCCATTGTATCTGTCCGTTGACCGATCGGAATTCCTGTGCGGCCCACCTCTCCACCTCCTCCATCATATCCGGATCAAGTCGCAGAAGAAATCCCTTGTTCGCCTGTTTAGCCATTCATTTATTGTTCGTAGATACTGATCATTGATAGAGTGTCCCTGTGTTCAATACAGGTTGTGCCGGCTCATCCGCACATAGCACTACAAGAAGGTTGCTCACCATGGCGGCCTTGCGTTCCTCGTCGAGTTCCACTATCTGCTCTGCACTTAGCTGGTCCAACGCCATCTTCACCATGCTCACGGCTCCCTCCACAATCTTCTCTCTGGCTGAGATGATGGCCGACGCCTGCTGACGGCGCAACATCACTGCCGCAATCTCCGGGGCGTAGGCGAGGTAGTTCAGACGGGCCTCTACAACCTCTATTCCTGCCATTGCCAGCCGGTCGTTAAGTTTCTCCTCAAGCTGCTCGTTGATCTCATGGCCGTCGCTTCTGAGGGTAATTTCCTCATGGCGTTCACCCTCCTCATCATACGCATACTTTCCGGTCACCTCCCTCAGTGCCGCATCGCTCTGTATATTCACAAACGAATCAAGTGCTTTTGCTATGGCATTCGTCTGTCCGGCGGTCACTCCGGCGTTGCTTACATTCAGAAACGAGGTCGACCCCGAATCCACATCAAACACAGCTCTGTAGGTATCCTTCACTTTCCACACCAAAACCATGCCGATCATGACGGGATTTCCCACTTTATCATTCACTTTGATGGGCGCGATATCCATGTTGCGGATTCGCAACGAGATCTTCTTCTTGCTCATGAACGGATTCGCCCAATAGAACCCGGTTTTCCTGAAGGTCCCCTTATATTTACCGAAGAAAATCATCACCATCGCCTGATTCGGCTGTAGCACGAAGAAGCCTGACGGCAACAGTGCGATCACGATTATTCCTACTGCTGTCAGTGTTCCGGCTAGCCACCATTGCTCCTCCGGAAGGAAGATGTACGCCAGCACCAAAACCACCGGCACTATAAGCAGCAACGCCAGCATCCCGAATCCATTCACGGTCTTCCCCTCAAACGGAATCTCCTTATTCTCTCTCATCTCTTTGACTCTTTAATAGTTAGACATAATAGTTCTCTCTCACCTTGTATCAATGATATTGTTTTAATATCATTATGATGCAAATTTATATATAATATTCCGTTCCTCCAAATTCTCCACCAAAAAAATTATTCGCTGAAAAGTTACAAATTACAGATTTGTAACTTTTCAGCGAATAATAAATGTCATTTAATTTAGAGAAATGGAATGGCACGTCTACAATCTATCATTCCCAAAAATCTTTGCAATGATATCCTCGGAAATGCCGATTTCCTTCGCTTTCTTTAATTTCTCTGCAATTGCTTCCGCACGTCCCTCAGCGAGTCCTTCCGCACGTCCCTCTGCACGTCCCTCTGCGAGTCCCTCCGCACGTCCTTCCGCACGTCCCTCTGCACGTCCCTCTGCGAGTCCCTCCGCACGTCCTTCCGCACGTC
>JAAVDU010000032.1 GCA_014801605.1 Bacteroides sp.
GTGAACAACCCGCAGAGGCAGCCGCCGAAGCAGCAAACTAAGGAGACTACAACAATGGCAGCAAATAGCGAAATCCGTTATCTCACTCCCCTTTCGGTCGATACAAAGAAGAAGAAATATTGCCGTTTCAAACGTAGCGGCATCAAATACATCGACTACAAGGATCCCGAGTTCCTCAAGAAATTCCTCAACGAGCAGGGCAAGATTCTTCCCCGTCGCATCACCGGCACCTCTCTGAAGTTCCAGCGTCGTGTGGCACAGGCTGTAAAGCGTGCGCGTCACCTCGCTCTTCTTCCCTACGTAACCGACTTGATGAAATAATCATTTTTTAACACGACAGATAGAATCAATATGAAGATCATACTCAAAGAGAACGTAGCCGACCTCGGTTACAAAGACGATGTTGTCGAAGTGAAGGATGGTTATGGCCGCAACTATCTGATTCCCCAGGGGAAGGCAATCATCGCCTCTGNCGCAGCGCTTAAGCAGCTCGCAGAGGATCAGAAACAGCGTGCCCACAAGATCGCCAAGCTGAAAGCCGACGCAGAGGCAGCCGCCGCTGCACTTGAGGGCGTAAAGCTTACAATCGGCGCAAAGACCAGCTCTACAGGCACAGTATTCGGCTCTGTGAACGCNATCCAGATCGCCGAGGCTCTGGAGAAGCTTGGCCACAATGTAGACCGCAAGATCATCTATATCAAGGAGCCTGTGAAGGAAGTTGGCACATATGTAGCCACTATCAAATTCCACAAGGAGGTTTCCAAGGATATCGAGTTTGACGTGGTAGCCGAGTAATTCCGACNTTCATGCAGAGCCTCACAGAGGCGTTGTAAAGGAAATAAATGANAAAGAGAGATGTCTCCGGATGATGGAGGCATCTCTCTTGTCGTTGTGGAAGAGGGTGAGGCGGGAAGAGCGGCGGGTCGGGATTCATTTGTCGGATTTTGGCGCAGGTGGTTGTAAAACCCGATTTTTTTTTGTAAATTTGCGGTTTCAGAGAGGGAGTTNAATCCCCGTTAAATTAGCAATCAATTATCATTAAATATGCGTTTCAATATAGACGGAAAACTCTTCCAGCAGCNGCTGCAGGCTGTCAACAAGGTGATCAATTCAAAAAACGCCTTGTCGATACTCGATAATTTTTTNTTTNNNCTCAATGACGGCCGTCTCCGGATCACCGGTTCAGACCAGGAGAATATCGTCTCCTCATGTGTTGAGGTGATGGATCCGGAGGGAGAGGGGGCTATAGCCGTTCCGGCCAAGACTCTCCTTGAGATCACCAAGGAGGTGAGCAACCAGCCCATTACTTTCGAGCTAAATGAAACCACCAACGAGATTGTGGTCTCTTTCCTTACTGGCCATTTCAATTTCATGGGTATCAATGCCGACGAATATCCGAAAGGGGAGAAGATGGACGACGATGCCGTTGTGCTNGACCTCCNCGGCGGTGTGNTTAAGAAGGGTATAGAGAAGACCCTCTATGCCGTCAGTCTTGAACCGATACGTCCGATGATGACCGGTATCTTCTGGGATATACATGAGGGCGACATTACCTTTGTGGCGAGCGATACCCATAAACTTGTGAGATATATCAANTACGAGGTGAGCCCCGAGGTTAAGAAATCGTTCATCATGCCCGCCAAGCCGGCCTCAATCCTCAAGGGTATTCTTGACAAGGATGTAGAGAGCGTGAAACTGACCATCGGCCAGAAAGGGGCGAGATTCGAATTCGGCGACTATACGCTGACCTGCCGTTTCATCAAGGGGAACTATCCCAACTACAACAGGGTGATACCCTCNACGAATCCCTTCACACTGCAGGTGGACCGCGACACATTCCTCAACGCCATGCGTCGTGTGGCCATCTTCGCNAGCAAAGCCTCCAATCTTGTGAAATTCGATATCAACGGCTCGATAATGAAGCTGAGCGCACAAGATCTTGACTACGGCACNTCTGCAGAGGAGCGCGTGATGTGTGAATATGAGGGCAACCCGATGACNATCGGNTTCAANGCGGTCTANACTGTGGAGATACTCAGCAATCTCGGCGGCGATACNGTAGTGGTNCGCATGTCGGATCCGGCCCGTCCGGGAGTGTTCGAGCCCCTCGAGCAGGAGCCGAATGAGAATATAGTAACCATACAGATGCCACTTCAGGTGATAGAATAATGAAACTGAATCTCCAACGTCCGATAATATTCTTCGACCTCGAGACCACNGGCACCAACGTCACTCACGACAGGATAGTCGAGATCTCGTATATAAAGGTCTATCCCGACGGNAGGGAGGAGAAGAGGAGCCGCAGGCTCAATCCGGAGATGCCCATTCCCCCGGCAAGTACGGCAGTNCATCATATNACCGACGAGGATGTGAAGGATGAGCTCACATTCAAGCAGATCGCGAAATCGTTGCTTGCGATATTCGAGGGATGTGACATAGCGGGCTACAACAGCAANAAATTCGATGTGCCGGTGCTTATGGAGGAGTTTGCCCGTTGCGGTATNAATTTCGACATAACAGGACGTCGGTTTATCGACGTTCAGAACATCTTCCACAAGATGGAGCAGCGCACCCTTGTGGCCGCCTACAGATTCTATTGCGGGCGTGAACTTGAGGATGCCCACAGCGCGCTTGCCGACACCCAGGCCACCTATGATGTGCTTCTCGGCCAGCTCGACCGCTACGGAGAGCTTGAGAACGATGTGGAGTTTCTCGCCAAATTCTCCTCGATAGGGAAGAATCTCGACCTTGCGGCCCGAATCGTGCTCGACGACAACGACGAGCCGATATTCAATTTCGGGAAGCATAAGGGGAGAAAGGTGAAGGATGTGCTCCGACGCGAGCCCTCTTTCTACGACTGGATGATGCAGGGTGATTTCCCGAAGAACACCAAGGATGTGCTCTTCCAGTTGAAATATAAATATGACCGGGAGCGCCGCGAAGCGCAGGGTGGAGATCGGAGAGGCAACAGATAAACCTCACACCGGATCAGACTGACTCCGGATAAACCTTACAGGAGAGTATGCTTAAAGGTAAACATATAGTATTGGGGATTTCGGGGGGTATAGCCGCCTATAAGTCGGCCATTCTTCTGCGTCTTCTGATAAAACGGGGAGCGGAGGTGCAGGTGGTGATCACCCCCAACGGGAAGGAATTCATCACACCCGCCACACTTGCGGCTCTAAGCGGCAAACCGGTTGTGAGCGAGTTTTTCGCCGCCAACACCGGGGAATGGCACAGCCATGTAGATCTCGGACTCTGGGCCGACCTTATGGTAGTGGCTCCCGCNACGGCAAGCACAATCGGAAAGATNGCCAACGGGATAGCCGACAATATGCTCATCACCACCTATCTTTCAGCCAAGGAACAGGTGATGGTGGCTCCGGCGATGGATCTTGACATGTGGAAGCATCCCTCNACCCAACGCAATATCGCCACTTTGAAAAGAGATGGAGTGATAATCGTGGAGCCGGAGGCCGGAGAGCTTGCGAGCGGTCTTGTNGGGAAGGGACGCATGGAGGAGCCGGAGAGGATCGTAGAGCATATAGAGGGCTACTTTGCCCGCTCAGGGTCGCTTAGAGGAAAGAGGGTTGTGGTGACAGCCGGGCCCACTTACGAGAAGATCGACCCCGTGCGATTCATCGGCAATTATTCAAGCGGGAANATGGGATTCNCAATCGCGGAGGAATGTGCCTCCAGAGGGGCNGAGACCGTGCTTGTAGCCGGTCCTGTGTCGCTCCCCACTCCGGCAGGCAATATACGCCGTATAGATGTCACCTCCGCCATGGAGATGCATGAGGCGGTGATGAGAGAGATAGCCGGCGCAGATATGGCTATCCTTTCCGCAGCTGTGGCCGACTACGCACCCGAATCGATCGCCACCGAGAAGATAAAGCGAGAGGGGGCCGACACTATGGACCTCCATCTTGTGAAGAACCCCGATATCGCGGCCTCGGTAGGGAGAGTGAAAGGGGATACAATTCTTGTGGGGTTCGCGTTGGAGACTGAACACGAGACGGAGAACGCACTCCACAAGTTGCAAAAGAAGAATCTCGACTGGATAGTGCTCAATTCGCTGCGCGATCCTGACGCGGGATTCATGAAAGATACCAACCGGGTGACTATCTTCTCCGCTTCAGGGGAGAGGGTGGAGTTTCCGGTAAAAAGCAAGAGAGAGGTGGCTGCCGACATTATCGACACCATCATGAAATAAAAAGAGATGTATGAGAAAAAGATATGAGCATATTCTAAACCTATCGGCTGCGGCGGGGGCTCTCTTTATAGGGGCGTCCGATCTGTCGGCGCAGGAACTGCAGTGTCAGGTGGAGGTTAACTCCTCCTCGGTGGAGGGTACCTATAAACAGGTGTTCACCACTTTGCAGCAGGATATCGCCTCCTATCTCAATGAGAATAAGTGGACCAACACACAGTTCATGCCCAATGAGAAGATCGACTGCCGTTTCTTCCTGACCGTGAAGGAATATACCGACGACAAGGTGAAAGGTGATCTTCAGGTGCAGGTGTCGCGCCCGGTCTACAACAGCACATACACCACCACTCTCCTCAACTTCAAGGATACCAAGGTGGAATTCGACTACCGCGAGGGGGACCAGCTCATCAGGAACGACAATTCCTGGGACAGCAACCTCACCGGGATNCTCGATTTCTACGCCTATCTCTTCCTTGCTCTCGATTTTGACAGTTTCTCACCCGAAGGGGGGCANCCATATATCGACAAAGCGTCGTCGGTGGTGCAGATGGCACAGTCGAGCGGCGAGATAGGGTGGCGTGCGTTTGAGGANACCAAGAACCGCAGCGCGGTGNTAAGTACCCTCACCGACAACAATACCTCGATGATCCGCGATATGGCCTACCAGTATTACCGGAAAGGTCTNGACGAGATGGCCACGAGTCCCGACAAGGGGAGAGCGGCCATAACAGCCTCTCTGAAAGCTATAGGGGAGGTGTATAAGAACGCCCCGATGTCGGTGGCGCTCTCGATGTTCAGGGATGCCAAGCTTGACGAACTTGTCAACATNTACTCCAAGGCCCCGCAGTCGGAGCGCGACGAGGTGTATGAACTTCTCAAGCCGATNTACCCCACNGACAACGACCGCCTCGAGAAGATACGCAAAGGGAGCGAGGAAAAATAAACAACACTTCAAGATGCTACAGTCGCTGATAATAAAGAACTATGCTCTGATCGACAACGTAAGTCTCACCTTCTCACCNGGATTCACGATCATCACGGGAGAGACCGGGGCCGGAAAATCGATTATGCTCGGAGCGCTCTCGCTTCTTTTAGGGGAGAGAGCGGAGACGAAGGCCATCTCCGACAAGAGCCGTAAATCGGTGATAGAGGCGGTGTTTACCCGTCCTGATCCCGAACTGCTCCCGATATTCGAGGAGCAGGGGCTGGAATGGAATCCGGAGGAGATACTTGTAAGGCGCGAAGTGTCGCCCAACGGTCGCTCGCGGGCCTTCATAAATGATTCGCCGGTGACGCTTCCGGTGCTTACGGCAGTCACGGCCAATCTTGTGGATATACATTCGCAGAACAGCAATCTCCTTCTCTCTCAGAGCTCGAGCCACCTGTCGATAATCGACGCCTTCTCAGGCAACAGCAGCCANCTGTCGGAATATCGGGCTGACTTCGGGCGATATGTGACTCTTCGCGCCAAGATCCGCAAGATGAAAGAGAGGATAGAGAAGAGCNGGGAGAACCGTGAGTTTATCGCTTTCCAGCTTGAGCAACTCGACAAGATCAATCCCAAAGAGGGTGAGTTGAAGCAGATAGAGCAGGAGTTTGACATGCTCAGCGACGCCGACCAGCTCCGCGAGGATCTCGGAGCATGCTACGGCCTGCTCGACGGCTCCGACAACGGGGTTATACCTCTGCTCGCCGAGGCAACGGAATATCTCTCGAAGGTGAATCTGCTGTTGTTTGACGAGAACGACGAAGCCGAGCTGATGAAGCGCCTTGAGATATTGGCCATAGAATTGAAAGATATTTCNGAGACGGTGNGGGGATATCTCGACAGAGTGGGATCAGACCCCAACCGCCTGGCGAGGGTGACCTCGCGTATGAATCAGCTGTATGACGCCATAAAGCGATTCAAGACCAACGATGAGGATGGTCTGATNCGTCTGCGCCGCGACCTACGCCACAGGCTCAACGCCATAGATTTCGGCGACGACAATGTGGCCGAGCTGGAGCAGGAGGCCAAACGTCTCGCCAAAATCCTTAAAGGGAAGGCCGATGCACTAACGGAGACACGCCGCGAGGCCGCGGCGGTGTTCGCGGAGGCCCTATTGGAGACAGCGCGACCGCTNGGGATGCCCAATCTGCGTTTCGAGGTAGAGCTTATACAAGGGAAACTTACGGCAGACGGACAGGACACAGCTGAATTCATTTGCAGTTTCAATAAAAACCATCAGATGCAGCCGATGGCGAGAGTGGCCAGCGGCGGCGAGACCGCCCGTCTTATGCTGAGCATAAAATCGATTATGGCGAGATGCATGCACCTTCCGACAGTCATTTTCGATGAGGTAGACACCGGAGTGTCGGGAGAGATAGCCGACAAGATGGGGGCGATGATGAGAGAGATGGGGAAGGATATGCAGGTGCTCGCCATCACCCATCTGCCGCAGGTTGCGGCCAAGGGTGACTATCACTTCAAGGTCTACAAGACCGACGAGGAGGAGCGGACGGTATCCCATGTAAGGGTGCTTACGGAGGAGCAACGCATCGACGAACTTGCAGGGATGCTATCCGGCACCGAGGTGAACGAAGCAGCGCGCCTCAACGCCAGAGTGCTCCTCGGATTGATCTGACACACGATCGGTTCACCCACCGGGAGCTGAAATAAAAAATTAACACAGAGATGGAAAAAAGTGACTATATATTCGGTCTGAGAGCCATAATGGAGGCGATCGAAGCCGGAAAGAGTATTGATAAGGTGCTTCTGCGCCGTGACCTCGGGGGCGACCTTGCAAAGGAACTTCTTGAGAAGGTCAGGGAATATGACATAGTGGTGCAGCGAGTGCCGGCTGAGAAACTGAACCGCATAACGATGAAGAACCATCAAGGGGCGATAGCGATACTGTCGCCTGTCGGTTATCATCGACTCGACAATGTAATCCCGGCGCTGTATGAGGAGGGTAAGACTCCGTTGCTGCTTGTGCTCGACGGGATCACCGACGCCCGCAACTTCGGGGCGATAGCGAGAAGTGCCGACTGTGCGGCCGTTGATGCGATAGTTATACCCGAGAGGGGGAGCGCTTCGGTCACGAGCGACGCAGTCAAGGCGTCGGCCGGTGCTCTCTTCTATGTGCCGGTATGTCGCGAGCGCGACACCCTTACAGCCGTGAAGAAACTGAAGGAGAACGGCTATCTGATAGTAGGGGCTTCGGAGAAGGGTAAGGAGAGCTATGTAGAGGCCGACTTCACAGTGCCGGTAGCGATAGTGATGGGTGCGGAAGACACCGGCATCTCCCCCGAGGTGCTGAGGCAGTGCGATGTGCTTGCCGCTATTCCGATACTCGGCAACATAGGCTCGCTCAACGTATCGGTGGCCGCCGGAGTGATGCTTTATGAGGCGGTGCGTCAGAGGATGGCGGCCGGTTTCACGCGTCGGTAATCCAAGGGGGGATGGATGCCTGATAAAAATAAAAATGACGGATAATTTGTATATTATCCTCTTTTGGAGTAATTTTGTATGTCATAAGCAACTCCGGGGGCGCCCCCGCAAGAGGCGGTCTTGGCAGCCGGCCGGAGCAAAACTTCGGAAGACGCAATCCGGAAAAAGATAAAACAAACGAGCATAAAGAGTTATGATAAATCGTGTGTTGATACGAATAAAGGTGATACAGCTGCTTTATTCCTATCTGTTGATAGAAAATCATTTTATGTTGGAATCGCAGCCTTCTGCTCCGACGAAGGAGAAGAGGTTTGCTTACAGTCTGTACCTCGATCTGCTGGCGCTCATGGCACGTCTGGCCGACAGGATCGAGAAAAGGGGTGGCTACCGACCCTTGGCCGACACGCGGTTCATAAAGAAGATTCTTGCAGACGAAACCGTCAAGGCTCTTCTGAAGAAATATAATGTGGCCCCCTTCCCGTTTGAGGCACAGGTTGGCCCGCTTGCGGAGAGGATCCGCGAGAGCGCTCTGTTCAAGAATTTCGAGAAGGATGCCGCCACACCCGAGAAGGGGGAGGACGATCAGATCTGGGAGAAGATCATGAATCTCATCATCATGCCCGATGCCGCCGTCAACAAGGTGATAGCACAGCGCGAGCATTACACCCTGCGCGGCGTGGAGCGCATGCAGGGGATGATGGGGGAGACCTTCAGGAACTTCTATGCCTCACGCGACAATGTGGAGGATGCCCTGAAGACCCTCCAGCACAGCATGAAGAAGGCCCGCGACCTCTATTTCCTTCTCCTTACACTTCCTGTGGAACTCGTAAGGCTCCGTGAGGACCAGATCGAGGAGAACCGCAACAAGTATCTCCCCACGGCAGAAGACCTCAACCCCAATCTCCGCTTTGTAGACAACGCCTTCGTGAAGATGATAGCCGCCAACAGCGAAATCACCGAATATTGCGAGACGGAGAAGATATCATGGCTCCCGGCCCATCGCCAGACGCTTGAGACATTGCTCAAGAGAGTGATGGAGAGCGATCTCTATGCGGAATATATGGANTTNCCGGCCACTGACCTTCACACCGATACCGAATTCTGGAGAAATGCCTTCAAGCAGATCATATTCCACGACGAAGACTTCCTCGACACCCTCGAGACCGAGTCGGTGTTCTGGAACGACGACCTTGAGATTATCGGNACCTTCGTGCTGAAGACGATGAAGAAATTCGATGANGAGGGTGGTNAGCGCGCGGTGCTTCCGATGTANAAGGATGAGGAGGATGCCCGCTTCGGCAAGNTACTCTTCACNGATGTCGTGAAGAACAAGGATGTATACAGAAGATATATCGACGACTTCATCAAGACCGACCATTGGGATACTGACCGNCTTGCGGTGATGGATGTGGTGGTGACGATGACCGCACTCTCGGAGATACTCAATTTCCCGAAGATTCCNCTTGTGGTGAGCATCAACGAATACATAGAGCTGGCCAAAAGCTACAGCACCTCGAAGAGCGGTGCCTTCGTCAATGGCCTTCTCTATTCGATAGTGACCCGACTCAAGGAGGAGGGAAAGATCGTAAAGTAAATAAAAGATAAAGAACAACAATAAACCAGACAAAAGAATGACAACACTTAATTCACTTTTCCTGCTTCAGNCAAGCGAAGGCGGGGGTGGCCTCAGCGGCATGCTGATGATCGTGGCCATGGTNGTGATTTTCTATTTCTTCATGATCCGTCCGCAGAACAAGAAGCAGAAGGAGATCAAGAAGGCCCGCGAGGCNATGAAGACAGGCGACAAGGTTGTGACCGCCGGTGGCATCCATGGCAAGATAAAGGAGATCAACGACACCGTTATCCACATGGAGATCGCGCCCGGNGTGTCGATTCGCGTTGACAAGACCTCCGTATATCCTGCCGGNGAACCTGTAAGCGAGAAGAAGTAAAAGAGGANTACGGGAAGGACAGATGGAAAAGAGATGGAATGAGCTAAAGGAGAAGTGGCGGCAGATACGTAGCACGGCAACGTTTCACGACACTGTGCTTTTCCTGATATTNGTGGTTGTGTCGACCCTCTTCTGGTTTATCCTGGCCCTCAACGACAGNGCGCAGGATACNTTCAGCGTGAGGCTACAGATCACGAATGTGCCCGATTCCGTCACATTCATCAGCGATATTCCCGATAAGTTTCACGTAGGTCTGCGCGACAAGGGGACTGTGCTTTGGCGCAACCATTACCGGAATCCGGTGATGAGTATCAACTTCCGCGATTATGCCGATAAAGGGGAGCTTCGCTATTCGAAGACCGATATCCAGACCTCTCTGAAGAACATCTTCGGCTCCACGTGTGCCATAACCTCCGTATCGATCGACTCACTCCGGCTNGACTACACCACAGATAAAGGTAAGAGGGTGCCTATCATAATCGATGCCGATTTTCTGGCAGCCTCNGGTAGTGTGGTGGAGGGGNACCCTACCGTTTCCCCCACAAGTGTGCTTGTATACGGCGACCGCAGGGTGCTCGATACGATAGTGTCCGTGCGCACNGAGACTCTGACCNTGAAGGAGATTTCGGAGACCACTACAGAGGAGGTGCCGATCAAAAGAATCAGCGGCACCAAAGTGATTCCNGCAAAAGTGAGCGTCACCATACCGGTGGAGCCNCTCGTCAAGAAGGAGTCGATGATCACTATCACGGCNGTCAATGTGCCTCACAAGGAGAGTCTTCTCCTCTTCCCCTCGAAGGTGCCCGTNGATTATTATGTGGCGATGAGCAGACTCGGCGACGACGANGACCGTAACATTGAGTTGCAGGTGGACTACAATGACCTTCATGGCTCCACATCCACCAAGCTGCATGTCAAGGTGGTGAGCTATCCCGAGCGGCTGCAGAATCTCTCCCTCAAGACCGACAGCGTGGAATATACCATAGTGCAGAACTGAAGAGTCGGTAGTGAAAGTGGATGAAATTATGATAGCCNGCCATATCGANCGAATAATCGGTATNACAGGGGGTATAGGGAGCGGAAAGAGCGTGGTGTCGCGNATTCTGCGCCTTAACGGAGAGCGGGTGTACGACTGTGATTCGGAGGCTCGCCGGCTTATGGAGAGCGATCCTGAAGTGAAAGACCGNCTGCGNTCACTATTGGGGGAGGGAGCNTACACCGCATCAGGGAGACTCGACAGAGGTTATGTNGCCTCAGCGATCTTCAGTGATTCCGTGCTNAGGGATGGTGTGAACCGGATAGTACATGCCGCTGTGAAAGAGGATTTCCTACGGTTTGTAGAATCTTCGGANCGTATTTCCTTTTGCGAATCGGCGATACTCGCCACCTCGCATCTCGACGAGNTATGCGGCAGCATATGGCTTGTGACAGCTCCCGAGCAACAGCGGATNGAAAGAGTGAGGCGCCGCAATGGACTTCCGGATGAGGAGATACTCAGAAGGATAGAGTCGCAGAGGGATGAATTCAAGAGCTTGCCGGCAGGTAAGGTGGTTGNGATTATGAACGGCGACGACGACATGATTCTTCCGCGTCTGCNGGAGTTGCTCGGTTGCGCTTCCTCAGAGTCACTTTCCGANCTTTACGAGGTAGAGATTTAAAGTAAACATTAACTTAGTAATAAGATAAAAGATATGCTGAAAGAAATTCTGGCAATCACCGGTAAGCCCGGTCTGTTCAAGATAGTGTCACACGGCAGCAAGATGCTTCTTGTTGAGGATCTCACAAGCAAGAAACGTTTCCCTGCGAGCAGCAGAGANAAGGTAGTGTCGCTCGGCGACATCGCCATGTACACCTACACTGAGGATAAACCGCTCGGAGAGATACTCGATCTTGTGTATGCTCACAACGAAGGGAAGACAATAGATGTGAANGCACTCGTAAAGAGCAATGGTCTGCGCGACGAGTTTGAGGCTATCCTTCCCGACTACGATAAGGAGAGGGTATATCCTACAGATATCAAGAAACTCTTCACATGGTATAANATNCTTGTAGAGAACGGCTACGACAAATTCACCTCNGATGATTCCGTTCCGACCGAGGAACAGCGCGAGGAGGCNGACGAGGTGCTGAAAGAGGAGGCTGAGAAGCTTCAGACTCCGGAGGCTCAGGAGAAGATAGAGACAGCTGCCGACGAGGCTCAGGCTGAGATCGCGGAGGAGGAGTAATTCCACCTTTGTCGCAGATAAAGAAAAATATAATAAAAAGTGGGTGAGATCCGGCAATTTGCCAAATCTCACCCACTTATTATTTAAATTCTTTTATAATGGCTATTATTAAGAGCCGGATAAATTGTAGCGACAGGTGTATGCCGGCTGAATCAGTTGAACACAGCGGTGAGCAACACAAGAACAAATCCTACCACCAACATTATATTGGCTTGTATATTAATGCCTTGATGGCTGGTTTTCAGTAGATAAAGTTCCACATTACGCTGGCGGGTAAAGCGAGGTGTAAGGGTCTTCGCTACGTGGTGTGATTTAAGTGTGAGATAGATGCGGAGCACCGCCCCGATCATCATCAAGGTGATTCCTAAAGTAAACATAATTTTGTGCGGTGTTGATGGGGTGCGGAAATTTGATAGTGGATTACGACAAAATGAATCCGAACCCGGTGTTTTTCATAAATTTTGTTATTCTCTCGTTGAATATACTATCATAACGAGCGACCGCCTAAATTGGTTTACCTCAAAGTATAAAAATTTTAACACAGCTTATAGTCACATTGTAGCTGCTGATATAACAAAATACTGTGAATCAACAATATGTCAGTATTCAACCGGAACTCCCTCTCTGATTGACTGCTTTACATCGATGAGGCGTTGATTGGCTGAACCCCTGAAGAGCAGATCCGGATCTTTCAGACTCTCCACAAACCGGCCGTCGACAAGCACGTCGATAAAGGGGAGCAGCTTACTGATTTCAGGGTTGGCCGAGATCTCCTCCCAGGTGTAACCGGTGAAGAGCCAGACATTCCTTCCATCCTCCTTGAGGGCCTTGAGCAAGGGGAGGGTAGTGAGAGGTGAGCAGAGAGGGTCGCCCCCGGAGAGGGTCACGTTGAAATCCTCCTCCCTGACAATCTCCATTATTTCCTCCAGAGTCATGCTTGAGCCGCCGTCAAAAGACCATGATTGCGGATTGTGGCAACCCGGGCAACGATGATTGCACCCTGCCAGATAAATGGAAGTGCGGAACCCCGGTCCGTCGACCGTGGTTCCGCGCATTATCGATAAAACATTATATGTTGTAGTCTCACTCATGTACAACACGGTCATGAAGTTCAGCAAGTTTTCCGGAATTCCAGCGGTCGGTAGTGCCTACAAGGTATCCTGTGATACGCTGTATTGTCTCGAAGGGTACGCCACATTTCGGACAATGAGTCTGCTCCTTGTCGGCATTCTCATATCCGCATTTAGGACAATGGTTGCGGTTGTGGTTGACCGAGCCGTAGCCGATGTCATATTTATCCATCATATCCACGATCTGCATGATAGCCTCCTCGTTGTGTGTGGCGTCGCCGTCGATCTCCACATAGAAGATATGGCCTCCGCCGGTGAGCTTATGGTAGGGNGCCTCGATCTTCGCCTTATGGCGGGGAGAGCAGTGGTAATACACCGGCACATGATTAGAGTTGGTGTAGTAATCCTTATCGGTGATACCGGGAATNACACCGAAAGCCTTGCGGTCAACCTTNGTGAANTTNCCGGAGAGACCNTCCGCCGGAGTAGCGAGCACAGAGTAATTATGGCCATACTGCTCGCAGAACTCCTGNACTCTCTCNCGCATATGCGCCACAATCTTCAGACCGAGCTCCTGCGCCTCCTCAGATTCGCCGTGGTGTTTCCCGGTGAGCGCGATCAGAGTCTCGGCCAGTCCGATGAACCCTATGCCCAATGTTCCCTGATTGATCACGGCCTCGATGGTGTCGTTGGGATTAAGGGCGTCGGCATGATTCCAGAGAACACTCATCACGAGCGGGAACTGCTTTGCGAGGGCTGTTTTCTGAAATTGGAAACGCTCGTCGAGCTGACGTGCGGTAATGTCGAGAGTCTTGTCGAGTTTAAGGAAGAACTCCGCTATTCTCTCCTCCTTATTCTCGATNTTCATCACTTCGATAGCGAGTCGCACGATATTGACAGTNGTGAATGAGATATTGCCACGCCCTACGGATGTCTTCTCGCCGTAACGGTTTTCNAACACACGAGTACGGCAACCCATAGTAGCCACCTCATAGAGATAACGCTCGGGATCGTCGGCACGCCACTTCTCATGCTGATTGAAGCTTGCGTCGAGATTCAGGAAATTGGGGAAGAAACGTCTTGCCGTNACCTTGCAGGCGAGGCGATAGAGGTCGTAGTTGGGATCCTCCGGGAGATAGCTCACCCCCCGCTTCTTCTTCCAGATCTGNATGGGGAANATAGCGGTAGCGCCATTNCCGACACCTTCGTAAGTAGAGTTTAGCATCTCCCTGATCACACATCTACCCTCGGCNGAAGTGTCGGTGCCATAGTTGACAGATGAGAACACCACCTGATTGCCNCCACGGGAGTGGATAGTGTTCATGTTGTGGATAAAAGCCTCCATCGACTGATGGACACGACCCACGGTCTTATTGATGGCGTGCTGGAGCAGACGCTCATCACCCTCAAGACCATCGAGAGGACGCTTCAGGTAATCCTTGAACTGCGCGTTATAGAGATGAGAGAGGTCTTGTCCGGTCAGTTGCTCAAGGTTTTTCACCTCCTCTATAAAGGAATATCTTACGAAAGGGGCGAGATAGAAGTCGAGAGCCGGTATAGCCTGGCCGCCGTGCATCTCATTCTGGGCAGTTTCGAGCGATATGCAGGCAATCACGCTTGCCGTCTCAATTCTTTTTGCGGGGCGCGACTCGCCGTGACCGGCTACGAAACCGTTCTTCAGGATACGGTCGAGCGGGTGCTGCACGCATGTAAGGCTCTTGGTAGGGTAGTAGTCCTTGTCGTGAATATGTATATAGTTGTTGCGCACAGCCTGCTTCACAGGGGAAGAGAGGAGATAGTCGTCGACGAAAGGTTTGGTAGTTTCAGAAGCGAACTTCATCATCATCCCCGCCGGAGAGTCGGTGTTCATATTAGCGTTCTCGCGGGTGATGTCGTTGCTTTTGGCTTCGATGATCTCAAGAAAGATGTCGCGGGTCTTGGCCTGTCGGGCGATCGATCGTTTGTCGCGGTAAGCGATATATCGTTTGGCGACATCCTTACGAGCCGATTTCATTAGCTCGATCTCCACACGGTCCTGGATCTCTTCGACAGTCATCTTCTGTTTGCCATATTTTCCGATTCTATCGGATATTTTATGGATAAGCGATTCATCCTCTCCGAGGTCGGTGTCAAGCATAGCCTTTCTGATGGCAGCCTTGATCTTTTCTTCGTTGTAACCTACGACTCGGCCGTCGCGTTTCTCAACTATCTGTATCATCGTTGGTTTAGGGTTTTGAGGGGTTTTAGTGGTTTTCAGAGGTCTCCGAAAACCACTGCAAAGGTATATGAAAAACTTTGTTTCAGCAAAATTTTTAAGGAATTTTGTAGAATAAAATTCACGTTTTGGGGAACAATTTGTGTTGATAAAATTTTTATAATACTGATATATAATGATATAATAAAATTATTGGGAAACTTTGCATAAAATATTCACATCAGGATTTGCAAAAATGAAATTTTATATTTATGCTTTCGGGATGGATAAAATCTGAATAACCCGCTGCTGGAAATATAAAATGAAAAATTTTTAACTTTTGTATGGAAATTTTCGTATTTGAGTTGTTATTGTAATAGGAGAGGAGGTATTTTGCTGAAAAATGCAATAAAATCACCTGCACATACAATTTGACGCAAGTGATAAGACACCCTCCTCCGACATCATTGACAACCATATTATTGAGAAATAATGACATCTAAGGTAACAAAAGAGATGGCCCTCGACTATCATGAGGAGGGCAAGCCGGGAAAGATAGAGATAGTTCCCACCAAACCATATGCGTCGCAACACGATCTTGCTCTGGCATATTCGCCCGGGGTGGCCTATCCTTGTCTGGAGATCGAGAAAAATCCGGAGGATGCCTATCGCTATACAGATAAAGGTAACCTCGTGGGAGTTGTGAGCAATGGCACGGCAGTGCTCGGGCTCGGCGATATAGGCGCTTTGGCCGGAAAACCGGTGATGGAGGGGAAAGCTCTTCTTTTCAAGATCTTCGCCGGCATCGACGCATTCGACATAGAGGTCAACGAGAAGGATCCCGAGAAGGTGATACAGATTGTGAAGGCTATCTCCCCCACATTCGGAGGTATCAACCTTGAGGATATAAAGGCACCTGAATGTTTCGAGATCGAGACACGCCTGAAAGAGGAGTGTGATATCCCCATCATGCACGACGACCAGCACGGCACAGCCATCATCTCAGGTGCCGGTCTGCTCAACGCCCTTGAGATACAGGGGAAGAGGATAGAGGATATACGCCTTGTGGTGAACGGTGCAGGGGCAGCCGCCATAAGCTGCACACGCCTGTATGTGGCGCTCGGGGTGCGTCCGGAGAATGTGGTGATGTGCGACTCCAAGGGTGTGATACGGGCCGACCGCAGTAACCTGAACTCCCAGAAGAGGGAATTTGCCACTACACGCGATCTCCACACTCTTCAGGAGGCGATGGTTGGCGCCGATGTATTCCTCGGTCTCAGCGTGGCCGACGTCGTGACACCAGAGATGGTGCTCTCGATGGCTCCCAAACCGATTGTATTCGCTCTCGCCAATCCGAATCCCGAGATAGATTACAATCTGGCTATGAAGACGCGTGACGATATCATCGTGGCTACAGGACGTTCGGACTATCCGAACCAGATCAACAATGTGATCGGTTTCCCCTATATATTCCGTGGCGCCCTCGACAGCGGTGCTACCGGTATCAACGAGGCTATGAAGATAGCGGCCGTGCATGCCATAGCCGATCTGGCCAAGCAGCCCGTCCCGGCCGTAGTAGACGAAGCATACGGTCTCAACGACATAAAGTTCGGTCGCGACTATATACTTCCGAAGGCACTTGATCCCCGTCTGTTGCTCTGTGTGGCACCCGCTGTGGCTAAAGCCGCCGATGAGTCGGGTATAGCGCGTCGGCCCATCACCGACTGGGAGGAATACAAGATCAGACTCCGCACCATAATGGGCGACGACGGCAAGATGATGCGTCGCCTCACAGAGATGGCCCGTCAGGATCCGAAGCGTGTGGTGATATGCGAGGGTAACACCGACAATATGCTCCGCGCGGCAGTGCGTTGCGCCACTCAGGGAATATGCCGTCCCGTAGTGCTCGGCAACGAGGAGATGATAGAGAAGCGTGCCGACCGTCTCGGTCTCAACCTGAAAGGGGTGGAGATTGTCAATCCCCGTCATGACCGTGAGGCCGACACCCGCGACCGTTACGCCCGTCTTCTTGCCGAGAAGAAAGCACGAGAGGGCTATTCCTTCGACTATGCACTTGAAAGGATGTATGAACGCTCCTACTTCGGCATGATGATGGTAGAGACAGGTGATGCCGATGCATGTCTCTTCTCCTCATACTCTGCCGGAGAGACGGCCGCCGGGGATGTAGTCTCCATAATCGGTCTTCAGGAGGGCTACAAGCACTTTGCGACAATGCATATCCTCAACACCCGCAAGGGTACATACTTCATAGCCGATACAGCCGTGAATCCTGATGCCGATAAGTCGGCGCTTGTAGATATCGCCCGTCTGTCGGACCATACGGTAAGATTCTTCGCACAGGAGCCTGTCATCGCGATGCTCTCCTACAGCAACTTCGGTTCGTCGAAGCATGAGGAAGCTACGTTGGTGGCCCATGCGGTGGAGGAGCTGCATGAGAAGTATCCCCAGGTGTTGGTTGACGGCGAGATGCAGGTAGAGTATGCACTTGACACGAAGCTCCGCGACCATACTTATCCCTTCAATAAGTTGAAAGGTAAACAGGTCAACACATTGGTATTCCCGAATCTTACGGCTGCCAACACAGCGAGTCAGATGTTGCTGAGCATGGGTGTAGGCTCCATCATCGGACCGATTCAAATGGGCTTGAAGAAGCCTGTCTACTTCACCAACAGCAATGCCTCGGTTAGAGAGATAATCGATCTGGTGACCATCGCCTCCATCGACGCCATCACCCTCGCCAACCGCTGATAATCCCTCCATATCATAAAAAGCTTAGGGTTTGGAAGAGCTTGCATTAAAGCTCTTTCAAACCCTAAATTTTTATTGATATTCTACTAGACTTTAGTATGGAATTCCCAATTGATCAGTGAATTCCTTTTCCCTCTGCAACTTACTGAGAGTATGGGTAAAGAGATTTGTTATAGACCTGAACTAATGAAGGAGTTTGGTGTGATTCTTATAGTTGTATCTTACGTTCGCTGTAAGTAAAAGCTGTAAGTAAAAGCCGACACAACCTAAGTATATAGAAGAGATAGTACTTATATACAATTATGACAGATGGCATCAGATTAAGATATATTTCAATATGGTTAAGTAATGTGTCAGAATATTGAATAAAATGCTATAAAAATTTGCAAAGAATGATAATTTGTCTTAACTTTGTAATCGTATTGTTGAACAGCTATTCTTTCTTTTTAATAAATATATTTAGACCTTATGATAAAACAAAGCTCTGTTTGGAGAAATTTTGATAGGAATGTGGTTTATTCTTGCTTTCAATTGTTAATCCTTGTCACAGGATGTAATTGAGTGGACTTTCGTAATGACTGTTTCAAGTATAAGTTAAATGTTAATAATTCAGGAAGAGTTGAAATAATTGCCTAACCAAAGAGAATACTGAAATGAAAAGAGTAATATTTGCGATAATTTATATATGTTTGTTATGCCCTAACTTGGAATTTATCAAAGCTGAGATTTTGATAAATCGTACTTTGGTGCAAAATGGAGAGAATGTTAGTTCAGATGATCTAATCACTTCGGTAGCCCCATTACAGTTTTCCTTAGTAGATAAAACTCAGGAAGGAGTATGGTCTGTATCATTTTTAGAACAGGATGGTTTTTACGTATATGAAAGGTATGTAAATAAAAGTGGGAACTGTATAATTGATGTCACGGAATTTGACTTCTGGAGAGTCAAAAAAGAGTATAATCCGGATATCCAACGTAATACAAGCCAGATGAGAGTGAGATTTACCTGTGAAAACGGTAACTCAGATTATATTGATGTCTCGTTAGCTCTTGCGCCAACGAGACCTGTGATTACCAATATTAAGTTTGACTATGTTTACGATTGGGATTCAGATAGTATATGGCCAAATGGATGGTTGTCATTTGATATTTATTCACAGGATGCTAATAAGTATTATTTACATAGTGCTCTCGATCAATATTATTTTGAATATAATGATGACATACTTTTTCTATTTACCACAGAATATAAGGCAGAGGAGGGAATTACTCATATCGTTTACCAGACTGATTGGGGGGAATTTATTATTGTTACTGCTTCTAATAGATATGGCTATACAACCGGGGATATGCTGTTCACAACATCTTTTATAGAAGATCAGAATGTATTGAACAGAATTGAGGAATTGCGGCTACAGGCTGAGACACCTTCCGTAATAGAGGATAAAGAAGATACCGGTATCAAGATTTCAGGAAATACCATTCAATGTGATGAAGGTATTCATCATTTAACAATTTATGATCTAAACGGGAGAATTGTCCGGAGTGAGGAAAGTCCGATTGTCATATCTCTAAGTGATATTAATAAAGGGATATATGTAGTAACTTATCAATATAAAGAATCGATAAAAAATACTAAAATCGTAGTGAGATGAGATTAAATTAAATGTTTAAATTGTATTAATGACTTTCTTCGGTATGAGAATGAGAGCTCAAGAGATGAGAACCATTACTGGAGATAATCATGTTATCGATACAATTACAAAACAATGTGGCGAAGCTAATAGTAAAAGATACTGAGGTAAACAGCCACAAATTTTAATTATGGCGAATTCGCCACAATTAGAAGTCAGTCAGGACCTAGCAGATTCAAGATAATCGGAAAAAGAATTCGTTGTCCGGACTAATGCCATATCCCTTCTGGCAAAAGCAGGACACTAATCTTCATCTCGGCGGCAAGAGGGTCTTCCAATGATTCAAAGAAAAGTGGGAATCGCTTAAACAGACCGGACCATCAAGAACAGTCTTAGAATAAGACGATAAAAGGGAGCCACAGGCTAATAACTTGTGGCTCCATCCTTAATTGTGTAATTTTCAGGGATTCGAGGGGATGGCGGGGGTGAGCTGCATGTGGGTCATGTCGTGACCCGCGAAGGGGCGGAGGCCGACGGCACGAAAGCCGGATTTGTCGTAGAGATGTCGGGCATTGTCGTTGTCGGTGTCGCAGAGGAGGCCGAGAGGTTTGCCGGCGGCTTCGGCTTTACGGGCGGCATCCGCTATCAGCGCTCCGGCCACTCCGCGTCGGCGGTATTCAGGAAGCACCATGAGAGTGTCGAGGTAGAACTCGTCGCTGTCGGTCTCGCCCGGCACATTCTCAATCTCCTCATCGGTCATTCCCCATCCGAGAATCTCGTTGGCCTCTTTGAAGAAGGGGCGGCGAAGTCTTTTCAGATCGGCTCCGTCATAACTTACGCATACACCCATCGGAGAGCCTGAATCATCGAGGGCTATGCGACTGTTGAGGTATGAATATTGAGTGTCGTCGCTTGCGGCAAGACGTGCGAAAATGCCATGCACGTCATCTCTTGTATGTCGATCGCCGGCAAGATGCTCCACTATGTCGTCGCCCACAGCCGCAAGTATAGCGTCGGCTATGAGAGATGCATCTTCCCGTTTTGCTGTCACTATTCTCATAAGATAAATCGGTTTACTTTTTCCAGAAAGAGGGTGTGAAAAGCAGTAGAATGGTGTATAGCTCCAGACGTCCTACCAGCATGATGAAGGCGAGAAGCCATTTGGCGGCGTCGGGAACAAGGTTGTAATTTCCCGCGATTCCCGTGATATCTGTGCCGAGACCGGTGTTGGAGATAGCTGAAAGGCATATGAAGAAACTGTCTTTGAGCGGCATACCGATCACTACCAGTATGGAGCCACCGATCAGAATCACTATTACATACAGAAACAGGAAAGCGAGAGTCTTCATCACAACGGCAGGGGGAGTGCCCTTACGATTGATAGTCACCGTGGTCACCGCATTGGGATGCATCATCTTGTAGAACTCATTCTTGATGAACTTGAAGAGGATGATGAAACGGTCGATCTTCGCGCCGCCGGAGGTGCTCCCCGCACATGCCCCCATCACCATCATGATTATCAGCACGACAGTAGCGAGCGGACCCCAGTCATGGAAATCGGGCTCGGTGAGACCGGTGGAGGATAGAACGGAGACTGCCTGGAAGAGTGGGTCGATGGTGAGGTCGTCCACCTCCTTGACAAGACCCTGCGACAAGACATTGAGGCAAAGCAACACATAGCAGATCAGGATGATGCTGATATACCACCGCAAAGCCTCATTGTGGAAAGCACTTTTCAGATCCCCTTGTGTCGCCTTATATATAAGGGCGAAATTGATGCCACCAAGAAACATGAAGATAGTGAAGATTATCTTCACATACATCGATCCCCCCTCCACTATAGATGAGTCGCTCGTGGAGAATCCTCCTGTCGACATCGTGGAGAGTCCGTAGCATACGGAATCGAAAAACGACATGTCGGAGAGATTGAGCAGAAATATGAGAAGGGTGGTAAGGGCGATATACACGAGCCAGAGACTCTGGGCCGTGAAGCTTACGCGGGGACGGAGCTTGTCGTGGGTGATTCCGGTCACTTCTGCATTAAAGAGCTGCATACCACCCTGATAGTTGAGCATTGGCACAACCGCCAAGGTGAAGAGTATAATTCCGAGGCCGCCGACCCACTGCACCACGCACCGCCATATGAGAATCGACTTCGGCACACCCTCCAGAGAGTTGAGCACAGTGGCACCGGTAGTGGTGAAACCGCTCATNGTCTCAAAGAAGGCATCGGGTACACTCAGATGTGTGCCGCATATCAGGAAGGGGGTCATGCCGAAGAAGGAGAGTATGATCCAGATGAGACCTGTAAGGAGGATCGCCTCCCTCTTTCCCATCTCGCGGCTCTTCGGCTTCAGNCTCACCATACCCGCTCCGCATCCGGCCGTGACGCCCATACATAGGAGGAATTTCCAGAAACTTGATTCCCCGTTGAGCACCCCCACCACGCAAGGCACCACCATGAAGAGGGCCTCGGTGAGCAACAGCCAGCCGATCACACGCAGAAGCATGCGCACATTTATATAGCTTTTCGGTTTGAATAAGGGCATGATTGGATAGCGGATGTTATGAATCTACAATCCCTCGAGATGAGGGGATCAGTTAAACCATTTCTCAATTTTGCTGATAGTGCCTGAGAGGCAGAACACCACCACATAGTCGCCGGCCTCGATATGAGTGTTGCCGCTGACGAGGAGACACTTGTCGCCCCTCACCATAGCGGCCAGGGTCATTCCCACAGGGAGACGGAGGTCCTTCACCGGAGCCTTGGTGATCTTTGCTCCCGGCTTCACGAGCATCTCCGCCACCTCGGCGTCGGCCAGAGCCAGGCACTTCGCGTTGCTCTCGTCGGCATCAAGGAGAATCTTGAAGATATGGCTCGAAGCGAGCAGTTTCTTGTTGATGATAGTGCCGATGTTGAGACTTTCCGCCTGACTCACGAACTGGAGATTCTCCACGTCGGCAACAGTCTTGGGCACGCCGAACTCCTTTGCGGTGAGACAGGAGAGGATATTGGTCTCCGAAGAATCGGTCAGTGCGAGGAAAGCATCATATTGGGAAGTGTCGATATCACGGAGCACCTCTATGTCGCGGCCGTCGCCGAAGACTATCTCACAGTCGGGGAGCATCACCGCCAGCTTCTCGCAAACATCGCGGTCGTTGTCGATAATCTTGAGATGATACTTATCGTGATAGAGTGAGGCGAAACGGGTGGTGATTCTCGTGCCCCCCATGATGAGAGCCTTCTTGATATACCTCTTCTTCTTGCCACACAGCTCCCTCACCTCCTGGATGTAGGGTGGCGTGGTGATGAAATATAGTATATCATCACGAAGGATATCGTCGTTACCTCCGGGGATGATGGTGGTATTGTTGCGTTTGATGGCCGCCACATGGAAGTTGTGGTCCTTCACGGGGAGATCCTTCAATTTATGGTCGAGCAGGGGAGAATCGCCATGCAGCTTCACTCCGATCAGGAGGAGGCCGCCATTGTGTAGCTCACCCCAATATCGGGCCCAGTTATGCTCGAGAGCGAGGGCGATCTCATCGGCCGCGAGATCTTCCGGATATATAAGGAAATCAACCCCCATCTTCTTGATGATGGAGCCGTTTTCCGGCACAAGGAATTCCGAATTGTCGATTCGGGCAACAGTCTTCTTGGCTCCGAGATGCTTGGCTATGGCGCACGACACAAGATTGCGGGTCTCATACGGGGTGACCGCAATATAGAGGTCGGACGACATCACCCCCACATCCCTCAGGCTTGAGAAGGATGAGGTGGAGCCGTTCCATGTCATGAGGTTGTAGTTGGAGTCGATGATATCGAGGTGGTTCTGGTCATTGTCGATCAGAATTATGTCCTGATCCTCGTTGGAGAGCATCTTGGCGAGGTGAGTACCTACCTCACCGGCACCTGCGATGATAATCTTCATGAGATGGTAGCGTTAAGTTTGCCGGCAGCCGCTACGATACCCTCCACGTCGAAGCCGCAGATCTTGCGCAACTGAGCCACAGTGCCGTGGCCGATCCAGTTGTCGGGCACCCCGAGTCTCTTCACCGGAATATCCTTCCCATCGGCCGCGAGCCATTCCGCCACTGCCGTACCGAAGCCTCCGGAGACAGCGGCATCCTCCACGGTCAGCACTCCGGCATACTTCCCGGCCACCTCCTTCATGATCTCCTCATCGAGAGGCTTCACCCATATCATGTCGTAGACGTCTACCTTTATGCCGTGCTTCTCGAGCTCTTCCGCGGCTTTCCTTACGTCGGAGAGCACCGGCCCGAGCGAGAGGATAGCGATACGGGCATCGGGGCGGCTCTCCACCAGACGTCCTTTCCCTACGGGGATAGACTTCATCTCCGATTTCCATTCGGGGGTTGTGGCCTTCCCTCGGGGATAACGTATGGCGAGGGGACGGTTGAAAGATAGGGCGGTGTACATAAGATTACGCATAGTCTCCTCGTCGGCCGGAGAGGCGATGCTCATGGAGGGGATACAGCGCAGATATACTATGTCGAGCAATCCGTGGTGGGTCACTCCATCCTCTCCGACGAGTCCGGCACGGTCGATGCAGAAAGTNACNGGGAGTCCCTGGATGGCCACGTCATGTATGATATTGTCATACGCCCGCTGGAGGAACGAGGAGTAGATAGCCACAAAGGGATGTTTCCCTCCGGCGGCGAGTCCACCCGAGAAAGTCACCGCATGTCCCTCCGAGATACCCACGTCGAACGCCCTGTCAGGCATCTCATGGAAAAGCTTGCTCATAGATGTGCCCGTGGGCATAGCGGCTGTTATGCCCATCACGGAGTCATCCTTTCGGGCAAGTTCCACGATTGTCTCGCCGAACACATCCTGCCATAGGGGCGGGGTGGGGGCATCATTGCTGCAGAGCCGTTCACCCGTCTCGGCGTCGAATTTGCCGGGAGCGTGCCATACGGTGGGGTTCTGTTCCGCTATCTCATATCCTTTCCCCTTTATAGTGCAGAGGTGAAGAAGATGCGGCCCCTCCATATCCTTTATCTCGCGGAGAGTCTTCACGAGTTTCACCACATCATGGCCGTCGAAGGGGCCGAAATAGCGGATGTTGAGACCTTCGAAGATATTCTGCTTCTTGGAGACGAGCGATTTTATGGAATTGTTGAAGCGGATTATAGCCCGCTTCCTGTTTTCGGTGAGTATACCCTTCTTACGGAAATAACCGGCCATCTTGTTGCGCAGGCGGTTGTAGCCTGCGGAGGTGGTCAGTTCAGAAAGGTAATGATGAAGAGCCCCGACATTGTTGTCGATGCTCATTTCATTGTCGTTGAGTACAATGAGGAGATTATTGGGATGATTGGAGGCATTATTGAGGCCTTCGAAGGCAAGGCCGCCGCTGATCGAGGCATCGCCGATGATGGCCACCGTCTTCCGTTTTTCATGTCCCGGTGTGCAACGGTCGGCAATCGCCATTCCGAGAGCGGCCGAGATAGAGTTGCCGGCATGTCCGGCTATGAAAGTATCATATTCGCTTTCGAGAGGAGAGGGGAATCCGCTTATGCCACCGAGAGTGCGCTGAGAGGCGAAAGCCTCGCGACGCCCTGTGAGGATTTTATGTGCGTAAGCCTGATGTCCCACATCCCAGACGAGATGGTCGGAGGGTGTGTGGTAGACATAATGGAGGGCTACGATAAGGTCGACAGAGCCCATGCTCGAGGCGAAATGCCCCGGGTTATGGGAAAGATTTATGATAATAAACCTTCTTATCTCCTCGCAGAGCTGCGGGAGTTGCTCAATATCCAGCTTCCGGAGATCGGAAGGGGTGTTGATGGTATTAAGGAGAGGATAAGGATTGTTGGTTTTATTGGATTCCATCAAAGCTTCATTTACTGTTTCTTACTGTCGGTCTTAGCAAAATACTTTTTCCAAAGGGGCACAAAGATAATGATTCCCGAGGCAGCTATAAGGAATAGATTCTTAAGTGTGAATCCGCCGCCGGCATTGAGAAGACCTCGGCACAACCAGATCCACACCAGTCCGAGAAGGACGAGTCCGGCAATTTTCACACCATATTTCATATTGTTCTCCATTCGTTAAAGATACAGACGCTCCGTGGGCGCGGAGATATGATTTTGTCCTGCGCCGACAGGAGCTGAAAGCAAAATTAGCTAAAATTAATGAATCCTCCAAAATTAAATTCATTTACTTCCGCCGGCGTCGGCACTTTTAGGGGATTGTAGCTCTATCGGGAGGAATAAAAATTAGTCGATAGGATTAGGTTTACTAAGATTTCAGACAGAACAACTCAAATAGCTAGCGTTTATTTACTCAAAAGTAAAACATTTTCTGTAACTTCGCGTTTATAAAGTACAAAACAACTTGATTATGAGTGAGGCAGAACTTATAAGACTAAACTATGATAAGGATGGACCTATCACAATTACCGAGAATACAATAGAAACCGAAAATACATTTGATATATGAAAACCGCATACGACAGATACGATGCGATGGTACGGGCAATACCTCTCCATATTAAAGCTGAAGGGGATTTGGAATTTGCAATCTCCACCCGAATATATGACCTTATGACGCAAAAAGGTCTGTCTAAGGCTGAGTTTGCCAGAGC
>JAAVDU010000033.1 GCA_014801605.1 Bacteroides sp.
GTAAGCGACAAAAAGCTTGACAAAGGCTTCCTGAAAAGACCCTTTGCGAAAATAGCTCAGTTGGTAGAGCACGACCTTGCCAAGGTCGGGGTCGCGGGTTCGAGTCCCGTTTTTCGCTCGAATGTCCAGGTGGCGGAATTGGTAGACGCGCTACTTTGAGGGGGTAGTGGCCGTTTGGCTGTGTGAGTTCGAGTCTCATCTTGGACACCTTGAGAGTCTGTAAGAGAAATCTTACAGACTCTCTTTTTTATCGTAATAACGAATTGAATATGGATGTAAAATTTGATAAAGAGTTTACAGATAGGATTACAGGATATAGGACTCTTACATTCTCTGCGGATGTAGTTAACTCAGAGACATCGGAGGAGCAGAAGAGAGAGATGAATGAAATGGCTGAGGCCATAACGNCACGGTATGAGGTAAAGGATATCAATACGATTCCGGCTATTGCCGCCACACGCTCAGCCTACAAGAAATGTGGAAAAGATCCAAACAGATATCGTCCCTCGCAGGAACAGCTTATGCGAAGGATAGTAAGAGGACTTGGGCTTTATCATGTAAATGCTATTGTGGATGCAGGGAATATGCTTTCACTTGCAACAGGATGTTCAGTGGGATGTTTCGATGCTGATAAAATAGAAGGCGACACGGTCACTCTTGGTATTGGCAAGGAGGGAGAGCCATACGAAGGAATCGGAAGAGGTGAACTTAATATCAGCGGGCTCCCCGTTTTCAGAGATTCNATAGGGGGAATTGGAACGCCCACAAGCGACAACGAGCGTACCAAGCTTTCGCTTGACACCAAACGTCTGTTTGTAACCGTGCATTTATTCGATCCCGGAGTGNATGCTGAGAATGTCAGGAATCTATTNGTTGANATCTTTTCACGCTACGCAAATGCCNGGAATATCGAAGAGAAATTTTATTGTCCCACAGTCTGAGTATGCTTTCATACTCAGACTGTGGGTATATTGATAATAGTGGATTTAAGTAGATGTTTTATTCGCTCCAGATCCATGAGTTTGGGAAAACTCGCGAGATCTTGGATGAGTTGAGAAGAGGGAGGAGTTCATTCTTGTCGGTAGATGATGCCACGGCCACACGAGTCACTCGCTTGGAGGCAACTGTTTCAAGAGGATATTCCTCTGAAGTATGCATTTTGACAAATCTCTCCGCCTCTTTGGCAGTCTTGAAGGTGCCGACAATCAGATAATGCTTCGGACTCTCTGCGACGGCTTGTGTGTCGGTTACGACTGTAGTCAATTCCGGCTCAGAAATGCTTGCACCTTTCTGTTCGGGAAGAGTTGTTGCGGGAGTGAGATTATTCTCTTTGGCAGGACGTATCTGATTCAACGCCTCAACGGGCATAACTGATGCCCGCTGTTCTCTTGTGTCATGAGGAAAAGGATTCATGATAACGGCTGTCACAGCTACAGCGGCAACAGCTAATGCGGCTGCATATCTCGACAAACGTTTGCGGAATCCAATTTTATGAGGCCTTTTTTTGTCGCCTAACGCTTTCTGACCTTCGCATTCAGCTTTGTCTGCTTCGGTAGAGTTCTCTGAAATTCGGGTATGCCGTAAGGTTGATACCGGACTCAGACCTATAGCCCCCAGATCACCGAAAGAGACTGCCGCAGGCATAAAAAGGATATTGCCTTCCTCACCTACAGTCAGGGTTCCGATTTTCCCGACAGAAATTTCTCTCCTCTCTTCAAGAGTAGCTTTCAATTGCCTTACGTAATTCACCATCACCTGTCGAGCCTCTTCAAAGGAGAGTGATTGCTTGCGTGCAATTGAGCTGGCAAGCATTCCGTCGTCGACAGTGACTGAATGATTGAACATTATGGTGCGTGCCGGAGGATAAATTTTCCCGATAGATGTATCTATCCTGGCAGGGGTGGAGGTGGCTATGAATGCGCCGAACCCCGGCAGGATCACACAGTCATGCCGTATTAACAGATATTCTATATGTCGGAACAGATTGTTCATTTCTTTGGGTGCGATACGAAGTTTATCATTTCGCTGCATGAAATCATTCCTCCTTATTCAAAGGGGCGCTGTCGGGATGTTAGGTTGACAACGGCGAAATCTTGTGCAAAATTACTAAAAAAATCCGGTGTCTGCAAGCATACGATAGCTTTGAATTAATAAACGGTAAAAATTATTAATTCATTTTTTCTGCTTACGGTTACCTTTGACCGATTCAGACGGTAACAAATGATCGGCAAGTTGGCGGTCGCATCCTTTATCCAAAGCTTTCTTTTTGTCGTCGGCCGCTTCTTTATATCTATATTGCAGACGGTTGAGCAATCCGCGAAGTAGATAGAAATCACCATTGTCAGGATAACGTGCGATTGCTTCGGATATCTCCTCGGAGGCTGTCGTATAGTTGTCGGAGTTGATTCTCGCAAGAATTCTTGAGAACCTTGTGTCGGGAGATTCTTCAAGATACAGTGCTTCCGTGTAATACTTGATGGCTTCCTTGAAGTCACCTTTNCGCTCGGCGAGGGCGGCNAGGCCGGTCATAGCTATAGGATTCTGCGGGAATTTTCTTCCAAGAAGAAGGAAATCATGNCGGGCGGTCTCCGGTTTTGAGTCGATAAGGAGTAGACCACGCATCTGCAGTGGCCATTCCTGTATTGAATCTATCTCCAGAGTTGCNTTAAGGTCATCNAGAGCCTCCTCNTAACGGCGCTGGTGAATAAGAGTGCGAGCCCNATTGGTCCTGATTACTGATGATCGGGGNGAGATCGACAGTCCGAGCCGGAAGGATTCNAGAGCCTCCTCCATCTTTCCTTGATTGGTCTGGACAATNCCGAGGTTGGATAGCAACAGTGCGTTTGAAAAATTGGCAGGCTCAAGGCGGAGTGCTGATTTGATACACTCCTCTGCNACGCTCCATTTCTCCTCTTTAATNAGGTTGTCGGCTGAATCGGCCAATTCTATATATTGCGGCGACGATGCAAAACCCGGAAGAATTACCGATAGGGCTGCAATCGCCATGATAGTTTNCTTGTACATCTTTGATTGCTGTTATCCGTATCCATNNCTGGATTCCGGTATCATATATATGAAACGCAACAGGAGCANCGCAGATTGTATGCGNTGCTCCTGTTGCGTTTCAGTCATCGGGAATTTTTAATCTCNATCACTCTATATGGGATTATCGTTTTGCCGAATAACCGGNCTTNCCTTGCTCAAGAAATCTCTTATAGGCCGNGACATCCTCTTTGTANACAAAGGCCGGTGCAAGTGGTTTCCCTTCATTATCGAGTATNACATGGAATGGCTGTGCATTCGCACCGAATTTTGAACGCTGGAGATAACTCCATTTGTCACCATAGGTGCGCAGCGTCCTAATAGTGCCATCCTTCTCAGTCACTTTTATCGGTTCGGGAAGGGCACGCTTCTCATCTACCATCAGGGTGATTAAGACGAAATCATTATCAATCGATGCTTTCACCTCCGGATCAGTCCAGACAGCACCCTCAAGTTTGCGGCAGTTGACACAGCCATAGCCGGAGAAGTCTACGAGTACCGGTTTGCCGAGTTGCTGTGCCAGACGCATACCCTCTTCATAGTCGTCGACTTGTGCCGCTACCTCACCTTCATATAGAGAGAAATCCTGTGTGGAAATCGGGGGAGCGAATGCACTGATGCTCTTGAGGGGAGCACCCCATAGGCCGGGAACCATATACACTGCGAATGAGAGCGAGATGCAGGCAAGGAGGAAACGTGTCACACTGACCTTCTCAACTTTGTCATCGTGGGGGAAGGTGATCTTACCAAGCAGATAGACGCCCAGAAGAGCGAAAATCACAATCCAGAGTGAGAGGAACACCTCGCGGTCAAGAATCCTCCAGCCGTATGCGAGGTCGGCAACAGAGAGAAATTTGAGTGCGAGCGCAAGTTCGAGAAATCCGAGCACTACCTTAACGGTATTCATCCAGCCTCCGCTTTTCGGCATTGACTTGAGCATGGTGGGGAANATGGCGAANAGNGNGAANGGNAGNGCAAGNGCNAGNGNGAANCCNAACATNCCNANNGCAGGNGANANNAANTTGGATGTNGCNGCNGCCTCTACAAGNAGGGTNCCGATGATNGGNCCNGTGCANGAGAANGATACNAGNNCAAGNGTGAANGCCATGAAGAANATNCTGAGATATCCNGTNGTNGNNTCNACNTTNGAATCCATCTTNTTGNTCCATGANGNNGGGAGNGTNANNTCNAATCCACCCATGAANGANATNGCAAAGAGCACAAGAAGAAGGAAGAATGCNATGTTGAAGCCTGCGCTTGTNGCGAGTTCATTAAGTGCGGATGCTCCGAACAGAATCGTCACGATAAGACCGAGAGCCACATATATGACTATAATTGAAAGCCCATAGACAGCNGCGGTAGTCACAGATTTGCGACGTGTCTTGTTTTGTTTGAGGAAGAAACTTACTGTCATCGGAATCATCGGCCATACGCAGGGAGTGACAAGTGCTATAAGGCCNCCGATAAATCCTGCTATAAATATATATAGGAGTGATCGCCCTTGCTGACCGGGATCGTCGGAGAATACCATAAGTTCGGCCTCGACGTTTTCCCACCATGATTTGTCGGCATGNATATTGCTTTGGTTGGCTGCNGGCATCATGAACGATTCCGATCGCTGCAGGGAGTCGGTCATNGCTGCAAGAGCGGCGGCGCCNTCGGNAGTTGATTCCTCAGCTTTTGTCTCCGGTTGGCCNGCGGCTTTTGCCGGCTCCTCAACNGCTGTTTCAGNCGGCTTCGAAGTTGAGGGGGAAGTTCCTTGGAATGTATTCTGAGCGAAAAGTGGAACGCATCCCGTATCATTGCAGGCTTGTCCCTTAAGCTCAACCTCCACAGAGTAATTTGCCTGAGTAGGGATAAGCTTCTGGGTGAAGACNACTGTGCCGGTGTAGTAATGTTGNTCAACCTCNAAGACATCATCGAATTCTGAAGTATAGGGTTTATCTGCGGTAGGTTTGCCGTCGAGTTTGCAACCTTTAAGATCAAAGAAGAACTGGAGCGGCATCGATCCACCCTCGGGNTTGTCGATGGCATATAGGTGATAGCCCGGCTCCACTACCGCCTTAGCCTGNACGGCGGGGTTTGCTGTTCCGTTGCCTACAAGCGTAATGGTCCAATTCACTGCATCCGCCGCCATCATGAGTGTCAGCGTGCAGAGAAGGGATATACTTAGAAATAATCTTTTCATTATCTTGAAAATTTAATCATATGGATATTATTCTGAAAGAGGAATGGAAACGGCCTGTTCCACTGAATTGTCAGAATTGCGGAATACATAGACAACTACCTCGCAGTTCTCAGGATTCCATGCTTCATCTATGACCATGCTTGCTGTGCCGTTAAGCTTCTGACCGTTGTCAAACCTGTTGCCGATTCCTTCTCCCCAATTGCCGTTCATCGAAGCGCGGAGCACATGGTTGTGCTCATAGTCACGCAAAGTGGCTGTGGCGGTGCGTTGCGGGCCGATTATATTGTTTTCCATTACCCATACCATCACTCTCAGGTCTGCTTCAAGATCGGCTGTAAGATTGATGGTATAGTCCACAGTCGCCTTACGTGTATCCTGATCGTAGGTGCTTTCGGCATCTATGGTCATTACGGCAGGTTCCAGAAGTGCTTGCATTGCAAGAGTGTTCCAATATTCTTTGTCTGTGCTGTGGTCGGTTCCGTTGAAGAAAGCGCAGGGGAAGGATGTCAGTTTTCCACTGTTCTCCCAGAATGTCTGGGAGGCTTCCGAGCGAAGGTCGAACGCGCCGATGGGGCGTGTGTTGCTGCCTCCGCCTTCAGGATGAATACCTACTGCTATGACTTTACCGGGATATGATTCCTGAATTCCATGAATCACCTGGGCTCCATCAGGACAGTTTACGCACTGAATTCCGGTAAGCTCTTGAATCAGAAGTGTCTTGGGGACGGCATGCGGATCTGGAATCGGTTTCTCTTCCGGTATAAAACGGTCGGCCTCGTCGATATTGTCNCAGCTTGCCATAAGCGATGCCAGTCCGATACCGGCCATCAGAAAAAATATATACTTTATCTCCATTGTAATCAGAATGTGTAGTTATAGGTTAGCTTGAAACCCTCGGTCTGCGGCACCCAGCGGCATACACCCCCGGAGCAGTTGAAGCCCTCTCTTACTTTACCATATCCGAATGAGAAGCGGTTNGCCTTATAGGTGTATGTGCCGAGCACCTCATAGAAATTCTTTTTCTCACCGAAATTATATGTATCGCTTACCGACACCATCCAATGGGGTGCGAACGACACCTCGGCGAGAAGTGCTCCCCAATCACCTTTGTCGTTTTTAGCNGTAAGGTATTGGGCCTCGAAACGCAACTGAGTCTTTTTGGCCATCTTCCATTGCCCCTCAAACACAAATGTGTTGGCGGTCACCATACCCTCATGCGACAGAATCACCTCCTGGTTGTATTTCTGGAATAGATAGAAGAAAGTCATCTGGAATGTGCGGCTCAGTTTCTTGTTAAGCTCGAAATTGAGGTCGGCATAATAGAGATCGCCGATTTTCCAGAANGGTGCCCCGAAATCATCNGTGCCCGGTCTTCTNGTATCGTTGTTCTCTCCCGGAGGGAAGTTGTAGTCAAGTCCCGAGATGTAGCTTGCACTCAGTCGGAGGCTTGTGCCGTACTTNCCTCCGAGGGGTGTGCGTTTCTTGAAGAGATAACGCACATCGGCTTGAAATGCCCATTCTCCGTTCGACTGTGTGGCATAAGGATACATTGCCGCNAGGGCATATGTCTGGGTCATCGTAAATGCCGGAAGATGGTTGATGAAGCTTGAGATGTAGTTTCCGTCGTCGAGGCGCTTGCTCTTGAAGTTCATGTTCTCACTGCGNTTNGCCTGGACAAGAGCCGAAAAACCGTTTTTCGCGTAATTNGCCGACAGAAGCACNGCATTACCGTTTCTGTAGGTGAAACGGTTGGTATTGTTGGGGTCGTTGTTCTTGACTGCAAATTCGGCGAGGAAATTGAAGTCATGGGCACGCAGTTTTACACGTCCGTCGAAAGCAGCGGTGTTCTCCGGGAAATTGAGCCGATACATATTGTCNGGATCATAGTCNGGCAATTGGGAGGCCTGTCCGTCGGAGATATAGTATGTATCAGGCTTCTCATGCCGTCCTACATACGAGGCTCCGATTGTCAGGCCGTAGTCNCTTGAGAATGCTTTGCTGAAGGTATCGTCAAGAGCCCATTCCGCATCCGCACCCCAGATCCATGAAGAGTTCCATTCCCAGTATCTACGTTGTTTGCCGGCAAGGGCTGTAAGACGCACACCCTTGGCAGGATTGATCTTGACACGCCCGCCACGTATGGCGTTGTCGACACCGAGGCTCCTTTCCTGGTAAAGGCGGAGAATCAGACCCGACCCGAACTGCTCGTAGAAATCGCCGGCAGTGATCTGCCAGCACTTATAGCCCCCTGTGGCCCAGAAATAGGGTACACCCCATCCCCCGAANCCTTTGTCGTAGCCGGGAAGAGGCCATTTGGCCCATTCAAACCTTCCCCCTATCGATATGTAGGGAGCATTGATGTTTAAATCGAAGTATGTGTTGTTGAGGACATCCTTTTCATAGTCGCCGGTCATTTTCCCTTTGAAATTATAGGGAATCAGGAATTCCGTCTGCACGGCGCCCGACACTCTTACTTTCCGCAGCCATTCCTCACCCTTTGACATAGAGCTCTCCTGGCCGAATGTCGGAATGCAGAATGCACCCGCTATCAATATTCCTCCGATTGTTTTTTGAATCATATCATGATTGGTTTAAGTGTGGTCTAATAGTTCCGTCGTATTACGAGAGTCAATATTTTATGGAAGTTATTTTTTTTGACTATACGTCTNTGTACGGCCTCATATAATGCGAGCATCGCCACTGTAATCTGACGATGCTCACGTTGTTGNTGTCTCGTAAATCAGCGGGCAGCCTTCTTGACTGCCTCCAGGATCTCCTCCTCGCTCCCGTCAACATACCCCTGATGGTTCCAGACGATATTTCCTTCTCCGTCTACTACAAATACATGAGGGGGATCNGTGACTCCGAGGGCTCGTTTGAAGTCGCCGTTCGGATCGAGGAGCACCTCATATTCCCATCCTTTGTTCTGAACAAAGGGTTTTACCCTCTGCTCGTTCTGTGCCTCNTCAAGACTTACGGCATATATCTTTACCCCGGTCTCCTCAACCCAGTCGTCATATACATCCGCGATGGCCTTCAGTTCACGGACACAGGGCTTGCACCANGTAGCCCAGAAATCGATTACGAAAGGTTTGCCGTCGTTGNTGAGCTCGGCTGTATTGATCATTTTGCCGTTGATGTCTTTTAGATTCACGGACGGAAGTTCCGCCCATGCCGACGCCGACAGTAAGGNGCCGACGCCAAGTAATATCGCTTTCTTGAACATGATTGTCAAATTAGAGAATAAAATTTTTGTTAACAACAAAGTTACGAAAAAAAATCGGAACTGCCAAATGCTATTTGCCNTGAAGTTGAAATGTCTCTTTCGGAAGCTNCGCGANGTTGTCTTAAAGCAATAAGTNAGGATCATTGCCGTTGTTGTTTTAGAGATGTATTAAAGAACTTTAACCTGACTTTATGATGAAAAAAATCCTGACAACTATGGCTATCGGCGCTCTGGCCTCATACGCCGTTGCCAACGAACCGGTTTTTTCAGCAGACCTGTCGCAATTCTCCCTTGAGGATCTTGATGCATGGACAATAATCGATGTCAATGCGGATGAGAAAACATGGCAGTTTGACGAGTCTGCTTCACCAAGCCGCGTGTTCTATTCCTATCATTCCTCAAACAATGCCGACGACTGGCTGATAACCCCTGCAATCAATATCCCGAAGGCGGGGTCATATGTTATCAAGTATGACTTCCGGGGCAGTGCATATGGCGAAAACCTTGAGGTCTGGACCGGAAATGCTCCTACAGTGGAGGGAATGACCGACAAGATTGCCGAACACCTGAATGCAAAGGATAACGTGGAGGGGAATCTCGTCTTTATCGATGCGGAAGAGGGTCCGCTTTATGTGGGTTTCCATTGCAATTCACTCCCCGACAAATTCCGTTTGTTCATCTTGGATCTCAACGTGATCGATGCCTCTAATCCGGTTGATATCATGGTTGAGCAGATTCTGTCGCCTGTCACCGGGCAAGGTCTTGCACAGGAGAATGTACAGGTAGAGATTTCCAACAAGGGTCGTGTGGATGTCGATTCATTCGAGGTGGCTTACTCTATTGATGGCGGAGAGCCTGTTGTGGAGACCGTAAACATGAATATTCCTGTAGATGGTAAGGTCACTTATACTTTCAATACAAAAGCCGATCTTTCCGTTGGTCACAAGAGCTATTCAGTGAAAGCCTGGACCAACCATCCGGATGATCTTAATCGTTCCAATGATGCCGCTGAGATATCTGTACGGCACGCCGCACCTGCCGCTGTGCCATATTTCATGGGCTTCGAGCAGAGTGAGGAGACCTCCGACATCACATTCCTCAATGTGAACGATGACTCCGGTGCCTGGCATATCAATGTCGGAAGCTTCTTCGGTAATTTCGCGCATACCGGTTCCTCCTGTCTGGCGTATAACTACGATTCAGATAATGCCGCCGACGACTGGGCTTTCATCGAACCTCTGCATATGGAGGCCGGTCATTATGTGGTCAAGTTCTGGTATTCAGCTACCGAGAATCATCCCGAACGTATGAAGATATGCTATGGTAATGCAGCTTCTCCTGAGGCNATGACCAATGTAATAGCGGAATATAATCCGATGCTTAACGGTAAATATCAGGAGGCTATCCATATCTTTGAAATTAAGGAGGAGGGTGATTATTACATCGGTTTCCATGCATTCAGTGATGCTGATGAAAACTGGATCTATATTGATGATCTCTCAATTGAAGCGGTCGACTCCAATACCTTCGATATGATGGTCAAGGANATCACCAATCCGACTCCCTACATGCGTGAGGGCTCGCTCTCCGACGTGACTTATTCAATCATGAATGTAGGCATCATAGAGGGTAAGACCACAGTCAATTATTATATCGACAATCAGTTGGTGAAGAGCTCTGAGTATTCGATAATCCCNATGCAGAATCGTGAGATTGTGGAGCAGGANCTTCTCTCAGGACTGTCGGAAGGGNACCATACTCTTAAGATCGAGGCTCTATGCGAAAATGACAACGACCTCTCTAATAATGTGGCGGAGGTCAATTTCAAGTGGCTCGCAACAGCTTATAAGCTTTGGGATTTCGAGGACAATGTGATGCCTGAGGATCTCACCCTCCGTAAGGAGGACAGCAATACGGATCATCCAGATGCCGGCGAGGAGTTTAATGAGGATGGATTCGGTATCTTCAAGCTTGGACACTATCTCCTTGGCCACTACGCTCTCGCTGTGAATACCTGGTTTGAGGCTCCCGGCACTGCCGACCGCTGGGTGATTTTGCCACAGATCAAGGTTAACGGTGATGCATGTTTCGTTTGGAATGCNAACTCTTTNAATCCTGATTTCCTTGAGCACTATGAGGTGAAGGTTTCTACTTCCGACGATACCTGGTATAACTTCAACACAGTATACACCAATACCAAAGAGTCGATAGTGCCTCAGACACGTGGAATTGATCTCTCATCTTATGAGGGTAGAGATATCTATGTTGCCATCAATGTCAGAACAAGCGATGGTGAGGCTCTTATTCTCGATAATCTTGGCTTGTATGGTNATCTTGAGTTCCTGACAACAGGTATTTCCAATGCTGTNGNAGANGGTGAAATCGGTATTGAGATTTCAGGTGATAACCTCCGAGTGGTAGGTGCAAAAGTTGAGAGAATTGATCTTTTCAGCATCGATGGCAAGATGATTGTGTCGNCCGACAGTAATATCGTCGACCTCTCCGGAGTCAACAATGGCGTTTATGTAGCCAATGTCAAGACAGCTAACGNTCTGAAATCATTCAAGTTTGTAAAAAGATGATTGATTAACTATATTTGANATAATGCGGAATCTCCGCATGACATTACCTATNGAAGAGGGGGATTGTGAATTTCACAGTCCCNCTCTTGTCGTATATGGGAAATTTACCTATTNGGTGAAAAGTTTGCTTAACTTCATTACTTGGTTCAGAAAATTATATTTAAATTTGTATCCGTGAAGTGATTCACAAATGGTCTTTCCATTATACACAAAGCTTATTATGAACTCAGATACGAAGATAGATAGTTCCACTCCGCATTTTTGAAGAAAACCGGATTGGCTTAAGATAAAGCTTCCCCGTGGCTTCAAGACAAGTCAGGTATTGGGTTTGCTTAATGAGAAGCATCTCCACACTATATGCAGTAGCGGGATGTGTCCGAACCGAGCGGAATGCTGGGGAAATGGCACCGCCACTTTCATGATAGGTGGAAATATCTGTACCCGTAATTGCCGATTCTGCAATGTCCCAACCGGAAAACCGCTCCCTCTTGAGAGCCGCGAGATTGATGAGATAGCCGATTCTGTAAGACAGCTCGGACTCCGACATGTAGTCATCACATCTGTCGACCGTGATGATCTTCCCGACTTGGGTGCCGGTCATTGGGCAAGAATGATTCGTAAGCTTAAGGAGACTGTGCCCGGAATCACTATGGAGGTGCTTATACCGGATTTTCAAGGACGTCCTGAGTTGATAGATATGGTGATAAAGGAGAAGCCCGAGGTAATCTCCCATAATCTTGAGACAGTGCGCCGGCTGACTCCACTTGTTCGTACCTTTGCTACATATGACAATTCCCTGAACGTTATAAGGCAAGTGGCTGAAAGTGGTATAAGAAGCAAGTCGGGTATTATGCTCGGGCTTGGTGAGACACGCGACGAAATACTTCAGACTATGGATGATCTTCTTGAAGTCGGTTGCAGATACTGTCCGATAGTCATTACCTCACATC
>JAAVDU010000034.1 GCA_014801605.1 Bacteroides sp.
TTCTCAATATTATCGGAGCATCCCTATCCGAAAGCTGAAGTGCTTTATGTGGGAGATTCAGGAGTAGACATGGAGACAGCGAGAAGAGCTTGCGTGGAATCGATAGGGGTGACATGGGGATTCAGACCGGTCACAGAGTTAAGGGATAGTCATGCGGATCATATCATAAGCAGTCCGGCAGAAATACTTGATCATCTCGATGATCCTTTCTGATTCCTCATAACTAATAATGAGTCTTAGATTCAATTGGAAAGAAAAAAGTATGACCAATCATGGTCATACTTTTTTCTTTCCAAACTCAGGATTAATCTTAATTTTAAGACAACTGTAGAAAGTGGCTATAGAGGCCAGCATCACAAACCAGAAGAAGTTGGTATATCCCTGTGGACTATCGGCACCGAAAAGATGAAACTTCTGCAACGTTTCGTGCAACCACCCGGCAGCCATTCCGGGGAGCATCATCCCCATTGCCATAAAAGCTGTGCAGAATGCATAGTGTGACGTCTGGTTTTCGCCACGGCTGAAGTATATGAGATAAAGCATATAGGCTGTGAAACCGAATCCATATCCAAACTGCTCGATAAAGACCGCTATAGTGATCCAAACAAAGCTCTCAGGTTGTGACATAGCAAGGATACAATAAAAGATGCAGGGAAGCGTGAGGCTCAGAGCCATAGGCCATAACCATTTTTTCAAACCTCCAACCGAGATAGCAATACCCCCCACGATTCCCCCAAGAAGAAGTGCTATCACCCCGGCTGTGCCATTTATGAAGCCCACTTCCGATGTGGTAAGTGCAAGTCCTCCGAGTTCACGAGGACCGACAAGGAAGGGTTGTACAAGCTTTATGCATAAAGCTTCGGGCAGACGATAGAGAAGCATGAAAACAAGTGCATTCGCTATGTCGGTTTTTTTGAAGAAGGTCGAGAACGTACTTGCAAAATCCTTCAGGATACTTCCTACCTTGACATCAGGCATAGGATGGTCAGAAGCCGGGCGGGGAAGGAATCTCCAATGATAAAGACTCACCATAAAAAAGAATACCGACATGATGCCGAATACAGTAGCCCATGCGAGAGGTACGTCATCATAACGTTTCTCCAAGTAACCCGCCAGCATTACCAGGCCTCCTTGTCCTATTACACTCGCAATACGATAGAAAGTAGAACGCACTCCTACAAAAGCTGCCTGCCTGTGAGGATCAAGTTCAAGCATATAATAGCCATCAGCAGCTATGTCATGGGTAGCTGAGAAAAAAGCCATAAGCCAGAAGGCCGCCAGAGTGACCGAGAAAAAGAATGATGTAGGAAGCGTAAAGGCCACAAGAGCGAGTGTGATCCCGATCAGGAGCTGCATCGCTATAGTCCATTTCCGTTTGGTTGAAAAGATATCGATGAATGGGCTCCAGAATGGTTTCACCACCCAGGGAAGATATAGCCACCCTGTGTAGAAGGCCATCTCCTTGAGACCTATCCCGAGATTGACATACATCAATACCGTAAGTGTATTGACGGCGAAGTAGGGGAGACCCTCACAGATATAGACAGTGGGAATCCATCCCCATGGAGATAGCTGATTTTTCATATTCTGAATCATTGTATGGCAACATCACTGAATATCTCAAGCAGTTCCTCCGAAGTAAGGGAGTCAAAATCGGCCGCATCCGGAAGAATTAGCATTCCGGCCATATCTATCGTGCCCGGACTGACGAGTCTTCGTTCCTTTCCCTCCTTATAGAAACACCCGGGACGGTGAGCCTTCCGTGGAATCACGATAAAACGGAGAGTCCCACCTTCCCCGAGCCAAAATATCTTGTTGGCAAGTGCCTGATCGCTGTAAGATCCATCGCAGGATGGGCCACCGAGATTCAATCCGGCTACCAAAGTCTTCAATTCACTCATGTCGGGCCCGACAACTCCGGAGAAAAAGAGGTAAGGGAAGTCCGGGAGTAGATCTGCACTTACCTTCAGTCCATGATCCCCCTCATTATGGTATTTCTCAACCAATCTCACAAGCGGGAGCTCATCCTTAAGCACTGCCTGAAGATGAAGATGATCGGGAGCAGACGCCCCGGCAGAAGCACCGTTGAAGAACACAGCCATACCAGGCAATGCTGTTGCAATCTCTGCAATATCTTCCGGCACCTTTTCCTGAGGACGATGCGCATTTGAGACAATTGTAAGATGTATCGGAAGGATAGGATATGGATTGACAAGCATCTCCCACCCATNCTTGATTCCACATATAAGTTGCTCAGCCGGACGGTTGGCACGACAAAGAAAACATGGACGTCCGCTTACTGAGGCACTGTCAACCTTGGCTGCAGTAGAGCGTATTCTTGCCGGATTATGCTGGAGGATAAAATCATGACCAGCTACCCGAAGCACCCTACGCGAGACATTCCGGAGAGCGTCGTAATTGGCTTTAGCCATNGGCCAGCATGCCAGTTGNGTTTCGACAAACGTCTTTATATCTTCATGACTGNGTTGTATCATCTCTCTCCATGTTAGCCCTGATTCTCGCAATCATCTCAACGGAACGCAGAAAATCCTTATATTCATTATGACTGTTTACTTTCTCTATAGAAAGATCGGCATCACTGTTGCCTCCCCAGCGACGACAGCAATATATGGGTTCATATATTCTTCCTANTGCATATTCACGGCTTATTCTGAGNGCCATAGCGTAATCCTCACCATAACTTACATTNGGGAAGAGAATTGTGCGGGCCAAAGGGGTGAAAAATGCCCGGGGTGCGCCGAATCCGTTTATACGCAAAGCATTGTTAGGACCATTCAGNGCACTCCATTCACGATGGTCGATCAAGCCCGGAGGAATAGGGTTAAGGTCGAAATCGGTCATCATATAGCTCCCTACGACCATAGCGCACCTGTCATCACGGAATTTTCGTACAATTTTCTCCAGCACCTTGTCGTCGGGATACATATCGTCGGAATCAAGTTGCACTGCAAAACGCCCGCAATATTCCGACAGGAGAGCCTTGTTCCAGCACCCTCCGATTTCAAGGAACTCATCTTTCTCCGCCTTGATCACTACAAGCCGCTCATCGTCAATCGATTCAAGGAGTTCACGAGTGCCGTCGTCGCTATAATTGTCGACAACAATCACATTGTAAGGGAAACCGGTAGTCTGGCACAAAGCAGATTTTACAGCATCGGCTATGGTAGCTACCCTGTTTCTTACGGGAATAATCNCTGAAGCCTCTACCGGAAATTCCCCTTCATTTATATTCGGNCGTATCGGATTAAGGGGAACCATGCCGTCGATGTCTGTCAGGAAATCGGTGAAGACTCTCTCCATTGAAGCCTGATANAAGGCATTCCTCGGATTGACATAATCATGNTGCTTCTCTCCGCTCTTCCTGAAATCCCTCTTCTCGGCAGTGTAGAGATATTCCGGCAANGCCGCTATAGTTCTGCCTATCGACATCCGCAGACGGAGAGCATACCATCCTCCATCAGGAGANTCGGATTCCTCTGANGCGAAACCCTCCGACGCTGCGAGCACATCAGCTACATTCANAAGCACTACNCTNCCGAAATCGAAATCATCCCTGACAGAGCCGAACTGATAGTCGTTGACAGGATGNAGNGTGATCTTATCGCCACTTTTCTCTCTATAGTGNCAATANGTGATAGAGGCATCTGAATCGACAGCCACCTCCTCCATTCTCTGAAGGAAGTGGGTATCNAAAGAGAGTTCTTTATCATCAAGTTGAACAAGTATGAACTGCGAGAGACTGTCCTTGAAGATCTCATCGCGCAGATTGTCTATANTCGTGAATCGTATAAGTTTCATTTCTNATCNTTTTTNGANAAGATCGNGCNGACCCTTCATGAGTGACGCACGTTTCTCCTTATCGGTGACAGACTCAAACGGGACCGTCATAACAGCCACATGGCTGCGGCCGTTGCGTGTGACAATTCCGGCAGGGGCTCCTGTATCGGAAAAAGATATGAACACCTTGGAGTCATGTTNTCCGGAGGGAGCTATGGCATCGGGGTTCTCCACGATATAATTCTTCTCATTCAGAGTGTTGGAATAGGGGAGAGAGAGNGAGGGGATGGTGGAGAGAGCGCGGGGATCGGTNGTAAGACGCCCGGAATAGGGACGTGATGCGGAGNCAGCCTTTATACCTAAGATATCCGTCAGGAACTTTGAACTTCCATCAGGTGAACGGTAATNNTTGAGCTCAGATGCAATGTATGATCCGCTCACGATCAGATTCCCTCCATCGCCTACGAAAGAGCGGAGNTCATCCTGAAGTTTCTTGGGGAACGCTATGAAGCGCATTCCGGTATTACCGTTTCCTGTGACCGTGGTCTTCTGTTTTCCGAGTATAAGATCCACTGTCTTATAGTCCGACAGTTTCACCGATCCATCCACCAACGCACCNACAGAAGCCGATACGAAGCCATAACCGGCNTCCGCAAGAGCCAGCCCGTGTATATAAGGATAGTCAAAAGTGTTTCCGGCTATAACCATGGAAGCATAGTCACCGTCNCTACGTCCGAAAGCCTCACCGGCGTTGCGTCGGAATTCCGTCTGATGTCCGATAAAAAGGATATCGTTTTTGAATGGTACACCGAAATCATTCTGCGAACGGAAGCCGGCCTCGTTGCCGTCGTTNAAGTTCTCAGGACCACTCACTCTTGTGAATCCGTTTATGATAAGCACCGGCTGTGAGTTATCCTGAGCCTCACGCAANGCAAGGACTTCAGATGGGAATGCACGTCCACCCTCATTGGCCGCTACTATTCGGAAAGAGTGAATATCGTGATCCTCTACAACNACATCGAAATGTGTCGTNGTGGTCTCNCCAAGCAGNTGGAAGCCGAGTTCATCGGCAGTGCGNTCGAATACNAGATACTTGTCCGGCATAGCCGTAGGTTCAAGACGGTCGGGAGTGGGCGACCATGACAGACGGTAGTGCTCCTTATTAACGCGCCGTATAGAGAAATCTTTAACGGGAAGNGGCTGAACGATAAACTTACGGTCCTTTCGTTCTGCTATGAAGCGACCGATAGCCTTATAAATCGAACGGCTTACAGTGAATCGGAATGCCGGATCAAGAGAATACTTCATATCGGCAAAATTCTGATGGCTGAGCAACTCTATCAAGGTAGTCGGCACCTCCGGTACACGAGCCTCCACATAAGACTTATCCCACATCGAGCGGCGTGTCCAGTTTGGTTCCCANGTCTGNCGTATGTCACCGGTGATCTGACGCATCAGCATATCGGTCAAAGTGCGGGAGTTAGNTCTGGCAGTCCCGTCCTCATATGAATCACCTCCGTTGGTGTAATAAATACCCAAAGTACCTACAAAAGAATCGTCTGCTCTTTTCCCGGCATCGGAATGAAGCGCGAATGCCACATCGACAGGAATTCTCAGACCGTCGCGGTCAGGCAGGACACGTGAGCCGCCTGCCAGCCAGTTTACCCAGTGGGCACGGCCGGTGTAGTCATCCTTATAGTCGTCNGCTCCATGATAGGGCGAGTAGACATTTTCAGGNGCTCCGGCCCATTGCATCCAATAGCGTGCCCCCTCAAGAAAACGCGGCAAACCGGATGTTTTGAAAAGTGAAGATCCGGATGATGGAAGAGTCAGAAGNTCGGAAACAGGTATTTCCACATCGATAGNCTCTTGACCNATTGAATCATCGTCGGCATCCTCCTCGGTCTCCTCAACAGTTTCATCATCTGATTCGTCATCATCCTCATCCACGGAGTCNGTCGGATTTANTCCTGCATCAGGAGTGGAGGGTTCCTTGTANATATCCGACCGTCTGTCGCTTCTGGAGATGTTACCCATACCGCCTCCGATCTTTACAGCATCNGCAGTAAGGATCATATCGGGGGTGTTGGATAGATTTGAAAGAGTCACCACCGGTTCAGTGTCGCTGTAGCCGGCCTCCAGAGGGAAGGTCCCGAGGTATATCCATGTGCCGCCGCCCATAGTCTGATTGACGACAAACTCCCGGGTGCCTCCGGAATAATTCACTGTGTAACGGGCATCTTTAGTGGAATTCGGAAGAGATTTGTAGCTTACGTAGACAGCATACTCTCCATCTTCAGGAATATCGGCATACCATGCAGCCACCGAGGGGGTTCCGCCGGCAATCGTGGTGGTCTGACGATATGTGCCATTCTCGAAAGGATTCTCCGTGTCGCGGAAATCCGGAAGGTCGTATATGAAACCCTCCTCCGCTCCTGTAGCCCATTTCCTGTCGCCGGTCATCTCTTTATAATACGGCTGGGAGAATATCTGCCCGTACTCGTTTACATCGTTATCCACAATGACCTCATTCCTATTCACATCACGCTCTCTCGGAAGCATAACATATGCCCCCGCGTTCTCCAACATGGGGACAAGGAAGGGGAGAACATAAGCCATAGTGTGAGTATCCTCCGCACATTCGAAAAGTTGCGGTCTCTGCCACATCCAGCTGCCTGAACCGGGTTTGAAGTATCTGCCATGGCTATGCCAAAGGGCAACGATATCACCCTGCATACCCTTCTTGGGATCGACAAAGGGATTTACTTCAACAACAAAGGGTACGTTTTTCCGATACATCTCCGGAAGCTTGTCTACTTTGGTGATGTAATATGAATAATTGCGGGTCCCCACATTGAGCGAGACATAGTAATCCGATATGGAATCGGGCAACAGAGCGGATACCTGTTGCCTCATATCGTTAATAAGATCCTGTGTGACGGGGAGGTAGGTGAAATTCTCGTTGAGTCCTACCTTTGCAGTGCGGGTACGGCTATCGGCAATCACACTATTGACTCTCAGACCGCCCGGATTCAGATTCTCCGGCACCCAGCTTATCAATCCGTCGTTTATCCGCATGGTAAGGGAGTCGTTCAGAATCGGCTCTGCCGGCGGAGTATAAGGCTTATATGCAGAGGCTGTTTTTCTCTTACGTGTAGTCTTCTTTTTGGTAGTCTTACGCTTGGTGGTTGACTTTTTTACGCCGGTTTTCTTAACCGACGTCGAGGTCTTCTTTGCGGTAGACTTCTTTTTGGAGGAAGATGTGGTTTTCTTCTTAGCCGTAGTCTTTTTTACCGCTGTGGTTTTAGCTTTTGACTTAGTGGTTTTCTTGGCCCCCCAGGTATCGACAGATACCGCGCAAAGGAGGATTGCCAAAAGTAACGTACAAAAAATACCCGTTATTCTTTTCGTGCTCATTTTAAAAGGGAGAGAATAATAAGTTGATGTTATAAGGATAATCACCCCGGATTAAATCGGTGTGGCGGAATCCGGAAGACACGAAATCTATCATCCCGCCGATTCCTGACTGCATGAAACCATGTGCTTCTTAAAAGGTGCTCACAATTTCATTATGACAAAATTACACAAAAAGTGAGTAAAACACAAATAAAAAATGTTAATGAGCGTCAGTTGACTCTACAGACTCTGAAATATGTCAGTTTGATTTGTGGTATAGAAATTTTTTATTAATTTTGCACGACATAGGCGCATAAGGGACGATCTCCCCGCAAGCGTCGGGATAAACCCAAAAATTCATCTTAACCATACCTTATATTATGGCCACAAAACCTTTTCACTATCAGGAGATGTTTCCACTCGGTCCTGATACTACGGAATATGAACTGATTACAAAAGACTACGTAAAGGTAGAGAACTGGAACGGACATGAGATGCTCGTTGTTGATCCGGAGGCCTTGACTATAATCGCCAACGTAGCAAGCCACAACTGTTCCTTTATGTTGCGCAGAGAGCACAACAACATGACAGCCGCGATTCTTCAGGATCCGGAGGCTTCGGAAAACGACAAGTATGTGGCTCTCACAATGCTCCGCAACGCTGAAGTTGCGGCTAAGGGAGTGCTTCCGTTCTGTCAGGATACCGGTACCTCCATCTGCGTGGCCTATAAAGGACAGAGTGTATGGACAGGATGCGACGACGAGGAGAAGATCTCGCATGGCGTATACAAGACATATACAGAGAACAATCTGCGCTATTCACAGAATGCACCTCTGACAATGTATGACGAAGTCAACACAGGTTGCAATCTTCCTGCACAGATCGAGATACATGCCACAGAGGGTGGAGAATATAACTTCCTCTTCGTGGCTAAGGGTGGTGGCTCTGCCAACAAGACATACCTCTATCAGGAGACAAAGGCTATCCTTAACAAGAAAACTCTTGTGCCTTTCCTGATCGAGAAGATGAAAACATTAGGCACAGCCGCTTGTCCCCCTTACCACATCGCCTTTGTGATTGGCGGAACCTCCGCTGAGCTCAATCTGGCCACTGTGAAGAAAGCATCCGTGAAGTATTATGACAACCTCCCGACCCACGGCAACGAGTACGGTCAGGCCTTCCGTGACGTAGAGCTTGAGAAAGAGCTCCTTGAGGCTGCTCACAATATCGGTCTGGGCGCACAGTTCGGAGGGAAATATTTCGCTTACGACATAAGGGTGATCCGTCTCCCCCGTCATGGTGCATCGTGCCCTGTCGGTATGGGTGTAAGTTGCTCGGCCGACCGCAATGTCAAAGCCAAGATCAACAAGGATGGACTCTGGATTGAGAAACTTGACAAATTCCCCGGAGAGCTCATCCCTGAGAATCTGCGTAATGCCGGAGAGGGTGAAGTAGTGAAGATCGATCTCAACCGTCCTATGAAGGAGGTGCTTGAAGAACTTAATAAGTATCCTGTCTCGACCCGTCTCTCACTCAACGGTACTATCATCGTGGGTCGCGACATTGCGCATGCGAAAATCAAGGAGCGTCTTGATGCCGGCGAGCCGATGCCTCAGTATCTGAAGGATCATCCAATTTACTACGCCGGTCCTGCCAAGAAACCGGACGGGCTCCCCTCAGGATCATTCGGTCCGACTACCGCCGGTCGTATGGACCCCTATGTCGACCAATTCCAGGAGGCAGGTGGTTCGATGATCATGATTGCCAAAGGCAACCGTAGCCAGCAGGTGACTGATGCATGCAAAAAGCATGGTGGATTCTATCTCGGATCAATCGGCGGACCTGCCGCTATCCTTGCTAAGAACTCCATCAAGAATGTTGAGCTGCTTGAATACCCCGAACTCGGAATGGAGGCAATCTGGAAAATCGAGGTTGAAGACTTCCCTGCGTTTATCCTTGTAGACAACAAGGGTAATGATTTCTTCAAACAGATCAAACCACGTTGTCCGATGGATACATGCGGCAAATGAATTTGCAGGCAATCCACAACGTACATAAGAAATAAATTGTGAATGAAGATAGGACACGCCCTGTGAAAAATTCACATGAGCGTGTCCTGTTTTTCNCAATAACCGATTTCAGAGCGANNGNNTNNACAGTTCGCCCTGANGTTTTGAATATTTGAACAGANCCATATCAACCAACAACTTAATAATCTAATATGAAACGGACTCTGATTTGTGTTGCCTTGACAGCCGCATCAATGACGGCTGCCTACGGNAATCCATTATCCGCCTTCACCTTCCCATTTGCCGCTTCAGCNTCTGCCGTGGTGGAGAAAGGTAAGTTCGAAGCCGGGAATGGCACATTCCTTCTCAATNGCGAGCCCTTTGTAGTAAAGGCGGCNGAACTCCATTATCCCCGTATTCCACGTCCTTATTGGGATCAAAGGATAAAACTCTGCAAGGCTCTCGGGATGAACACCATCTGTCTCTATACATTCTGGAATGCGCATGAACCCAAAGAGGGTGANTTTGATTTTACCGGACAGAATGACCTTGCGGAATTCATAAAGCTTTGTCAAGCAAACGACATGAAGGTTATACTTCGTCCCGGCCCGTATGNTTGTGCGGAGTGGGAGATGGGAGGCCTCCCCTGGTGGTTGCTGAAGAAGAAAGATATCCGGTTAAGGGAGAATGATCCGTACTTCCTTGAGAGAGTGGATATTTTCCAGAAANCAGTGGCCGATCAGGTAAAAGGNTTGACCATTGCCGATGGTGGNCCGATAATCATGGTGCAGGTAGAGAATGAATACGGCTCATATGGTGAAGANAAGGAATACGTAGGCAACATCCGCGATATGCTGAGAAAGAATTTCGGAGATGATGTGACCCTCTTCCAATGTGACTGGTCGTCAAACTTCACTCTGAATGGACTTGACGATCTTATCTGGACCATGAACTTCGGTACAGGAGCTAACATCGACCAGCAATTTGCCCGTCTTAAAGAACTGCGTCCGGAAAGCCCGTTGATGTGCTCTGAATTTTGGAGCGGATGGTTTGACAAATGGGGTGCCAATCATGAGACACGTCCTGCTGCCGATATGATTGAGGGTATCGACGAGATGCTGTCAAAAGGTATTTCGTTCAGTCTTTACATGACACACGGCGGCACAAACTGGGGTCATTGGGCCGGCGCCAATTCTCCCGGGTTCGCACCCGACGTCACATCATATGACTATGATGCCCCTATAAGCGAGAGCGGGCAGACCACACCGAAATACTGGGATCTCAGGAAGACTCTTGCCAAATACTATGACGGTAAGAAGCTCCCCCCGGTGCCGGCTACCATCAAACCTATTGCAGTCAAAAAGTTTGATTTCGATATGGTGGCTCCACTTTTCCCGAATCTGCCGACATCCAAGAAAGTGACTGATATAGCCACAATGGAGGAATTCGATCAGGGTTTCGGAAGTATCCTTTACAGGACCACCTTACCCGAACTGCAGAAAGGGGGGATCTTAACTGTCAACGATCCTCATGACTTCGCTCAAATATTTGTAGATGGTAAATATATCGGTAAGCTCGACCGGAGAAACGGTGAGAAGGAGATAACACTCCCTCCCTGTGGAAAAGATGCGAAGCTTGATATCCTCGTAGAGGCCATGGGCCGAATAAATTTCGGTCGTGCTATAAAAGACTTCAAAGGAATCACGGAGAATGTGACAATATCAGAAGATAGGGATGGTTATCCATTCGTCTGTGACCTTAAGAACTGGGAAGTATTCAATCTTGAGGATACTCCGGAATTCTACGAGTCAATGGAATACTATCCGATTGGAGCCTTCACGCCCGGAGAGGATGGACGTCTCCCGATAGGTGTCTATAAAGGCACTTTCAATGTGAGCAAGCCATCTGACACATTCCTGAATTTCGAGACCTGGGGCAAAGGACTTGTCTATGTCAACGGCCATCCTCTGGGTAGAATATGGGAGATCGGACCTCAGCAGACCTTATATATGCCCGGATGCTGGCTCAAGAAGGGTGAGAACGAGATCATGGTGTTTGATATCGTAGGACCAAAAGCTGCCGTCAGCGAAGGTCTGACTACTCCATTGCTCGACAATCTCCANGTGCAAAAGCCACTACTTCACCGACTTCAAGGTGAAAGCCTTGATCTCTCAGGAGAGAAACCGGTATTGACAGGATCGTTCNATCCAGGCAACGGATGGCAGGAACGCAAACTTCCGACTACAGTAGAGGGTAGATATCTGTGCCTCGAAGCTCTTAGCTCGATCGATGGAAAGGATAATGCGGCCATAGCCGAATTCTACGTTCTTGACCAAAACGGCGAGCGCCTGTCGCGTGAACCCTGGATCGTAGATTATGCCGACAGCGAGGATGTGAAGGGGGTCAATAGGTCGGCCGATAAGATATTCGATCTTCAGGAGTCAACATATTGGAGCACTACATCCGACTCTCCCTATCCCCACGCTGTGGTGATAGATCTCGGAGGTAAGAAGAAGATCTCGGCAATACAGTATCTGCCTCGCATGGAGAGTGAGGTGCCCGGAGCGATCAAGGACTTCAAGGTATACGTAAGCGACACTCCATTCAAGAAGTGAAATCCACGATAGCTTGATCCTGAAAGATGAATAGGAGAGGGCTATACAGTAAAAGAGTGCCTGTAAACGAATTCGTTTACAGGCACTCTTTTACTGTACTATATATTCACGCTTTCGGATAGAAAAAATTAGAGAAGTGATACCGAACGCTTTATGAATTCATTCAGGCTCTCACCGGTGAGAAGATGACTCTGCAGAAGGGCGAGATCAATAATCTGACGCACCTTGGGTTGCTCGGAAGCATATTTACTTATAATATCTTCCTCTTTCTTACGCAACTCAGCCACTTTATTCTCCTTCTCACTCAGATCGGGAGCCGACTCCTTCTTGTCGGTCGCTTCCTTCCGGGCTGCTGAAATCTCATTGTTAAGAGTCTCTATCTCCGCACGCAGGGGTGTAACCTCAGCCTCAAGCGATGATGTTGCGAGATCTATTATTTTCTTGACTACCGGTTGCTCAGTATTCAGAACAAGCTCATAGCTGTCAGGCATCTGCGCGTAGAATCCGCCACCGGGCTGCATATTAGCCATCTCCTTCATACGACGCATGAACTCGTTCTGAGTGACAGTAGCAGGAGCATCATCTGCCTTGAGGGCTGCAAAACTTACAATGAACTGGGCTTTCTCAATCTCAGGGATCTGTGATTTCACCACAGTCGACATAATATCTGTCTGAAGCGGCGAGAGGCCGGCCTCCTTACTGTCAGACTTTACTATCAGACGGTCAGGTATATCAGAGTCAACCCTCACAAAGCGAGTCTTATCAAGTTTCTGTTCAAGAAGGCCGATGATATGGTTGTCGAGCTGACCATCCATCAGGAGCACATTATATCCCTTATCCTCAGCNGCCTTTATATAGGTGAACTGTGCCGTCTTGTCGGTGGCATATAGATAGACCACATCATTATCTTTGTTAGTCTGCTCCGACTCCACAAGCTTGCGGTATTCCTCCAAAGTGTAGTAGTTGCCGTTGACATCTTTCANGAGGAAGAACGACTTGGCAGAATCATAGAACTTCTCATCCGTGAGCATTCCATATTCAATAAACACCTTGATGTCGTCCCATTTCTCCTCAAAGCTCTTGCGGTCTGACTTAAACATCTTGTCGAGTTTCTCCGCTACCTTCTTTGAAATGTANGATGAAATCTTCTTCACCTGCTGGTCAGCNTGCAGGTAGCTGCGGCTCACATTCAACGGGATATCGGGCGAATCNATCACACCCTGCATGAGAGTCATGAACTCNGGCACCACTCCCTCAACCTGATCAGTGACATACACCTGGTTGCAGTAGAGCTGTATCCGGTTTTTCTGAATATCGAAATTACTCTGGATCTTGGGGAAGTAAAGGACACCTGTAAGGGTGAAAGGATAATCCACGTTAAGATGGATCCAGAACATNGGATCTTCAAACCCCGGCATCAGTTCGTGATAGAAAGTAAGATAATCCGCATCGGTCAGTTCGCTCGGCTTCTTTGTCCACAAAGGTTCGGTGGCGTTGATCACATTATCCTTATCCGTGTCGACATACTTGCCATCTTTCCATTCCTTGACTTTGCCTGAAATGACAGGCACAGGGAGGAACCGGCANTANTTCTTCAGGAGNCCGTCGATCTTATCCTGCTCAAGAAACTCTTTGTCGTCATCGTCTATATAAAGGATTACATCNGTTCCTCGCTCCGACTTCTCGGTCTCCTGCATCTCATATTCAGGACTNCCGTCGCAGACCCATTCCACAGCCTTCGCTCCCTCTTTGTAGGAGAGNGATTTAATAACNACCTTCTTGGCTACCATAAAGGCGGAATAGAATCCGAGACCGAAATGACCTATTATAGAATTAGCGGTGTCTTTATATTTTGCGAGAAACTCCTCTGCTCCTGAGAATGCAATCTGATTGATATATTTGTTAATATCATCGGCATCCATACCGATGCCATGGTCAGAAATCGTGAGTGTCCCGGCCTCCTTGTCAACTTTTACATAGACATTCATCTCACCCAGTTCACCTTTGAACTCTCCGAAAGAGGAGAGGGTCTTCAGTTTCTGAGTGGCATCAATAGCGTTGGAGACAAGCTCACGAAGGAAAATCTCGTGATCACTGTATAGAAACTTCTTGATTACGGGGAAAATATTTTCAGTAGTTACCCCAATCTTTCCATTTGCCATAGTATATAATTAATTTTAAGAATACTTATCAGTAACAATTTGTCAATAGGGACATCGTTCAAATAACGTGCCAAAAATAGAACAAATGCCGTAGGCGCGTAGTTGAANCAAAGGCTTCCGCTTTGCCGTTAAATATTCTTAAACCAACTAAAGTCGTCATTCATAGCGCATGGTCTCCGCCGGAGTGATACCTGCCACAAACCGCGATGGNAGAATGAGGGANAGATATATCCCTAATAGGATTCCTATATTCAATAGCANTACTGTGAGCCAGTCAATGTGAACAGGAACAAAGTCGATATAATATGAATCAGGGTCAAGGGAGAAGAANTGTGTTCTTGACTGCCACCATATCAGCAGCAGAACAATGGTGTTGCCAACGGAGAGGCCGATAATGGCTATCTTACAAGCAAGGAAAACAAAGATCTCACGAATTTTTGAAGTAGGCGCTCCCAACGCCTTAAGCATACCTATCACCCGCTTCTTCTCAAGAATGATTATAAGCATCGCCGAAATAAGAGTGATACAAGCCACAATCATCATAAGAACAAGCACCACAGTCACATTTGTGTCGAGCAGGGCAAGCCAGCTGAAATATCCCATACCCTGATTCAGCACATTGTCGGTGGAGTAAAGACGGTCGAGTCTTCCTTCTGCGAGAGCTGTGTTCAGATGTGTCTGAAGAGTGTGGGTATATTCTGCTATCTTATCGAAATTGTCGGTCGATATCTGAAGAAAAGTTCCCTGATCGGGCTCAAGCTGACCGAGTTGTTGCACCAGAGGGAGAGAACCGAATACCATTATATCGTCATATTGATCAAAGTGGGTATTATAGATCCCTATCACCTCAAGACGTCTTACCCTAACCTCGTCACTAATGAAATATGTGTCAATTTTGTCACCGGTCTTGAGACCGAGCTGGCGTGCGGCAGCCTCCGAAATAACTACCTTATCCTTGTTTTCAGGAAGTGTAAAATCAACAAGTTCACCCTCGTCAAGATTTCTCCTGATGAGATCTATGGCATTATCCCCCGAAAGCCCTCTGAGATAAACCCCTTTGAAGTCGGTTGATGTCTTGAAGATTGCCGGTATGGCAGCCTGAAGGGAGTAGCCTGTGATGAATGGCACTGAATCCAGCTCCGCCGTTAAAGATGGAGTGAGAGTTATCAAACTCTCTTCAGAAGCTGAAGCAGGGGAGGGGAATAGTGATAGATGGCTGTTGAATCCAACAATCTTATCACGGATCTCCTTTTTAAAACCGAAGACAATGGCAACCGATGCCAACATAACAGCCACTGCAAGGGCTACAGCGGCCACAGCAACAGTTACCGCCGGAGCATTGTGTCGCTTTCCGGAGGAGAGTGACATGCGTCGGGCTATGTAAAGCGAATAGTTCATATCAGATCAATAAGATTTTAATTGAAGTTGAAGCATGTATTCTACAGGAGTGTAGAAAGAAAACTCGGTTTCTTCGGATTAACCGAAGGAATCAGATAAACACAGATTCAACATCATTGCAAAATTACAAAAAAAGTGAATGTAAATCAGGGTAAGGGTTATAAAATATCGCTTTTACCATTCGGAACTACTTAGCAAAGGTTATTTACATTTCACCGGGACCATACCATCATAACCATATAGAGGGTGGAATTTTCTGATAATTAAATATAAATACCGAACTTACTCAAAATAAGGAGTCGGAACAATTCTTTTCTGTTGCAGAATTGATAAAATTTTTGTAATTTAGCAGTGGATTGAACTCAAAATACTTATAATAACCTGAATATCAAATGAACCTGAGATTCCTATTATCAACCATGACACTCTCCGGAGCGCTCTTGGCAGGAGCGGCCGTAATCACCAGCCCCTCCGGTAAAATCGTAGTCACAACATCTCTTGACACTCAAGGGCAACCCATCTATACGGTGACTCTTAACGGAAAAACGGTTATCAAGGAGGCTCCGCTGGGACTGACTACGGACTTCACTGACCTGTCAAAGGGACTCAAGGAAAGCGAGGTCAAGACAGATAAGATAGCAAAGGAGTATTCACAGTCAAAAATAAAGAAAAGCAATATCAAGGTTGATGCTACCTCTGCGAAGATAAAATATGCCGATTCGACCAACAAGAACAAGCTTGAGATGGAATGGCACGTAGCCGACGACGGGGTGGCCTACAGATATCGTGTGCCCCGGCAAAGTGAGCGTGGATCGATGCGGGTGATGAATGAAAGCAGCGGTTTCGTGTTTCCGGAGGGTACAACCACATTCCTGACTTCCCAGTCTGATCCTATGATCGGCTGGAAACGCACCAAACCCAGTTATGAGGAATACTATGTGGTGGACGCTCCGATGAATCAGAAATCGGAATATGGACATGGCTTCACATTTCCGGCTCTGTTCAAGACTCCCGACGGGATATGGGCACTCATAACAGAATCCGGAGTAGATGGCTACTANTGCGGTTCGCATCTCAGTGATTTCGATGGGAAAGGATATAAGATCGCTTTCCCTATGGAGGGAGAAAACAATGGTAACGGCAGTGCGGAGCCCGGCGTGAAGCTCCCCGGNTATACCCCATGGCGAGTGATGGCTATTGGCGAGACACTTGCACCCATAGCGGAAACCACATTACCCTGGGATCTTGTGGATCCTCTCTATGAGGTAAAGAAAGCACCTCGTCCTGCAAAGGGAACCTGGAGCTGGATTCTCTGGCAAGACAACAGTATCAATTACGATGACCAGAAGACCTATATAGATTTCGCCGCAGAGATGGGATATGACAATGTCCTTATCGACAATTGGTGGAACACAAATATAGGGAAAGAGAAGATGGAGCAACTGATAGCCTATGCTCATTCCAAAGGCGTGAAGCCTACATTATGGTTCTCCTCATCCGGCCATTGGAATGACATCGAACAAGGCCCCGTCAACCTTATGGATCGTCCCATAGTCAGGAAACAATGGATGAAATGGCTGGAAGATAATGGAGTCGATGCTATAAAAGTTGACTTCTTCGGAGGCGATAAACAGGAGACCATGCGACTTTATGAGGATATATTCAGTGATGCGGCCGATCATGGAATTGATGTTGTAGTCCACGGCTGTACACTTCCTCGCGGTTGGGAGCNGATGTATCCCAACTTCGTTGGAGCTGAGGCCGTGCTGGCTTCGGAGAATATGATTTTCAGCCAGGACTTCTGCGACAAGGAGTCACTTCATGCCACTCTTCACCCTTTCATACGTAATGCNGGGGCNATAATGGAGTATGGAGGCTCNTTTATGAACAAGAGAATGAACCGTGGAAACGATGGCGGTAATATCCGCCGCACTACCGATGCGTTCCAGTTGGCGCTNTCAGTGCTTTTCCAGAATCCCGTGCAATATTTTGCATTGGCTCCGAATAATCTTACAGATGCTCCGGAAGTAGCTATGGAGTTCCTGAAGAATGTCCCTACCACCTGGGATGANACAAAACTGATAGACGGNTATCCNGGNAAATATGTAGTGCTTGCGCGCAGACATGGCGACAAATGGTATATCGGTGGAGTNAGCAATCTTGATAAGCCCTTGAAGCTTGAACTTGATCTCTCNATACTCGGCAAGAANAGTAATGCNTTNATAATCGACGATGGTAAATCTGCCGAGCCGGTGAAAAAAGACCTNAAAATGAAAGATCCCTCCAAAGTGAAGGTAACTCTTAATCCCGCTTCCGGNTTTGTAATCGTAGGAGATGCTGATGTCTGAGNAGACGGGGAGACAGATCCGGATTGAACAATAAAAATGGGGCCGATGCCTATATTGACTAAAAAGTCATAGGNATCGGCCCCATTTTTGTTTTTTCAATAATCTACTTCGCCGTTCCNGAAATAAGATTATCCAGTATATTGAAGAAATCAGGATTATGACCTACCGTGATATTCCTGATCTTCCCTTCCGGNTCNATTATTGCCTTAGTCGGGAAACCCTGTATATCGTAATCACGAAGAAGAGGATCACCTTTCGGACAATAGAGATTCACCCANGGTAATTCATATTTCGCTACAGCTGCTTTCCAAGCCTCCTGGCTTTCGTTGCAGTCGAGACCGATTATCTCAACCACACCGTCATATTTCTTATAAGCCTCCTTCAACTCCGGGAAACCTTTTATGCACCATATACACCAGCTACCCCAAAAATCAAGAATCACCCATTTGCCACGGAACTCTGCAAGACTGACTTTCTTACCCTCNGTATTCTCAAGATTGAACATAGGTGCGGTGACATTTCCGCTCTGAAGATTTTCAAGCTTCTCCCTATGCCGTTTCTCCTCCGAGAATGCAGTTTTCCTCTGTTCTACAAAGGGATAAAGCAGTGAGGCAGTTGCCTCTTTCGACAATCCCGCGGTATATTTGTCAAACAAGGCGTCATCCATGGATAAAAGAGCATAACAGACAGCAGGGGAAGCCGGAAACTCTTTAATGTAATTCTCAAGTACCCCCTGATAAGAGGAATAGAGNTGTTCGATCTCTGCACGCTGCGACTCAGACGCCGGAGGCGTAAGAACACTGAAACGTTCAATCAAAGGAGCGGAGTTCTCTCTGATAGCTGAAATACCCTCCATAAGGGGTGTTCCGCTTACANTATATCTCAANGGNGCTATCGATTGCACATCAAGAGTNAAATCGTCGCCGGGATTGGCGAAAATCTGAATCTCCTCNTCGACTCCCGGTAANACNACCTGATATCTGGCCGGAGATGTGGAATCAAGACTGATGGTTGCAACATTGTTTTTAGTCTGCACCTTATCGTCAAGCCTTATAAGGTCGGCCTGGCGTCGTGCATTCTTCAGATTCGACAGAAGATAATGGCTTGAGGTTATACCTTTTGAATTTATATCAGCAGGCAGATTAACTTTTATATCAGCTCTCGCCAAAGCTGATAGCGACAACATGATCGCTGTTGTAGCCAATGAAATATATGGTTTCATCTTGTTGACGTTAATAACTCTATAATATTATAAAGGGTGAGAACTCGGCGACAGTTCATTTCGTAACTTGTTTTTAAGAAGATTTACGAATTGATAGTTCTTCAACCCCCACTTGGGTTCCACCGCCATATCAGGAGGGCTTTGGGAAAGGAAACGCTCAATGACTATGTGTTCCGGAACAACACGGCATATCTCGACACAAAGGTCAAGATATTCATCAAGAGTATAAGGTCTCACATTCACTATACCATCTTTCCATTGACGATATAGCACTGTCTCTTTCAATATCTGGAGCTGATGAAGTTTTAGAGTCTCGATAGGGAGGGCACATGCTTCCCTTACATTTCTGATAACCTGTTTATTGTCCTCGCCCGGCAATCCGGCGATTAGATGCAGTCCGCAGTGGATCTTATTCTTGGCAGCCTTCCCTACTGTCACTACCACATCTTCCCAGGTATGGTTACGGTTGATCAACGAGAGTGTGTCATCGGAAGAACTTTCGGCACCTATCTCAAGGAAAACAGGCACTGAGCTGTTTATTTCGCTCAATAAACGCATTACTTCGTCACTTACCGTGTCAGGTCGCGTTCCTATCACAAGCCCTACTATATCCTCACATTCCAGAGCTTCCGCATATATTCTTTCAAGGTGGCCGGCTTCTCTGCCATATGTATTGGTATAGCTCTGAAAATAGGCGAGATACTTCATATTTTTATATTTTCTTGAGAAGAACCGTTTCCCTTGCTCAATCTGATCCTTTACTGATTGACCGGTGCGACAATAAGTAGGGGAAAATGAGTCGTTTCTGCAATATGAGCATCCGCCAACACCGATCGTCCCATCCCTGTTAGGACAGGTGAATCCTGCGTTGACGGATATTTTCTGCACCTTGGTATTCGGAAAGATACCGTTCAGATATTCGGCATAGTCCATTATCTTACTATTTTTCTGCAATCATATGGTCGGCAATAACAAGAGCCGCCATTGCCTTGACCACAAATACCGCTCTCACAGCTACACAGGGATCATGTCGGCCTGCCGGCTTCAGAATGGCTGAACGCCCCTCTTTGTCAACAGTCTCCAAAGAACGCATCACTGTGGGAGTCGGTTTGAAAGCCACATGAAAGTATACAGGCATACCGTTAGATATACCCCCCTGAATACCTCCACTGTAGTTTGTAGAGGTCAGAATTCGGCCATTCGGATCTTCAGGAGCTATAAATCGGTCGGCTATCTCAATCCCATATGAAGCCGCAGCCTTGAATCCAATTCCATATTCAAAACCTTTGGCAGCATTTATCGACATCATCGCCTGAGCGAGTGAGGCATGCAATTTATCAGCCACGGGACCTCCGATGCCGGGTTTAAGACCTGTTACAAGACAAGATACCCGTCCGCCAACACTGTCACCATCCTTTTTCACTTTCTTGATAAGGTCATGCATCTCCCTCTTTTTCTCTTCCGAGACCTTCAGGATAGGGGAGTGGGTACCCTCGCGCATGACATCAGAAAATACGTCATCATCAACAATATCTCCTACTTGAGAGAGTTCCGCCTGGATAGTGACACCCTGCGATTCAAGCCATTGCGACGCGAGCGCCCCGGCTACAACCCAGTTGACGGTCTCTCTTGCGCTTGATCTTCCCCCCCCTCTCGGATCGCGTATACCATATCGTTGGTCGTAGGCGTAGTCGGCATGATTAGGACGATACAAAAGAGCCATCTCATCATAGTCGCCGGAACGGTGGTCGACATTCCGTACAATGAATCCGATGGGTGTCCCGAGTGTGATACCGTCAGGATTGATACCTGACAGGAATTCAGGAAAATCCTTCTCGTTTCTCGCCGTAACAAGAGCTGAGCTTCCCGGTCGACGTTTAGCCACCTCTTCATATAGCTTATCAAAATCAATTCTGAATCCTGCAGGGAAGCCGTCGATTACTCCTCCCATGGCCGGACCATGACTCTCTCCGAAAGTTGTCAGCGTAAGATTCTTTCCAAAGGTATTCATAAAGGATANTTTGGATTATGCATCAGTTGGATCTGTAGCGATATCGGCCGGCGTGGCATTGGCAGCTTTCAGAAGATNCTGCGGAGCCAGCTTTATCTGNAATCCGCGTTTTCCGGCGCTTACATAAATGAAGGGGAANTCTGTCGCCTCCTCACTTACGAAGACAGGATAATTCTTCTTCATGCCGATAGAAGTGCACCCTCCCCGGATATAACCGGTGAGAGGGAGCAGTTCTTTCATAGCTATCATCTCAGCTTTCTTGTTTCCCGATACTTTGGCAGCCTTCTTAAGNTCGACCTCTCTGTTTCCTGCCACCACGCATACGAATATGCCCGTTTTATCACCACGGAGCACAAGTGTCTTGAACACCTGCTCAATCGGTTCGTTAAGTTCCGCGGCCACATGATCGGCAGCGAGATTGTCAGGATCTACCGTATACTCTACCAGCGAATACGCTATCTTCATCCGGTCGAGGATACGTGCGGCATTGGTCTTTTCACTCATAAAGCTTCTATCAAGGATTTACGCTGATTGATTATCTNTCCATTGTTACGAGGAGTTCCTCGTTGTTGCGNGTCATCTCCATACGNTTCTTAATGAATTCCATGGCTTCCAGAGAATTCATATCGGCAAGATAATTGCGGAGCACCCACATTCTGTTGAGTGTCTCTTGCGGAAGCAGGAGATCGTCGCGACGTGTTGACGACGCAATGATATCTACTGCNGGGAATATGCGCTTGTTGGAGAGCTTNCGGTCGAGCTGNAGCTCCATATTGCCGGTGCCCTTGAATTCCTCGAAGATCACCTCATCCATCTTTGAAGAGGTCTCTGTGAGCGCGGTAGCGATGATTGTGAGCGAACCCCCGTTCTCGATGTTACGTGCTGCTCCGAAGAAACGCTTAGGACGTTGGAGTGCATTGGCATCGACACCACCGGAAAGAATCTTGCCGGAAGCAGGAGATACAGTATTGAACGCACGGGCAAGGCGAGTGATGGAATCAAGCATGATTACTACNTCATGGCCACATTCCACAAGACGTTTTGCCTTTTCAAGAACTATGTTCGCAATCTTCACGTGACGCTCTGCCGGCTCGTCGAAAGTAGATGCTATCACCTCGGCATTGACACTTCTCGCCATATCTGTCACCTCCTCGGGACGCTCGTCGATAAGGAGCATGATAATATGTGTGTCGGGATGATTTTCAGAAATTGCGTTGGCTATATCTTTAAGAAGAATTGTCTTACCTGTCTTGGGAGGGGCTACGATGAGCGCGCGCTGTCCTTTNCCTATAGGNGCGAACATATCCACCACACGAGTGGAGATATTGCAGCTNGAGCCTTTGGTGAGATCGAATTTCTCATCAGGGAANAGGGGCACAAGATGCTCGAAGGGCACTCGGTCGCGTATTCTTTCCGGAGAAAGACCGTTGATTGAAAGAACCTTTACAAGGGGGAAGAACTTATCGCCTTCACGGGGAGGACGAATGGAAGCCTCAACTACATCTCCCGGCTTAAGACCATACTCCTTTATCTGGTTCTGAGTTACNTATATGTCGTCGGGACTGGCAAGATAATTGTAATCGCTCGAACGCAGGATGCCATAACCTTCAGGCATGATTTCAAGCACACCATACGCATTNAGNATCCCGTCGAAATCATAAGAGTTGTCGAGAGCNGCTGCCGGATCCTGACCTCTCTGGCGAAGCATGCGCTGCTGTTTCTTCAGCTGATTTTTCTGTAGTTTTGTGAGTGGNTGCTGGGTAGTTGCTCCCGGATCGCGTAAAGCTATCGGTTGCGCTTGAGGCACCGGTAGAGCTGCTGTCTCCTCTACCACTTCTTGATTGACCACCTCCTGCACAGGTGCTTTTTGCTTCTGCTCCTGTTTCTGACCACGAGGNGTGAATGTCTTTCCTTTTGTAGGGGGGAAGAAAGCTGTNAGAGATGAAATGTCGCTTTGGGAGTTCTTGTTTCTGGGCGTGAATACCTTAAGACGAGGTTGNTGATTCTCCTCCTCCTGATTTGAAGACTCAGCCGGATTTTCCGGATCTACCGGTTCTACTTCCGGTCTCTCTTCAACTGCTTGACTTTCTNACGTTCCCTCAGCTACAGGTNGCATCTCCTGCTCCNNCTCGGGATTTACTGTCTCAGCTTTCTCCNGCGCATCATCAAGGAGATCNGTAAGAACCGGCATCTCTTCATTCTTTTTGCGCTTCTTTCCTTTTTTTGGNGCGGCAGGTGTAACCTCTGCTTGATCTGTCTTAACTGNCGGCTCCTCGACNGGTGTTACAGTTTCAGCGGAGGCAATCTGCTCGGTTTCGACAACTTCCGGCGATGTCGCTTTAGGCTTGCGGCCTCTGCGNTTTGGCTGGGGAAGTTCTACACTCTCTTGAGCGGGAGCAGCNGNTTCAGTTTTCTTATTTGTTTGTTTTGCTTTGCTCTGGGTCTCTGTCTTTGCAGATTTCTTGGACGGCTTTTTCGATTTCGGTTCCTTCTCTTTGACTGACTTCTTCTTATCCGCTGTTTTCGACACAATATCTTTAGCACTCTTTTCAGCTTGCAGATCAAGAATTTGATTTGTCAGAGCCTCTCGGGAGAGCGAAGATGCCTTTTTAATGCCCATGGATTCAGCCATCTCATAGAGTTGAGCATCCTCCATACCGTTTAGATCATTGACGTGGAACATAAAGATTGTTGATGTGTATAAACATGTCGTAAACACCTATNTATTTCCCTTACTCCCATAAAAGAACATTGGGATTCCGGAGAATAGTCTGTACCTTGTTCTCTTGACATAATCCGGAAAGTTTATATAATTGGGGAAGGAAGTTGTGTTATTACGACAATAGATGTAAATAATTTGAATGCGAAAGAAGATTCTATGCTTTACCATCTTATATCNTAAGCTTNTATCTTAAGGAGGCGGGNATAACNCATATTCTGAATCTTTAAGGTGTCGTATACAGACACATTTTCAGTGCAAAATTACCTCTTTTTTTTGAACCATACAAGAATTTAAAACGATTTGTTATAAAAATTTTCAATTATGTCATTTNAAAGTATAGTTTCTCCTTTTNNCATATAGCAAAAAAATGCATGATATGAAGTCAGTTCTCAAACTTCACTATCATGCATTTTATTTAACACGTTTGATTACAGATCCGACGGAAGAGCTATATCTACGGGCAAATCACGATCTTTAGTCACCAAAATTCCCTCGGGAGTCAGTTCAAGTTCTGCAACTTGTATAGATGAACGCCGCAACTCATAAGGAATGTTGCCTGATTCATCCATGTAGTCGCGTGTATGTGCTTCACGTCCGGGATGCGTAAAATAGAATATCCACGCTCGGTCGCCGTCAACCACCACATCACCATGAGCGCCTGTAGGGCAATCATCGAATCGTTTTGACGGAGTGTCAAGTAGCATCTCCTCCTGCCGTGTCCAGTTAATAAGGTCATCCGATAAGTGGACAGCCATACCATGCCACTCATCGACAATCATCCAGTATTTATCTTTGAAGCGAAAAGCCTTGGCACCTTCGTGCGGCCTGTCGGAAATGTCAGGAGCTTGACTTCCTGTCCATTCCTTTAGATCTCTACTGTCAGCATGACACGTCTTACTGTCCCACTTATACCACATTCGCCATCCACCATCAGGCAGCGGGAGCAGAGTCGCATCAATGACATCCTTCTTGGGTAGCTCTGCGGGCCCCTGATAAGTCCAGTTCCAAAGGTCCGGACTCGTATAATGCATCATCACTGCCTGTCCTCCCCAGTTGGTTCGTACACCCCTTATATAAGAGACAAACATATGATAGTTCTCTCCATCCCATACCACATCCGGAGCCCAGAAGGTATTATGTCCCGGTTCAAAGTCAAGTTCCAGAGTACCCCTGTAGACCCATGTGGCTCCTCCATCATCACTTGAAGCCACACCTATTGGATTCCCATAACAATATGCCACACCTGCCGTTTCGCTGTTGGCCCGGCGCTGGGTATACAACATCCACCATTCTTTAGTTGCGCGATTGAAGACAAGACAGGGATCAGCGGCACCATCAGTCACAGGATCTCGAAAAAGGGGAGAGGGTGCTATCGCAGAAGTGGCCGATGTCGCGGTGAGCAGAAGGGTGGCAATCGACAATATTAATTTCATATCAGGAAGTTAGTTACTAAAATTGGTTAATATAGTATGCAAAATTACTAAAAAAATGCCGTAATTCAAAACACTGGAAACGATGATTCAATTTTGGTTAACACGACTCACTGCACTTATTCTTCATAATATAATAATCTCCTCCGACCCGAATAAAAGAAGCAAAGAAAAATCATCCGCCACAATACAATTCGTCAATTCAATTGAGAATATCAATGATACCATAACAATAATGTGGGATATACGCGGATATTTGCTATAATATAATTATTAGTTGATTGAAAACAATAAAAAGTTTTTGAAAAAAAATTTGGATATTCAATACTCTTGTGTTAATTTTGAACCGTTGAAACCGGTCTGACCGGACCTTATATCTATATGGTGGTCTGAGCTGCCTGCCGGATAAAACGATACAATCCAACTAACCCATTAATATGGAAGAGAACCTTATCAAAACCTGCCTCCACGACCGTCATGTTGCACTGGGGGCCTTGATGTCACCCTTCGGAGGGTTTGACATGCCTATCCAATATAAAGGAATCACTGAGGAGCATAATGCCGTACGCCATCATGTCGGAGTCTTCGACGTAAGCCATATGGGTGAGGTTAGAGTCAAAGGACCCGATGCCGAGAAATATGTAAACCATATCTTTGTAAATGATGTGACAGGGGCTCCCGACGGACAGATTTTCTATGGCATGATGTGCTATGAAAACGCAGGCACGGTCGACGATCTCCTTGTATATAAGGTAAACGACAATGAGTTCTTCCTTGTGATCAACGCTTCTAACATCGCAAAGGATGTAGACTGGATTAAAGACCACACCGAAGGATTTGATGTGGANATTACTGATGAGAGCCCCTATTACGGAGAAGTAGCAGTGCANGGNCCGGAAGCTGAAGAGACNGTGGAAAGAGTGCTTGGACTTTCCGTAAAGGATATTCCTTTCTATAACTTCAAGACCATTGATAACGGTAACGAGGAGATAATCGTCAGCAGGACAGGTTACACTGGTGAGGACGGCTTCGAGATTTACGGTAGCCACGACTATATCCGTGAAGTCTGGGACAAGCTNATGGAGGCAGGAGTGCAGCCTTGTGGACTTGGTTGTCGNGATACTCTNCGCTTTGANGTNGGACTCCCTTTGTATGGCGATGAACTNAGTGCAGATATAACTCCGATAGANGCCAGCCTTAGCATGTTTGTAAAACTCGATAAGCCGGAATTTATCGGAAAAGAGGCGCTTGCCAAACAAAAAGCNGAGGGAGTNAGCCGTCGCATTGTCGGCATTGAGCTTGAAGGGAATGCGATACCTCGTCATGGNTATGCAGTGGAAGTTGATGGCGAGAAAGTTGGTGAGATCACCACCGGCTACCGTTCTATCTCCACAGGTAAGAGCGTGGCTATGGCCATGATCAACAAGCCTTACGATAAGCTTGGCACTAAAGTGGAAGTACGCATCAGGAAGAAGACTTTCCCCGGTGTAGTCGTAAAAAAACGTTTCTACGATAAGAACTATAAAAAATAATTAAATAAAGATCAATATTATGAGCAAGATAATAGACGGACTCCGCTATGCGGATTCTCACGAGTGGGTATCGGTTGACGGCNACATCGCTACTGTAGGCATAACTGATTATGCACAGCACGCCCTTGGCAATATCGTATATGTAGATATGCCTGAGGTTGGCGACGAAGTTTCTCAGGGTGAGGATTTCGGNGCTGTTGAATCTGTGAAGGCCGCAAGCGACCTCATCTCTCCCGTAAGCGGCGAGGTTGTTGAGATCAACGAGGCTCTGGAAGATGCTCCCGAGCTTGTNAACGAAGATGCCTTTGCCAACTGGATAATGAAAGTGAAGATCAGCGATCCTGCCGAGCTCGACAATCTTCTTGATGCCGAGGCCTACGCAAAGATCTGCGAAGAATAAGACAAAACTACGTCTACCCAGAAGGTTGCATATCATAACAAGAATGTCTAACAAGTATTTACCCCACACTGAAGAGGATATACGCCGGATGCTTGAAGTGATCGGCGTCTCTTCAGTCGACGATTTGTTTGTCGACGTGCCGGAAGAGGTGATTTTCAAAGAGGAATATGACATCCCTTCCGCTATGTCGGAGATTGAGCTTCGCCGCCATTTCCGTGAACTTGCCGAGAAGAATAAATCGCTCACTGTGTTTGCAGGAGCCGGTGTATACGACCATTATTCCCCCTCGGTTGTGCCCCATTTGTTGAGCAGAAGTGAATTCTACACAGCTTACACCCCTTATCAACCTGAAATTTCGCAGGGAACTCTTCAATATATTTTCGAATATCAGAGCATGATATGCGAGTTGACAGGGATGGAGGTTTCCAACGCATCAATGTATGATGGAGCTACCGCCGCTGCTGAGGCTGCATTCATGATGGTGGCATCCGCAAAGAAGAAAAACAGGATTCTTATCTCTTCNACNTTATATGAAAGATGTGTTGAGGTGGTGAAGACTTATCTCAAATTCCATGGCGTGGATTATACTGTCATCGAGGAGAAGGATGGTGTCACCGATCTCTCGCGCATTCAGGAGGAGCTTGGGAAAGGTGATGTGGCAGGTATCATAGTACCTACTCCTAATAAATATGGTATAATCGAGGATTTTACAGGACTTGCAGATGCAGTTCATGCAGCCAAGGCTTATATGACGGTATATGCAGATCCCTCAACCCTTGCCGTATTGCGCACTCCGGCTGAATGGAATGCNGATATCGCATGTGGCGATGGNCAGACTCTTGGCATGCCGATGTCGTTCGGTGGTCCGTATCTCGGGTTCATCGCTTGCTCGAAGGGTTTGCTCCGTAAGATACCGGGAAGAGTGGTTGGTGCTACNAAGGATATCGATGGGAAACGTGCCTATGTGCTTACCCTTCAGGCCCGCGAACAGCATATACGTCGTGAGAAAGCTACCAGCAACATATGCTCCAACCAGAGCCTCATGGCACTCTATGCCACCATCTATCTCTCACTTCTCGGTAAAAATGGTCTCAAGGAGGTGAACACACTATCGTGTGACGGCGCACACTATCTCTATCACAAACTGCTTCAGACAGGAAAATTCCATCCTGTATATGACAAGCCCTTCCTCAAAGAGTTTGTATTGAAGACAGATCTTGACATGGAGAATGTGAACGAGCGTCTGCTGGAAAACGGCATTATGGGTCCCGTGCTCCTTGGCGACGGCAAAGTGGAATTTGCCGTGACCGAGAAGCGTACAAAAGAGGAGATTGACCGTCTTGTGAAATTAATGGCAGAGGANTAAGATGAAAAGCTACGATAAACTTATATTTGAACTTTCGAAAGAGGGTAGAAGGGGATACGAGCTCCCGGCCGATAATTTCGGATGTGATGGCCTTAAGGAGATTCCGGCCGATCTTTTGAGAGAGTCGCCGGCTGAGCTTCCGGAGGTGAGTGAACTGGATGTGGTGAGACACTACACCAATCTTTCGAACAAGAACTTCGGAGTTGACACAGGATTTTATCCTCTGGGAAGTTGCACGATGAAGTATAACCCCAAGATCAACGAGGAACTCGCCGCAATGCCCGAGTTCAATCTTCATCCTTTGCAGGACCCCAAGTCAACGCAGGGTGCCCTTGAGCTCTACTGGAATCTCCAGAATATGCTTGCCAATCTCGCGGGACTCGCGGAGTTCACACTCAACCCTTATGCGGGAGCTCATGGTGAGCTTACCGGANTGATGGTGATGAGACAATATCATATCAGCCGTGGCGACCTCAAACGGAAAAAGGTGATTGTGCCCGACTCTGCACATGGCACAAATCCTGCCTCAGCTATGGTGGCAGGTCTGGAAGTCATAGAGGTTAAATCAAANCCNAATGGTTCGATTGATGTCGAAGATCTGAAGCCTTTGCTTAATGATGAAATCGCAGGAATCATGATGACAAACCCNAATACCCTGGGAATGTTTGAGACAGAGATTCTTGAGATTGCNCGCCTGGTGCATGAGGCCGGTGGCCTTCTTTATTATGACGGTGCCAATCTGAATCCTCTGCTCGGNAAAGTGCGTCCGGGCGACATGGGTTTTGATATCATGCATATAAACCTTCACAAGACATTCTCCACTCCACATGGAGGAGGGGGCCCCGGCTCCGGTCCTGTCGGTGTAGCTNCACATCTTGTGGATTTCCTTCCCAACCCGCACGTTGTAAAAAGAGAAGACGGCNCNTTTGCGGTGGAGAACAACGACCACAGCTTGGGTAATGTATCGGCTTATCTCGGCAACTTCGGCGTAATGATGAAAGCTTATGCTTACATTCTTTCATTAGGAAAGGAGAATATNAAGAATGTNGGTCCTCTTGCCACACTCAACGCCAACTATATCAAGGANAGCCTGAAGGATGATTATCTNTTGCCGATCGAAGGAGTGTGCAAACATGAATTCGTATTCGATGGTCTGAAAGATAAATCCACAGGTGTCACCACCCTNAATATTGCCAAACGTCTTCTCGACTATGGTTTCCATGCACCTACAATCTATTTCCCTCTTCTGTTCCATGAGTCGATGATGATCGAGCCTACNGAAACGGAAAGCAAGGAGACTCTCGACGAATTNATNGAGGTNATGCATAAGGTGGCTAAAGAGGCCAGAGAGAANCCTGANGACGTGAAAGCCGCACCTCTCACCACGCTCGTGAGAAAGCTTGACGAAACTACAGCCGCCAAGCATCCGATTCTCAACTACCGTGCATTAAAGGAGGAGAAATGAAGACTGATCTAATAGTCATAGGAGCCGGGCCGGGTGGATACGAAACGGCTCTTGAGNCTGCCAAATCAGGCATGAGTGTCACCCTCTTCAACGGAGGGAGATTAGGAGGTACATGCCTGAATGAAGGATGTATCCCCACAAAATGTCTNTGTCACGACGCAGANCTCGTCAGCAAGTTCAAAAATGCTGATGAGTTCGGCATCGATGAATTCTCCTTCACGCTCGACTACAACAAGATTCTTGCNCGAAAAAGCAATGTCNTCTCAGGNTTGAGAGAGGGAATCGCGACTATGCTTAANCAAGCCAAGGTCAATGTGATTGANGCCAAGGCGTCGTTTGTCGATTCAAGGAGAGTCGTTGCGGATGGTGTGGAATATGAGGCAACGAATATTATCATCGCTACNGGTTCTACATCGAAATTCCTTCCGATTCCCGGTCATGATCTTGAATGCGTCATGGATTCGTCGCGTATTCTTGAACTTGACAATATCCCGGAATCTCTCACCATAATCGGTGGTGGTGTCATCGGTATGGAGTTTGCATCTATATTCAATAGNCTCGGTTCTAAAGTCACCGTCATTGAATTCATGAAGCAGATAATCCCGACGTTNGACTCGGATATCTCCAAACGACTTAAACAGGCGTTGTNNAAGCGCGGTGTGGAGATTATNACGGGAGCGAAAGCCACTCAGATAAATCGCAATGAATTCAACGAGTGTGTNGTCAATTATGAAGTCAAAGGTAAGGAGATGTCNGTTACATCTTCGCATCTGTTGATGGCAGTAGGGCGAAAGCCATATTTCGAAGGGCTGAATCTTGAAAACGCCGGAATCGAATTCTCTGATAAGGGAATCGCTGTTGACGATAATATGCAGACCAATGTGGAGGGTATTTATGCTATAGGTGATGTCAACGGACGACTGATGCTTGCCCATGTGGCGTCGTTTCAGGGGAAATGCGCTCTTGAGCATATCCATCGGAAAGAATCACGAATCCGTTTCAATATCGTGCCTTCTGCAGTCTTTACTACCCCTGAATGTGGTATGGCGGGTAAAACCGAAGAACAATGCAAGCTTGAGGGAATCGAAATCATGACCGGCACAAGTTTCTTCCGTGCAAACGGGAAAGCATTGGCGATGGGTGAACCTGACGGACTATGCAAACTAATATTTTCCAAGGAGGATTCTCGACTCATCGGAGCACATATCATGGGGGTAGAAGCTGCTGATCTTGCCCAACAATGTGCTGATATGATGAATGCCGATATGACTCTTGAAGATATTAAGAATATAATCTTTGGTCATCCTACGGTAAGCGAGGTTATAATGTCGGCTGCAAATTCTGTGAAATCAAGATAGCCGAAGATTCCATTTAAACAACTGATAATAAATAATCTTGTTAAAAACTACAACGCCTCAAAGTATAATCAGATTATACTTTGAGGCGTTGTAGTTTTTACATCAAATACCTATCCTTGTACTCCTTAAGAGTTATTTCCGCAGAATGAAATCATCTGCATCTTTCCAGGCAGGAAATTTTGTCCTAAAGCTTTCAAGCTTCTCAAGAGAGAGGGAGGCATACAGCAGATCGTCTGATTGAGAAGCGATCTCCTTACCCTTAAAATCAATTATTTTTGATGAGCCATCGTATTCGAAACCTGATAAATCAATACCTCGACAGTTTACGCCTGCCACGTATGCTTGATTCTCAATAGCTCTGGCGTAAAGAAGTTTATTCCATGCATCAATCCTTACCTTTGGCCAATTGGCCACGATAAGGAGAAGATCATATTCATTATTACGGTTTCTACACCATATCGGGAAGCGGATGTCGTAGCAGATCACCATGGATATATTCCAACTGCGATACCTGACAGTCATTCTTCTGCAGCCTTTATCAAACAGCTCATCCTCTCCGGCCATACTGAATAGATGGGCTTTATCTGCAAAATATGTGTCACCAGTTGGCTCTATGAAAAATGCCCTGTTGTAATATTTACCATTATCGACCGCAATAAAGCTTCCCGCAATAGCAAGGTTATATCTTCTTGCAAGCCTCTTGACAGTAGTGATGGTACCGCCTCCCGTTTCCTCTCCGGGGATACCGGATTCTTTCACAGATGCCGGGGAAGGAAATCCGGTGGAGAAAGTTTCAGGAAGCACAACTAAATCTGTAGCCGGATGCACTCCCGACAGAATACTATCCAAGCGAGATAAATTATTATCCTTATCTCCCCACGATATCTCCATAGGGACAACACAGATGTTAAGCCGACTATCTTTCATATGACGTTTTAATTACATGGGAATCTTGAAATGTAGCATTCATCTATAAGGAGATTTAAGCTACTTATATATTAAACGATAAACTTTGACGGGTATTTTCCTGCATCCGTGAAAGCCGAATAATAACGGCGAATCGCCTTCATATCCTCCTCTACATTACCAGTGGGATTATATTCTTCCCGGATAATAATCTCCTTCCTTTTATAATCTATCACTCCAAGCTGTATGGGCACCTTGGCACCATATGCAATATAAAGAAAGCCTGTCTTCCACTTCTCGGTCGCGCTTCTTGTCCCCTCCGGAGTGACTGCAAGATTGACATATGAATGGCTATTGAAGAGTTCTATCACTTTCTCAGTGAGTGAACCTTTCTTTTTAGAACGTGGTACAGGTATCCCTCCGAATGCCCTTAATATATATTTCAAAGGGAAAAAAAACCAGAACTGCTTCATGAGGAAATTTGCCTTTCTTCCTAATGAACCATAAGCCGCCAGACCAAGTATGAAATCCCAGTTGGAGGTATGCGGCGCTACGCAAATCACGCACTTCTCTCTGCGAGGAGCGGTGATGTCAACTTTCCAATGAAACAGATCAAGAAATATTTTCCAGATATTCATACTGCATTATTATTGATGATAGTCCTAATAACAAACCCCGGACCTTTGGATCTTCCTTGGTCCGGGGAGAGTGTTGTTGTATTATTTCAAGTCATGCCGACTGCAGGTCATTTCCGATCACGCATTGGCAACAGCTTCTTTATTTCTCGTTTTTGCCTCTTCCGGAATAGCTCCGTTGAAGACCTTGAGGGCAGCATCAAGCTGGCTTGTGAAATCGTCTGTGATTTTTGAGAAAAGTTTATTGAAGAAAGCTGCTTTCTCTTTTGAATATGCCTGCTTGTCAGGGAATGCCTTTACTCCTTTATCAAAGAAAATATTGGAGTTCGAGCGAGCGGCCGCTACAGCACAGAGCACCTGCTCGATAGCTTTTGAGATAGCATCCTTGTCAGCACCCTCTACAGTGTAGAAGGCGTCCATCATTTCATTACATGCAGAGGCTCCTACGGCCTCAACATATTTCTTGAATTCGCGTTTATTTGCCATGATATATTTATAATTAATGATACCAATTGTCAGGATGAGTAAAGAGATAGTTCCAGCATATGACAGCATCGGATACCCCTTCATACTGACATCCTATATATATAAACAACCGAGACTGAAAATCTATCAGGATTGAGATGATTTTTAATCTCTACGTTCTTTACGCGAGGCATCAATTCGGAGTAGTATAAAGAGGAATATTGTGAATCCCCATAGGGCAGAGCCGCCGTAACTGAAGAAGGGGAGAGGGATACCTATCACAGGACACAACCCTATCACCATACCGACATTAATACATAAATGGAATATCAGTACTGAAGCAACGCAATAAGCGTAGACCCTGCCGAAGGGAGTGCGTTGTCGTTCCGCGAGATGGACGATACGGAGTATCAGAGCCAGAAATGCTACAAGCACAGCGGTAGATCCTATGAAACCCTCCTCCTCGCCGATTGTGCAGAAGATAAAGTCGGTATGCTGTTCCGGCACATATTTCAGCTTTGTCTGAGTGCCGTTCAGGAAACCCTTTCCCGCCACTCCACCNGACCCTATGGCAATCTTGGATTGATTTACATTATAGCCGGCACCCCTGAGATCCTCCTCTATGCCTAACGCTACCTTTATACGCATCTGCTGATGTGGCTCAAGNACATTCCCGAATACATAATTGACNGAGAAAAGNAACAGCACCGATACCAATGCAAAGGCAATNGTGACAAGNAAATTCGTTATCCGGTGATGGAACATCTCAAAGAAGGTATAAATCAAAGCTACTCCGAGNACCGTNAGGAAATANACTGTCCCATTGAGCACTATACCGCAGGCTGCAAGTATCCCGACAATANCCCCGGTACCGATAAACCATAGAAGGACATTNCGGGCTATTATGAAGTCTCTACAATAGAAGAGCAACATNGCNGCAAAGATAAGCATGATGATCACGAANACCGAGAATTCACCAACGGGAATGCCAAGTATCAGAGGATCGACAAACTTGACAGCGACCACAAAATAGATAATGGCACATAAAACCGAGAAGAGAACAAAACCACTCATTCCTTCCCTGTAAAGCACAAATATCAGTGAGATATACACCAATGCACTTCCTGTCTCCCTCTGAAGAAGAATAAGACATATTGGNAGAAAGATGATGATCAGGGCTCGGAANTAATTACTTATCTTGGCATTNAGCACNAAATTATAGGAATTGAAGAGTTTNGCTAAAGCGAGNGCNGTAGCAAACTTTCCGAACTCGGCCGGTTGCAGACTCACCGGACCGAACACAAGCCACGATCTTGAACCCTTTATATCAGGAGCAAGAAAAATCGTCGCTATGAGTATAAGAATGACTATACCGTATATGGGATAGGCATAAGTCTCATATACCCGATAATCAAGAAGCAGGATGATACAGCCGATCACCAATGAGAGACCAATCCAAAGAAACTGTTTTCCGGAGAACTCGGAAAAGTCAAACATACTGGCATTGTCGAAATCATAGCTCGCGGCATATATGCTCACTGCTCCTGTCGACACAAGGAGCAGATATAGAAAAATGGTGAACCAGTCTAACGACCGGAACACCGAGACATAATTATCAGTGCTTCTTGACTCCACTGTTAATGATAGTATTTGAGTTCAACATTCTTTCTTCCAATCCCTTGCGCGCCGGGCTAATCTCACCNGTAAGATATTTCTCCATCATAAGGCTTCCGATAGGNACTCCGAATGTGGCTCCGAAACCGGCATTCTCCACATATACGGCTATCGCAATCTTAGGATTGTGGTAAGGNGCAAAACCCATAAAGGCNGAATGGTCCTTTCCATGTGGATTCTGNGCTGTTCCCGTCTTACCGCATACTTCAATTCCCGGAAGACTCGCAGTGCGGCATGTGCCACCGAGAACCGCCATCCTCATTCCCTCGGCAATCACGTCATAATACTCCTTGTTGATTTTCGGCTCATGCTTCTCTTTAAAGCTGNCATCAATCACTGTGTCGCCGATCTCTTTCACGATATGAGGGGTATAGAAATGACCTCTGTTGGCTATCGTGGCACACAGATTGGCTATCTGAAGTGGTGTGGCGAGCACCTCTCCCTGNCCGATAGCTACTGAAATTATGGAATTGCCACTCCAGTTGGCTCCNCGGAATGATTTGGAATAGTATTCGGAATTTGGAATGAAACCTCTACTTTCCGAAGGAAGATCAACGCCTAACTTATAGCCGTAACCCATCTGTACAAGATAGTTTTTCCAGATCTCAAACTGTCCGGAGGGTTTTGTGCCCCTCTTGTCNATCATATTCTTGAAGCCCCAGCAGAAATAGGCATTACACGANGTCTGAAGAGCCGGCTTCAANGCAATAGGGGAGCCGTGGCCGTGACAACCGACCCTGATACGGTTGATATAACCGTGAGAACAGGGATACTGGGTAGCCGTNGTGACAATACCCTCCTGTAGAAATATCAGNCCTTGTGTGGGNTTNAAGGTCGACCCGGGAGGATANGCCCCCTGAAGAGCACGGTCGTANAGCGGTTTGTAGGGATCTCTTACCANNGAGAGNTAGTTCTTTCCTCTTTGCTTCCCGACAAGCAGCGACGGATCGTAAGTAGGGGAGGAGACAAGCGCCANAATCTCACCTGTNGATGGTTCTATCGCAACTATNGCTCCGATTTTGTTGGCCATCAACTTCTCGCCATAATCCTGCAACTCCATATCGATTGAAAGCGTNAGATTCCTTCCCGACACCGGCGACACGTCGTGTATACCGTTCTCATACTTACCTTTAAGACGCCCGTAGGCATCCTTCATCAGTATCTCAACTCCCTTCACGCCACGGAGGTGATGTTCATAGCTTTTCTCTACTCCGAGGTCGCCCGTATAGTCGCCGGAACGGTAATATCTGTCTTTCTCAACATCCTTNGCCGATACCTCGCGGATATTTCCGAGTATATTGGCGCCGGAAGAATAGTTATATTGCCTTACGGTTCGGGTCTGGATAAAAAATCCCGGGAAAAGATGAAGTTTTTCCTGCAAGCGTCCGTAATCCTCCACCGACAGATGTGAAATAAGTTTCTGTGGCGTATAAGATGAATAGCCCGGGTTTTTCTTCGGGTTTTTCATCTCTGCCCAAAGCTCCATCAGATGCTCCTTATCAATATTCAACACCTTGCAGAGTCCGATTGTATCGAAATTTCCCACATCCTTGGGAATCATCATCACATCATATGCAGGCTGATTGAACACTACGAGGCGCCCGTTGCGATCATAAATAAGACCTCGCGCCGGATAGATCACACGCCTGAGAAAGGCATTGCTTTCAGCATTCTCCTTATATTTGTCATCAGTCACCTGAAGACTGAACAGACGAAACACATAGATTATGACAATCAAGCAGATAAAACCCGAAATAACAAAGCGCCTTTTTGCTAAATTATAATCTTTGCTCACGATTAAGAATCTTTCCTACGTCTTGTTAATTACCAAACAGTCAAGCGCCAGCAACGTTATGAATGTCAGAACCGTGCTGGAAGCCGATAAAATCACTATCTCTTTAACGTCGGCGAAGTTAAAATATTCTATGGTGAATAATAGAACACAATAGATTCCTATCATGCTTACAAGAAACTTACAGTAGGCCGACACTCCGAGCGACGATATCGACGGGATGAGATTCACAGTCTTGTCGTCGCGTGGCACATATGCATAATACACAGGACGCTTCAACGCGGCGAGTAAGGTAGCGGCCAACGCATTAACTCCCGGCGTATCAGAGAATATGTCTACACACAGTCCCATAAGAAAGGCAAAAGTAAAGAGCCACCCATTGCCAAGAGAGATAGGAAGACGTATTATAAAATAGATGAAAATTACCGGTACCGCCACATTGAAGATGGCAATATGATTGCAGATCAATACCTGTGCCATTAGCATCAGGATAAAAAGCAATGCAAATTTCAGAATCTCCTTACTCATCCTTATTTATCCGATTTTATATCAAACGCCTGCAACGAATCAAGCTCAATCTTATATTCATCCTTTATCACACGCACTACACTGAGAGCTTTGAAATTTGAATGTAGCTTGATTTTCAATATGAAGAAGTTGTCATCGCTTCCTTTTATACGGTTCAGGATGGTGCCCACAGGTATCCCCTCAGGGAATGTCGTGGAGTATCCGCTCGTGACTACAGTATCTCCCGTAAGATATTTTGTGTGACGGGGCACCTCAGTCATGTACGCCACAGTAGGGTCGTCACCTTTCCATGTAAGTGAACCTATAAAATTGGTATCTTTCAGCTTCACAGAGAAATGCTGTGATTGATTGAGTAGCGAGACTACTCTCGCAGTGTGTGGACCTGTGACATTCACTATACCTACCACACCGTCCTGGTCTACCACTCCCATTCCCGGTTTTACCCCATCTTCCGATCCACGGTTGATGGAGAAATAGTTTCTCGGATGTCTTACACTGTTGTTGATCACAGCAGCAGGTATATAGTCAAAGCGGGTCTGGGATACTGTATTCTTAAGAGTGTCGGAAAGTAATGTCATACACTCCGCCAGTTGATGACGAAGATTAAGTACCTCATTCTCAAGATAGGCATTGCTCTGCTGAAGACTTTCGTTGATTCCCCTCAGATGGAAGTAACCCGTCACCTGAGACGTCGTCTCATTGATCGACGATGAGACGACATTGGCAGAAGTCAGGTAGACCGATCTCTGATAGGCGTTATGACTGAACAAAAGCACAAAGCTAATTATCACATAAAATGCAAACAGAAACCATGTGCCATATTTGATCAGGAAATTTATAAGATTGCTCACCCTGAATAACTGTTGTTGAAATTATTAAAAAAGTCCTCCACACATCCTGTAACAGGAAGGCAAATGAGCATTTCACATCAATTGAAAATATCGGCAAAAGCCGTTATCCTGCAAGACAACGGCTTTCCACCAGAAAATATTTTCAACGGATGAGGAATGAGAACTTATTGATGTTCTTCAATGCCACTCCTGTACCTTTCGCTACAGCGTGTAACGGATCGTCAGCGATCTTGAATTCTATGCGGATCTTGTCTGTGAAGCGCTTGGCAAGGCCCTTCAACAATGCTCCGCCACCCGCCAGATAGATGCCGTTTTTGACGATATCGGCATAAAGCTCCGGGGGAGTCTCCTCAAGGGCGGCAAGTATCGCTGCCTCCATACGGGAAATAGATTTATCGATACAATGAGAGATCTCTTCGTAAGTGACCGGTACCTGCATCGGGAGAGCTGACATTCTATTGGGACCGGTGACGATAAACGGCTCCGGCGGATTATCAAGAACGGGAAGTGCCGAACCTACATTGATCTTGATCTGCTCGGCCATCGTGGCTCCAACCTTAAGGTTGTGTACTCTTCCCATATGATCCTGAATATCGGCAGTAAGATCATTACCCGCGAGTCTTATACTCTTGTTGCTGACAATGCCCCCGAGAGAGATAACTGCAATCTCGGTGCTTCCGCCACCTATATCGACAATCATATTTCCCTCCGGTGCCTCCACATCAAGACCAATTCCCAACGCGGCAGCCATAGGCTCATATATCATATAGACATCGCGTCCACCGGCATGTTCCGATGAATCACGCACGGCACGAAGCTCTACCTCAGTTGATCCGGAGGGCACACATACCACCATTCGGAGAGAAGGGGAGAACCAGCGCCTTTTGGAGCTTACCATCTTCACCATTCCGCGAATCATCTGCTCCGCCGCGTTGAAGTCGGCAATCACACCATCGCGAAGCGGGCGGATGGTACGGATGCCGGGAGGCTCCTTACCCTCCATCTGATGGGCAGTGCTTCCTACGGCAAGCAGTTTATCAGTCTTGTTCTCAATAGCCACTACCGATGGCTCATCGACAACAATCTTGTCGTTGTGTATTATGATGGAATTGGCAGTACCCAAGTCCATTGCAATCTCTTGTGTAAACGAAAATATTCCCATTGATAAGTTAAATTAACGTATTTGGGTGATGATCGGGATTAAGACTTTCTTTCTTCCCGAAAATTCAATGCAAAGTTAATCAAAAAAAACAAGGTGTTAAAATAAAAATTCATTATAGATGTAAAAGAATATAAAAAAACATCCCCGACGCTTTGTCAGGGATGTTTTACTGTATTTATTTTTCCTAAGTTATCTTAGACGACGATCAGAAGTAGGTCTCAAGCACATAGTCGATGCTCTCCATGAGGTTGCGGAGGTCGCTGCTATCGGGGTTCATGCTTTGGGCTTTCACGGCATACTGCTTGGCCACGTCAAAATAGTTGGTCTTCACATTAGCACGGGCTGCCTTTGCTTCATCGGAATTACCCTCAATATCATCCCATTTTTTTGTACCTACTCTGAAGACTTTCTTGCTCGCGTTGACAAGAGTTTCAAAATCTACATCGTCAAACGATGCAGCCTTGCGATAGTCTGCCTCAGAAAGGTCATCCTTCTCAGCACGGTCATATACAAAACCGCGGAGGCCATAAAGTGATGCTTTATCGGGATTCTCAGAAATCACAGTGTTGAGTGTGGCAAGAGCCTCATCATTCTTGCCGTCTACTACAAGTGAGTTGATGACATTGTTGATGAATACCGGTTGCTCGATTCCGAACTTGGCATGACCGGCTTCAGCGGCTTCCATGATGTGGCCCTGAGCCTCTTTCACTCGTGACTCATCTTTCTGGGCAATATTCTGCCAGCAGGCTATTTCATAGATATAAGCCTCATCCTTATCATATCCTGCAAGACGTGCTTTCTTGAAAGCTGCGGCAGCCTCCTCAAGAGCTTGTCCTGAAAATCCGGAAAGGCCTGCGTTGAAATATGACATCGCGATCTGGTCGGCAGGNACTGCTTCAGCNGCTTTACCCATAAGCCCACTCAAGGGGAGATCACCGTATACCATGAAAGCCTCATAAGCCTGAGGATAATACATCTTATCGTTGAAGTAGTTGGCTCCGGCTGTGAAGAAATCATTGTGGTGGCCAACAATTTTGTTGACAATATCCTTGGAATATTTAGGTTTCACATTTCCCTTTGCGTCAGGAACGCTGTCGAGGGGNAGNGCCTGAAGGAAATACTTATAGCCATTCATCAGCTCCTCACCCATAACATCNTCTTTTGCAGAGGGATCGTCNGGGTTGATCATTTTTGCAGTCGTGGCTTTGTCAAAGGCATCAAACTCGATTTTACCTGCAGTATAATAGGTGCGGGCGTCGTTTTTTGTCTCCGAGTTCTCCATAGCCTGCTTAATCAGATTACGGGCATTTCCAAGCTGATCGGTCTTTCCGGCAAGCTTGTTTGCCTGATCGACATTTGCTTTCTGTGCGCTCATGGAGCCAACGGCTGCCAGACAGAGCGCGAAGGTTACGAATCTGTTCATCTTACAGTAATATTTGGTTAAGTTATTGTTTATCTTTATCATTTTCTCATTCATCCTCATCGATGAANGAGGGATCGTCGTCTATTTCATTCTCTTCGATCTCTCTTTCCATCTCCTCTTCGATACGCTCCTCTTCCTCAAGTTCGTCGAAAAGGCCCGGATCTGAAGTCGCAACCGGGGTGGCAACCTCCTCTGCCTGATCTTTCTTGANCTCCTCTTCTACCTCCTCTTCGGGATCGGAATCAACCTTGCAGACAGATGCGATTGTGTCACCTCTCTTATTGAGGTCAATGAGTTTGACTCCCTGGGTAGCTCTACCCATCACACGGATATCTGCCACGGATATCCGCAGGGTTATGCCGCTCTGATTGATGATCATAAGATCATTGGAGTCGTTGACNTTCTGTATGGCTACAAGCGAGCCGGTCTTCTCTGTGACCTTGAGGGTAGTCACACCTTTACCTCCACGGTTGGTNACACGATAGTCCTCAAGAGGTGAGCGCTTGCCATAACCGTTCTGTGAAACTACCATGACAGTCTCATCGGGAGCACCGGTCATTGTGATCATACCTACAACTTCATCATTCTCGGCAAGGGTCATTCCTCTCACGCCTGTCGACATTCTACCCATCTCGCGTACTTTGCTCTCGTGGAATCTAATGGCCCGACCCTCCTTGTTGGCAAGGATAATCTCCGAATTGCCNTCGGTGAGACGCACCTTTATAAGCTGGTCGTCTTCGCGGATTATTATGGCGTTGACTCCATTTGCACGAGGACGTGAGTAAGCCTCGAGGGANGTCTTCTTTATTACCCCCTTCTTCGTNCAGAAGATAAGATTATGTGTGGTGGTATATGCCTTATCGTTGAGATGCTTGATGCGGATAAAGGCGTTGACACTGTCATCAGCATCAATATTGAGCAGATTTTGGATAGCCCTACCTTTGGAATTCTTGGCACACTCCGGAATCTCATAAACCTTAAGCCAGTAGCACCTTCCCTTCTGAGTAAAGAAGAGCATATAGTTATGGTTCGACGCCGGATAGATATATTCGATGAAATCAGAGTCACGTGTATCGCTTCCCTTTGCCCCGACACCACCACGGTTCTGTGCACGGAAATCGGATAGGGGAGTACGCTTGATGTAGCCGAGGTGTGAGATAGTGATTATCATCTCATCATCGGGATAGAAGTCTTCTGCGTTCAGATCGCCTGAGAATAGATTTATTCGTGTCTTGCGTTCATCGCCATATTTGTCACGAATCTCTATCAGCTCCTCTTTCATTACATTTCTGCAGACCTCGTCGTTGTTAAGAATGTCGTTCAAATGAGCTATCAGCTTCATAAGATCATCATACTCTGCCCGCAGCTTCTCCATTTCCAGACCGGTGAGCTGACGCAGACGCATCTCGACTATTGCCCTGGTCTGAACATCGTCAAGTTCAAACGCCTCGGAAAGACGTCGGCGTGCCTCGTCGGTAGTCTGTGAAGAACGTATTATGTGAATTACCTCGTCAATATTGTCACACGCAATCATAAGACCCTTCAGAATATGGGCCCTCTCCTCGGCTTTCTTGAGCTCGAAACGTGTTCTGCGTATCACCACTTCATGACGATGGTCGACAAAAGCCTGCAGGAGTTCCTTGAGGTTAAGCGTCTTCGGACGGCCATTTACAAGAGCCACGTTGTTGACACTGAAGGAAGTCTGAAGCTGCGTCATCTTATACAGCTTATTGAGAATCACCTTCGCATTAGCGTCTCTCTTGATGTCGATGGCTATATGCATCTGGCCGCGCGCTGAGGTGTCGGTGATATCGGCGATACCCTCGATCTTCTTCTCCTCTACAAGATCAGCTATGCTTTTCACGAGGTCGTTCTTCACGACACCATAGGGGATTTCCGAGATGATAATCTGGTCGTGATTGCCATCGCTTTCTATATCAGCTTTCGCACGTATGAGGATACGTCCGCGCCCTGTTTCGAAAGCATCTCTCACTCCCTGCATTCCGAAGATTTCGCCACCTGTAGGGAAGTCGGGAGCCTTTATATATTCCATCAATCCCTCTACATCAAGGTCGGGGTTGTCAATCAGTGCAATCGAAGCATTCAGCGATTCCGTAAGGTTGTGCGGGGGCATATTGGTGGCCATACCTACAGCAATACCTGACGCGCCGTTTACCAGCAGGTTCGGTATTCTGGTAGGAAGCACAGAAGGCTCCGAAAGGGTATTGTCGAAGTTGGGGACAAAATCAACTGTATCCTTATCAATATCCTGGAGCATCTCTTCACCCATACGCGCCAGTTTCACCTCAGTGTAACGCATCGCCGCGGGAGAGTCGCCGTCGATAGAGCCGAAATTACCCTGGCCGAATACAAGAGGATAGCGCAATGACCATTCCTGAGCCATTCGGACCATTGTAAAATATATAGAGGAGTCGCCATGAGGGTGATATTTACCCATGACCTCTCCAACGATACGGGCAGATTTCTTAGTATCACCGGAAAAGAAATTGCCTAATTCATTCATACCATATAGCACACGGCGATGCACGGGTTTGAAGCCATCTCGGACGTCAGGCAAAGCTCGTGACACAATCACCGACATTGAATAGTCGATGTAGGCACTTTTCATTTCCGATTCAATGTTTATCGGAATAATTTTGTCGTCTCCTTGCATTTTTATTGTCAGTTCATCTTATGAAGCTGCACATCAGCTTCTATTAGTGGAATCCTCCGGGCATACAAGACCTTGAGGCAGTGTCGCGGACTTGCCACACCCGCTTGACGCCAAGAAGACAGGGACAAGCTCCCTTTACTCTTATCAGCGCCATTTCCAAGGAGCAAAGTTACTAATTTTTTATGAAACGGCCAAGATGAAGACTCTTTCCTTTCCCTATTTTTTACCATTTATTTCCTTATATATATTATACACTCATTCGGCGGTTAGCATATTTTAACCAATGAAACGTTTTTTAATTATACCACGATAAAATTGGCACGATGTTTGCACTATTCTTACTTTAGTTTGTTTATATTTTGTCTGACGGCNTTTACAAGTATTCTCTATTTAATGTAGGTGCNTGGNGNCTGATGACAATAAATCATATAAGAAAAAACAGAAATTAGATGAAAAACGACTTTTCGAAGCAGTTCCGTCCTATTTTGGAAGTAGCATATAATGAGGCGGCCCATTTTCAGTCGCCGGCCATTATGAGCGAGCATTTCGTGCTCGGCGCGCTTCGCAATAAGGAGGGTTATGCATTTAGGATTCTGTCTCAGCTGCAGGTGCCTGTCGACGAGATGACTTCTGAATTGGAAGAGTATCTNGCAGGGGCGCAGGCTCCGGCAGAGACCACAACATTGTTTGAGCAACAGTTCAANATATCTCTGTCGGCTATCCGNCATCTGCAGCTAGCCACTTCCGAAGCAAGAAAAATGAATGCACACACTATATCAGGAGAGCATATTCTGCTCGCTCTCATTCACGATCAACGCTCTATGGATAGCGAGTTCCTGAGAAACCTCAAGGAGAAGTATCTTGATTTCGATATCTCCATACAGAATCTTTCNGACGCTGCCCCNGCTCCTTCNGCCGGGAAGGATTTTGAGGATGACGAGGAGGAAGAAGAGGTTTCTCCTTTTAAATCAGGGGCTCAACAGCAGGGCTCAACTTCTCGNCCGCAAGGTAAGAAAAATACCCCTAAAGGTAAAGGTGGTTCCGACACTCCGGCTTTGGATAAATTTGGATTCGATATGACCAAAGCTGCTGCTGAGGGACGNCTGGATCCTGTCGTTGGGCGTGAAAATGAAATAGAGCGCCTTGCTCAGATCCTTTCTCGCCGAAAGAAGAACAATCCGGTGCTCATAGGTGAGCCCGGTGTGGGAAAATCGGCTATTGTCGAGGGGCTTGCATTGAGAATTGTTCAACGCAAAGTGTCTCGTGTTCTTTTCGACAAGCGTGTCATTGGGCTTGATATGGCAGGTATGGTAGCCGGCACAAAATATCGCGGACAATTTGAGGAGCGTATTAAGGCTGTGCTTGATGAGCTCTCCAAGAATCCGGATATCATCCTGTTTATCGACGAGATTCACACAATCGTCGGAGCAGGCGGCTCGCCCGGCTCTATGGATGCAGCCAATATTCTGAAGCCTGCGCTTGCTCGTGGAGAGATTCAATGTATCGGTGCCACTACGCTTGACGAATACAGGCAGAACATCGAGAAAGATGGGGCATTGGAGCGCAGGTTCCAGAAAGTCATAGTAGAACCGACAACTCCGGAGGAGACTTTGCAGATTCTCCGTCAGGTGAAGGAGAAATATGAGAACCATCACAACGTGACATATACCGATGAGGCTCTTCAGGCTTGTATCGACCTGACCCAGCGGTATGTGAGCGACCGTAATTTCCCCGATAAGGCGCTTGACGCCCTCGATGAGGCCGGATCAAGGGTACATATCACAAATATCGTTGTCCCGGAAGAGATTGAGCGACTGGAGAAAGAGGTTGACACTACGACTCAGGAGAAACTTGCGGCTGCCAAAGCACAGAACTTCGAGCTTGCCGCTTCTCTTCGCGACAAGGAGGCCCGAAAGAAAGAGGCTCTTGAAAAAGCTAAGGCCGATTGGGAGAAGAATCTCGACGCGGAGCGACAGATTGTTGATGAGGATAAAGTGGCCGAAGTTGTGGCTATGATGACCGGAGTCCCAACCCAGAGAATAGCACAGGCCGAAGGGTCGAGATTGCTTGAGATGGGCAAATCTCTGCAAAATGCCATAATCGGCCAGGATGATGCCATCAAGAAGGTTGTCAAGGCAATTCAAAGAAACAGAATCGGATTGAAAGATCCCGAAAAACCGATCGGCGTATTCATGTTTCTCGGGCCTACGGGGGTAGGTAAGACTCATCTGGCTAAGAAACTCGCTGAATATCTCTTTGACTCCAAGGATTCACTTATCCGAATGGATATGAGCGAATACATGGAGAAGTTTACGGTGTCGCGCCTCGTCGGTGCGCCTCCGGGATATGTAGGATATGAGGAGGGGGGACAGCTCACCGAGAAGGTTCGCCGACGCCCGTATTCAGTTGTGCTTCTTGATGAGATCGAGAAAGCTCACCCCGATGTGTTCAATCTATTGCTTCAGGTGATGGATGAAGGTCGCCTCACTGATTCTCTCGGCCGCAGGATAGATTTCAAGAATACTATCATAATAATGACCAGCAATGTCGGATCTCGACAACTGAAGGATTTTGGTGGTGGTGTCGGCTTCAATACAGCCGAGGTTTCCAAAGCACAAGCTCAGGGTGTAATTTCCAAAGCCCTCAACAAGGCTTTCTCACCGGAATTTCTCAACAGGGTTGACGATATCATCATGTTTGACCAGCTTGACCGGAAAGCTATCTTCAGCATCATCGATATCGAGCTGAAAGACTTCTATTCGAGAATCGAAAAACTTGGATTCCGTCTTGAGATCACTGACGCTGCTAAAGACTTTATTGCCGATAAGGGCTACGACAAGAATTTTGGTGCCCGCCCCTTGAAAAGATCTATACAGAAGTATCTCGAGGACGAATTGGCGGAACTTATGCTTGGGCTCAATGCCGATGGGCAGATCGGCGGAACAATCAAAGTGGATTTCAAAGATGGTGATGAAAAACCCGTTGCGGTCTATCATCCCATTGGAGAGGGAGATACCCCCGCGACCGACAAATCGGAGTGACAGGAATAAATNCCAAAGNCACTGAACAGANAACAAAAAGAGGACACCCGCTGTGGTCANANTGNGACCACAGCGGGTGTCCTCTTTTTGTTGTCTNAATGTCAAAACATAATTGCTATGCGGTAGGTTAGGAATGAGAGAATCCANGCAAGAGCTGTGTTGTAACAGATGGAGAACAGACCATATTTCCAGGAACCTGTCTCTCTTACCACTGCCGATATAGTAGCGATACATGGGAAGTAGAGTAACACGAACACCATGAACGCTATGGCTTTGGCAGGATCAAATGGTGCTTTACCAGTCAACCTGGAAGGTGTCTTCAACCTCTCTGACAATAAATCGGCATCATCATCACCCACATATAAAACTCCAAGTGTTGAGACCACTACCTCTTTGGCAGCACATCCGGCAAGAAGGGAGCAACATATCTTCCAATCAAAATCCATAGGCCGTACCACCGGTTCACAAGCCCGTCCGATCTTACCAAGTATTGAATTCTGTTGCTGGTAGGAATTAAGTATAAGTTCCTCTTTCTCTTCTTGTGTATGATTTTCCGCTATTTCCTCGGGCATCTCCTTCAGAGCTTCCGAAGTGAATTGGGTAGGTATCTGATCAACTTCATATCGCGGGAAGTAAGAAAGGGCCCATATGATTATGGAAGCCACAAGTATTATACCACCCATTTTTTGCAGATATTGTCTGGCTTTCGACCACATATTGCGAAGCGTAGCTTTCAGTGTCGGTATGCGGTAAGGTGGGAGCTCCATCACAAACGGTGTCTCGTCGGCTTTAAACCAATACTTACGCAGCATCTTCGCAGTAAGCACCGCCACTATAATTCCCAACAGATATAATCCGGTGAATACCCATGCACCGTACCGGGGGAAGAAGGCACCTGCAAGAAGGACATAAATAGGAATACGTGCCGAACAACTGATGAAGGGATTTATGAGTATCGTTATCAGTCTACTTGACTTACTTTCTATTATCCTTGTTGACATAATAGCCGGGACGTTACAACCGAAACCCATGACCAGTGGAATGAAAGATTTGCCATGTAGTCCCATTTTATGCATTAGCTTATCCATAATGAATGCAACGCGGGCCATATATCCCGAATCCTCCATAAAGGAGATGAAGGCATACAGAATGAGTATATTCGGAAGAAAGACTATCACACCACCGACTCCTCCTATAACTCCATCAAGCAAGAGGTCTTTCAACGGACCTTCCGGCATCAGCACTCCGATTTTAAGCGAGATCCAGCTAACAAGCATCTCAATCCATTCCATAGGATAGGAACCGATCTGAAAGGTAGCCCAGAACATCAGCCACATCACAAGAAGGAATATCGGAAAACCGAATAGCTTGTTAGTGACGAAGGTGTCTATGATTTTCGTGGATTGCTCCTCCTGTTTCTCTCCACCTTTGTAGGTCTCGGCAAGTGCTCCTTGAATAAATCCATATTTCTCTGAAGCTATGACAGAGTTGGTGTCGTCGCCCAATGCCTTTTCAATGCGTTCATTCTCCTTATCACGAATCTGACTATAGCGGTTGTAATTCGGGCTGTCCATAAGCATTTGCTCTACCTCCGGATCTTTCTCCAACATCTTGATAGCCAGATAACGGGGGGCGAACTTCTGTGACACGCTTGAATCCTGCTTGAAGAGATCTTTCAAGGTATTGATGCCTTGCTCAACTTCGGGTCGCAGTTTTATATGAATATGACGCGTGTCAGGGTTCTTGAGCTCATACACCTGGATTATCGTGTCAAGCAAATTGTCGACACCCCAGCCGGATGAAGCCTTCGTCGGAATAATGGGAACCCCGAGCATTTTGCCAAGCTGGTCATATTCAAGTTCGGCATGACATTTCTCAAGTTCATCATACATGTTGAGCGCAATCACCATACTGCGGTTCATGTCGATAAGCTCTGTAGTGAGATAGAGATTCCGCTCAAGATTTGATGCCACAACCACATTCACTATCACATCGGGAGTCTCTTCTCTAAGATACCTCATCACATAAAGCTCCTCGGGTGAATAGGCCGATAGGGAATAGGTGCCGGGGAGGTCTACGACATTGAATTGATAGCCCTTGTAACGCATACTTCCGGCCTTCGCCCCTACGGTGACGCCTGCATAGTTGCCTACATGCTCATGTGCTCCTGAGACTATATTGAAAAGGGAAGTCTTTCCACAGTTCGGATTACCTATCAACGCGATGTTTATTATCCTGTCACGTCGTATGGGCTGCGTGCTGTCAGTGGTTTCATCTACAGGATGGATGTGCAGTTTTTTATTCTCATGCCTCACCCATTCCTCGAGTGTATCAACTTCAAGCAGTTCCGCCTCAGCTCTACGCAACGAGACCTCATATCCCATAAGACTGTATTTCACAGGATCTTGTAATGGGGCATTGAGGACCACTGTCACCTCGCGCCCCCTTACAAATCCCATCTCCATCACCCGTTTGCGAAAGGCTCCGTGTCCTAATATTTTTGTGATTACGCCGGTCTGGCCCGGCTTAAGTTCAGCTAATTTCATTGCTGTCGGTTAATATTGGTTTATCGCATCAGACGTTGCCGTTTAACGATTACTTTCTGGAGAGTCTGAGCTAATTCTATACAAAGTTAACATAAATTAAACTCAGATACTATTCCATAATTAAGAATTTTGAAAAAATACCTTATTTTAAGTATGGCGCGCTTACAGAAAAAGCGACTATGGTAATTATACCATAGTCGCTTTTATTATTTTGGTGAAAAATTTCGTTTCAGATTACTTTTTAAGATACTTATCAAGGAAGTTGAAGAACACCCTCTGCCAGAGTATGGCGTTCTGGGGTTTGAGCACCCAATGGTTCTCATCTGGGAAAACGAGCATTTCTGCCTCCAGTCCTCGCATCTTGGCGGCATTGAAGGCCATCATTCCCTGAGATGCCAGAATACGATAGTCAAGTTCGCCGACTGTCACAAGAATAGGGGATGTCCATTTGTCAACAAAGAGATGCGGGGAGTTGGCATATGTTCTTTGGGCAATTGCATTGCTCTTATCCCAATAGGGTCCGCCAAGATCGAAATCTGCAAACCACATCTCCTCTGTCTCGAGATACTGTGATTCAACATTGAATATTCCGGCATGGGCTACCAAGGCGGCAAAACGCCCCTCATGATGTCCTGCAAGCCAATACACCGAGAAACCTCCATAACTTGCGCCGATCGCTCCGATATGATCTTTATCTACATAACTCTCTTTGGCCATATAATCAACGGCCGAAAGGTAATCCTTCATGTTCTGACCACCGTAATCTCCTGATATCTGGCGGTTCCATTCTGTACCGAATCCTGGCAGACCTCTGCGGTTGGGGGCTATGACAATATATCCATTGGCGGCCATTATCATAAAATTCCAGCGATAGCTCCAGAACTGGCTTACCGCCTGCTGCGGGCCACCTTGACAATAGAGGAGGGCCGGATATTTCTTGTTAGGATCGAAATCCGGGGGAAGCACCACCCATGTGGTCATCATTTTTCCATCTGTGGTGGGTACCATGACTTTCTTCACCTCTCCCAGTTTAAGATTTGCAAGAAGGTCCTTATTGACTGCGGTGAGCTCTTTCACCTCTTCAGAATCAGTCCTTACAAGACATATCTCATTCGGGCTACGCATGGAATGACGAAGCACCAATGCGGAATTATCGGTTAGCGGCGTTACGGAGGCATAATCGCACACTCCGGTAGCTATTGTGTCTATAGTGCAGTCTGCTACGTTGATTTTGAACACCGGAGCCACTCCCTCATAATATCCGGAGAACCATATCGACTCCCCATTCTTTGCCCAGGCAATCTGCTCGGGCCAATAATCCCAATTGGCTGTAAGGTCTCGTTTCTCGCCTGATGCAATATCCATTACCATCAGCCTCTTCTTGTCGCTCTCATATTTTGCGGTCTCCATGGATAGCCAAGCCAATGTTTTTCCATCCGGAGAGAAAACGGGATCTGTGTCATAACCCGGATTTCCCTCTGTCAGATTAACGGTGGTCTTGGTGTCCAATGTGTAGAGATAAAGGTCGCTGTTGGTGGAGAATGCATAATCCTTTCCCTTGAGCTTTCTCGACACATATACGAGGCTCTTGCTGTCGGGAGCCCATGCAAAAGCATCTGCTCCGCTGAAAGGACGCATCGGACACTCATAGGGTTCACCCTCCATGATATCAAGCCCTGCGCCTATCCCGCTCTCGGAGAAATCAGCTACAAAAGGATGGGGAATCTCCGTAACCCATTCATCCCAATGCTTATACATGAGATCGTCTATAACGCGACCTGTAGTTTTTGGAAGACCTGCAAACAGCTTTTCGTCCTTGTCATATGGTTTGATGGTCGATCCATAGATCACTTTCGTCTCATCAGGAGATATCTCAAAGCACTCGATGCCGTTTTCAACCTCTGTAAGACGTTTGACCGATGAGCCGTCGGAATCCATGATGAAAATCTGTGG
>JAAVDU010000035.1 GCA_014801605.1 Bacteroides sp.
TATCTACCGCGCCGGAAAGGTGGGTGTGCTCAGCTATTCCCAGCGTACCGCTGCTCCCGAATGGCTCGACTCCGCCCGGCTCGTGATCGATGTGAAGATGCGCAACTGCTGCAACTACTACCCCCTCCCGAAGATTCCCGTAGGGGAGATCGAGCAACCGAAGTTCGTCCCGATTATCGATTTCGGAAAACCGAAGAACAGGATAGACTCCCTGCGTCCGAAGACCCGCAAGATCGACGGAAGGGCATATATCAACTTCCCTGTCAACCGAATAGAGCTTTATCCCGATTACATGAACAACCCCGCGGAGCTGAAAAAGATTATCGGCACAATCGACTCCGTGAAGAATGACAAGGATATTCAGGTCGACTCGATATTCATCAAGGGATACGCCTCTCCCGAAGGCTCCTACACCAACAACGTGCGTCTTGCCAAAGGGCGTACAGCCACCCTGAAGGATTATGTGGAGAAGATGTACACCTTCCCTAAGGACTTCATACAGACTGCCTTCGAACCGGAGGACTGGGAGGGGCTCAGAGAGTATGTGATGCATTCATCAATCCCTTATCGTGAGGAGATTCTCGCCATCATCGACAGTGATCTCGAGCCTGACCCGAAGAACACTGCCATACAGCGCCGTTTCCCGAAGGAGTATGCCTTTCTGCTGGCCACGGTCTATCCCTCGCTGCGTCATTCCGACTATTCCATCTTCTATACGATCCGCACTTTCACTAATCCTCAGGAGATCATATTTCTCACAAGGACAGCTCCTCAGAAGCTCAGCGAGGAGGAGGTGGCCTTCGCGCTCTCCACACTCACACCCGGCTCGCCGGAAAGCAATGACCTCTACGAGACTGCGGCAAGGATATTCCCTCATAATGCGGATTTCTGCATGGGAGCCGCCAATGCGGCTATCGACCGTGAGGATTTCAAGGGGGCGGAGAACTACCTTGACAGAGCCGGCAACACCGCCCGGGTGGCCTATGCACGGGGTGTGATCGCCGCTTCCAGAGGTAATCTCGCCGAGGCGAAAGGCTTCTATGAGCAGGCCGAGCGTATGGGCGACCCCCTTGCCGAGGAGGCGCTGAGAGAACTTAAGGAATCGGGCGACGGGAAGCTCCGTTTTGTCCCGGCCGGTTCGAAAGATGAGATCAAGCTGAAGAACTGAAAAAAGGGAGTCACTACTCACCGGCAATGCCGGACATTACCTCCGCCGATGCGGATATATGACAAGCAATCAATAAATTCAATTAATAACAACTTTTAATCAATGACAATGAGATTGACTAAACAATTCCTGTTTGGAGCAATGGCCACTCTGATATTGGGAGGTTGCAGCTCCGATACACTTGTACAGGATGTCTCCACCCGTCCCGGACAATCCGAGGATAATGGTGAAGGTGTCTACATGAGTGTCAACATCAAGATGCCGACCTCCGGCTCTTCACGAAGCTACACAGATGGCGACAACTCCAGCAACAGCGGCACAGAAGTCGGTAAGGATTACGAAAACAATGTCAATACCGTTTATCTTGTACTGGCGAAGAAATCCGACAACACATTTATCTCCTGGGGTGAGATTCCGGCCAACAGTATCTTAAAGAGCACCGACGGAACTGTATTCGATGCTACAGCCAGATTCTCCAAAACCGATATCGCCGCATACTATAACGGAATAGCAGAGGCCGACACTGACAGAGAGGTGAATATTTTTGTATTCTGTAATCCTACACAAGGAGTGCTTAATGCTCTGCAGGCTGCCGACGAGGAGCAACCCAGCACTAACACCTGGGCCAATGCTATCGGAGAGCTTGATGTAACTGGAACCTCTCCGGAGGTTATCTGGAGTCAGAATGACTTCCTTATGACCAACAGCGCTATCGCGACAAGAACGTTCCCGAAAACAATCGACGACTGGAACGCATACACTGTTTCCGATAATCCATTCAAACTCTCAGAGATGAATGGCGAGGGAGAGAACGCCATCGACAATAGTATCAACAATACCAACGGAGCAAGAGGTCCTGTCAAAGTTGAGCGCGTTGCCGCTCGCTTCGATTTCCGCGATGGCTCTCCCGAGGGAACCGAAGCTAATACCTATCATGTGCTTAAGGCAGAAAATACAACCGGCGATGACCAGAATGATATTTGGTATGTTGATGTAAAGCTCAATAAGATGAGCCTGGTCAATATGAGCAAGAACTTCTATTTCCTTCGCCGTGTATCTCCGAATGGTCTTGAAGAAGGTGCAACACTGTGCGGGGCCGAACTTCCTTGGTTCACCGATGAAAACGGCACTCTGGTAGAGAATAAGACGGGCAACTATGTAGTGAGTCCCTATGCTACAGAGATGAACAGTGTCATCAAAAGCGATTTCTCAAAATATTACAATTATCCCTTATTCTCTGCAACCGGAGAAATTGACAATGTCACTCTGGAAGCATGGTATACGTCAGAGCTCTCTAATGTTATCCATGGAGAGACGGACAACTGGGATGGTAGCAAGGATAACTCTTATCATATCTGGCGTTATGTCACCGAAAACTGTATTCCTTCTGTAGATAAACAAAAGTATGGCCAGACCACAGGCATCGTCTTCAAGGGTAAACTCATCGGTACTGACGCTGCTCTTGATAGCGACGATGAGAATGTTAAGCAACTTGCACAGACCCTCAATGATAAGCTCGTCGATGAGAATGGTAAGGAGGTTAAACTCACGGGTAACGGAGACACCGATCCTATCATCTATAAATATACAGGTGCTAAGAATGATGTCGGTGGTATGTACGCTACCTGGAATAATGTGGAAAAGGCCGCCAAGGCAAGCGCAATCACCCCCGTATGGGAGGCTGATAACACACCGGCAGGTGGACACTGGACTCTTGAGATCAACCGAAGCAATTCCCTTTTCCGTGCAGTATTCGGCAACGGCAGCTGCGGTAGCTACACCTTTACATATGAGGATGAGCAGATAACTTTAGATGATCCCATAAAAGACCCTGATGAATCAGCTCCCAGCTACTGGTGGCATGAATGGGACAAGGCCGGCAAACCTTCAGCAAACGACCCCGATTCTGAAATGGCGGAGCTGAATCATAAATTCAAGAAAGCCATGACAGAGGCCGGGTTCACACTTTACCAGTCAAGTACGGACGGAACGGACGGTATCGGCTACTACTGCTACTATTATTATTGGAACCGTCATAACGACAACGGCCGAAACGGTATCATGGGCCCGATGGAGTTCTGTGTTGTTCGCAACAACGTTTACAAAATCGCTGTAACTAATATCAAGTCTATCGGACATCCCCGTATCACCGAGAATGACCCCAATCCTCCCACACCCGATACCGACGACGAGACTGACGACGTTTATCTGACGGTACAGGTTGAGGTACTCCCCTGGGTAGTACGAGTTAACGACGTAGAATTCTAAACTATTGCGATGAACCCGCTGACACGAAATATATTTATCAACATCATAGGCACGGCTATCTTGGCCGCGCCTATGATGACACTCCCTGCCTGCAACGCTTTCAACGAGCACCTCGAGGAGTGTCCCGAGGGCGCACGACTCCGTTTCGTATATGACTACAACATGGAGTTTGCTAATGCCTTCCCTTCTCAGGTGGACTGTCTTACGCTTCTCGTTTACGATGAAAACGGCAACTATCTCCAGACCCGCACCGAGACGTCAGACGTGCTTGCCGACGAGAACTATCGTATGACGTTAGACCTCCCTGCCGGAAAATATACTTTCGTGGCTTATGGCGGCATGGCTTGCGAGGAGTCGTCGTTCCATTTCGTGCAGCAACCGGCTCCCGAGCACCCCCTCTCCTCTCTCGAAGNNGAGATGGACAGCAACTGTNTCNCCCACCCCGTTNGCACTAACCTTCATCCACTATTCTACGGATTGCTCGACTTCGAGGTGACCGACACGGAATTCACCTACACCGAAGGGACCGTGAAGATGATGAAGGACACCAACAACATCAGAATACTTCTTCAGCAACTGAATGGAGATCCCGTCAACGACGGCGATTTCAATTTCACAATCACCGACGACAACACTCTCCTCGACTGGGAGAATATCCCTGTGGAGAGAGAGNCCATAACCTACTATCCCTGGACTAAGGGACAGGNCGTAGCGGGAGAGTACNAAGACGGNAGCGAGGCTGTGCTCGCATTCGCCGAATTCAGCACTTCTCGCCTCTATACCGGCAACGAGCCGCGACTCGTGATCACACGCAAAAGCGATGGGGAGAACATTGTGAATATCCCCCTNATCAACTATCTCCTCCTTCTCAAAAGCCAGCAGTTCTCAAGAATGGACTCCCAGGAGTTTCTCGACCGTGAAAGCCGCTGGAACATGATNTTCTTCCTCGACAAGAACGACTATTGGATCCGCACCCATATCGTGATCAACGACTGGGTGGTGCGACTCAACGACAATATAGATTTAGGTCTCTGACTCAAGGATTTCAGCGACCGAGAACCCTGACATTATCATGACTTCAGAATATCTGACATACAGCATACGGAAATATATGACGGTCNTGGCGGCCGCCATGATGCTCCTGTGCGCCGGTGCCTGCCGCAGTGACCGGGGTTATGAGCCGGATCCGGACGACGTAGCCGAGGGTNGGCCTATATACCTCACCCTCAATGTGGCGTGTGCCGATCCGTTCTATCCNTCNACAAGNGCNGACGACNNTTANTATTTCGAGGATGCCCAGTCGAAGTATGAGAAAATCGACCATCTCAGGGTCATAATCACCGACCCGCAGGGGAAGGTGGTTCACAACCGTCTTGTAGGCTACTACAACGACGGAACNATCAANAACGACAACCTTATNTTCAAGGTNGANGCGGGCGACTACCACGTNCACCTCTTCGCCAATGAGCGGTCGCTNCCGAAANATGTGCAGGATNTGCTTGTGAATGCTATCGAGGAGTCGGTTTATCCGGAGACCNAACTTTCANNAATTGAGCTATCGCGCGACGCTGCAAGCCCNCTGTTCGATCTCAAGGAGTATATNCCGATGACCGAATCTTTCGATATCTCCCTTGAGATTCCGCTTGTGGAGATAGACCGATATAAGACGATCNACCTCTTTGTGACNCGTGTGCCGGTTAAGTTCACTTTCGGCCTGCGTGAAGACCCGGGCTCCCTCACACTCNAGCTCANAAAGATTGCCACAAGNCAATATTTCCTCCCTCACGATCTCTCCTACTCTCCGGNGAAAGCNNATCCCGCCACGGAAGGACGCACNATCACATCCTATGGTGTGCCTGAAAATGCGGNTNCCNAAGAGTTNCTGTTCACTTTCGACAAATTGGAGAAGAGAGTGCTCGGAGATGACAATACGGAATATTTTGTCACCGACCCTATCTATCTNTGCGAGACAAAGACAGCNGACAGCAGCTATGAGATANGCATTAAGATATGNGATGCCAAAGATGACCTCCCGGAGGTGTGGAGTGANTGGAAACCGCTCCCTAACNTACCCGACCTGCCGCGCAACACTCATGCCATTGTCAGGATGGCCAACAGNGCGGANCTGAATTTGGAGGTAACTCTGATGCCNTATATNGGCTGTACACTCGANCCCTGGTTCGGCCTGGANGATAAGAANGATGAAAATAANACNGANGAGGATAANCCCTCAACCGACGACTGAACCGACACCAANACTTTACTTTTGAACTTCAACTTAAGGAAATCATGATTTTCTGCAAAATAAACATATGGCCTGTGGTAAGCGCACTCCTGCTTGCGATTGCCATGACGGCATGTCAGGACGACAGACTCTACGACGANTCATTTATCGGCGANGGGGAGAGCGACCTGCATGCCACCGTATCATTCATTCCGCTTGCCACAGGTCTTGACACTCGCTCCNCGGGCACTGCCATAAAGTCGATCAATAATCTCTGTATAGTGATCTACAAGTCNAACGGCGAATACTATACTCAATTCATGGCCNACNACCTTNNCGNCTACGNTTNTAAAGAGGATGCGAATNAAGGTATNCCGTCTGATTATGANNAANATCAACCTACNACAGACNATCCTCTCGACNAGGCGGAANNATCTACNCCNANGGCATCNTTCACNTTCAAGAGTCTCCCTTACGGGCGTTACCGCATATATGCCGTGGCCAATCTTGGCAATCTGTCGCCGGAGGTCACTGAATCGGAGGAGTCGTTGAAAAGCTATTCCGTAGACTGGAACAAAGAAGATGTGGCGNAAAACAANGCNATGTTCGGCTACTTCACNACNNCNGGNAANCAGACCTCCGCAGGATTCACCGCTCCCGATCTCCTTATTAATNANAAANAGACCGACCTNCACTGCTGGATAAAGAGAACGNTNTCTAAAGTGACNGTNGCCTTCGACCCCTCGGGCCTNAAGGAGGCGGTGTCGGTCTATATCCGCTCGGTGACAATCCATGATATCCCNCTCANATGCANGCTCGGANAGNATAACNAACCGNAGAGTCTNGATGATCTTATCAAGGATGGAGAGTGCATCTATTACGGCGACGGCNAGACGACGNCGGACGACTACAATGGATGGTTGAGGCTTCAGAAGGGTTCCGGAGTGCAGGGAAACGCCGAGCATAAGGAGGATGACGATGCCCTCTATTTCTTCGANAATATGCAGGGTGACTNNGAANANCNCNCCGAGNCGGAACGTAAGAGGTATCTTAAGGTTCANATCCCGGAGGAGACNGGCANACCTGTCAATGAACCTGACGAGNCTNGGGAAAATGACTTCAAGGATCGTGTAAGATATGGNACATANATTGAAGTGATAGGTTATTATGTGAGCCAGAACGCTGATAAGTTGAGCAAGGGGCCNATCAAGTATCNCTTCATGCTCGGAAAGAANACCACCNACAACTATGACGCTCAGAGAAACTATCATTATAAACTCACCCTCAANTTCAGAGGATGGGCCAACGAGGCCGACTGGCATATAGATTATGATGAGGTGACACCCACCATCTTTGTGCCCAACCCTTATTACATATCATATCTCTACAACCANTCGCTTGAGCTTCCCNTCAGAATCACCGGGTATGAACAGCTCAAGGATGAATACAAACTGCACGCNCAGATNATNGAGAATAACTGGGCTCCNACTCAGCTTTCNAANGACNAGCTGGCCNANGAGNTTNCAGGAGNATATNACAACCTCAACGGTTTCGCATGGAATAAATGGGCCTACGAGCATACCTATAAGNATAAGAACTATGCCGGATTCCTNTCNATGAGAGCCNATCAGNANNNCATCGTAGGGCANGACCANACCTATGGNNAGGCCGGTAATGAATATCTTGAGAANAACTATTTAGGGCAGAANAAATACTCCGCCCGCTTCTATGCNGATTATNNGNTTGATNAAATTGGNGANGATTTTCCGGTAAGCGGTGAGGCGATAAGCGGCNNCTANGATGTGATCGAGACAGATGACAAATCCGTCACGGTCAAGCTCCCTATGTTCACACGTCCCAAGGAGCTGATCCCCTCTTCAGACTTCTCCGGCAACAATCCCTTCTATGCTTACAGGAGAAAGGCTAAGGTAAGATTCTCCCTGAGGAAAAAGGATGCCCCGAACCCTAAGACAGACAGTTATGACGACACTTATGACATAAATTTCAAAATAAAGGATGTAGAGGGAAATGAGGAAGAGGTGAAGTATGTGGATATTGTCATTTATCAGGTACCACGTATTGTCAATCCGAAAGCGATATGGCGTAAGCATGACAGTACTGAATCCTTCCATGTCCAGCTTCTTCAGCTCGACGGAGCGGGGGCGTCAAGCTTCAGCGAGTTCACATCGGAAGGACCATGGCGTGCTTCAATTCTAACGGATCCGGATGGACTGATCAAACTTGAGGGTAACGGCAATACGGTGACTAACGCCTCCACGGGTGAGAATGCATATATACATGGTTCCTCCGGTACATCCGTTAACTTCACATATACCCCGACAGGAACTATCGGAGCCAATGAAACACGTTGTGGGATCATCCTTGTGGAATATCACGACTACACCTGCAACCACCTCATCTTCGTGCGTCAGGGTTATGACTGCGGCGTAGAGCTCGGCGGCAATAAGTGGAGCTGCTACAATGCCTATGCCACAGGAAGCATATCTGATTCTCAGCCAGAGGAACTGACATCCACAAATGTAGTGGTGACCAACAGCCCTCTATCGATAGGGTCCCTCTTCAAGAGGTGTAATTACAACTATGCAATCCTTGAAAGCAACTGCGAGAATTACGGATGGTTAGAAAAAATTACCGGTAATGGCACCTTACTCAAGACCGCTTATGTGAATAATGCGACCTCATCAAAATACTCCACCCGAGATGCGAACTGGGATAACCTTCTGGGATATGCATGGACAAAATATGACAGTAATAACAGTCGATTTGAGACCTCCTGGGCTGAGAACTGGACAGCGGTAAATAAGAATAATGCCGCCATGACAATCCCAACATATGAAGATTATATAAAACTGCGTGACGAAAGCGAATATGGCTACGGTGTGGTATATGCAGACGGGGCGGGAGGAGTGGCCACCTCAATCGAAGATGCATTCGGATTCACTGATTACGAAAATACCGGAGAGGGATCCCCAAAGGGTATGAGGGCTTGTGTTGTATATGACTCCAAAACCGCAGCTCACATCATATTTCCTATCGGTGCTGTAGGACAAGGGCGAAGGGCACGCAAAACATTCACCAACAGTTGGAATGCGACCTATAACGGCACCCAACTCACCAATATGGGAAGTCCCGGGGCAGGGGCACTGACATACAGCGGCTTCGGAAGTCTTCTTTATACAAGCCCTGCCACAGGAGGTACGGCAAGATCAAATAACGACCGACCGTTGACATATAATATTTATCGTGAACCGGGAGCTATATATTGGTTTAAAAAACCGTCACGAAGGGAGGCCTCTACCTCTACGGATGATCGAACCGCATCATGGGATATAAACTTTTATACCCTTGTTTTCAATCCCTATGACAACAGTAGTCTCGGAGAGCGCATATATAATGCAGATGAGGATAAATGGACAAACATAACATGGGCAGATAGCTCTGATGCGTTGCCGATTAGGCTGATCTATAAGTAACAATCTTACCTGAATTCATATAGATGATTTGACCATATCATCCGTTAAGATATTGTCAGTACGTACTGGCAAGTTTAGTAGTAACTATATAAATTGTATGACTGAAAGGGGCCTGCCGTGAGGTAGCCCCCTTTCCCTTTTATACCCCCATCTGACATTTCTCACACATCTCCGCTCCGGGGAAACAATACGGGTCCGACCCGTAGGCCGAACCCGTGAATTGTGTCTGTGGTTGTTATCGGAATGCGTCTCTCAGAGTCCCGCAAGGCGGAAACTGTCAAGGTCGACGTCTCCTTTATCAATCCGGAATTCTATATACTGGGTGCCGGCAGGAAGCGACACCGAGGGGATATCTATAGTCTGCCAGCCATCACCATTGATATTCACATCCCTCGCCACTATGTGGCCGTTGGAGGAGATGTGGAGGCGGCTCCCCTCCTTACTCCCGGAGCGTCCTTTGAACGACAGCCGGTAGTCGCCGGCGGAGGTGACATCTACAGTGTAGCGCACCCATTCACCCTCTCCGAGGGCTGACACATAGCGTACGTTACCCTCCTTTGANATCGACATCGCGGTGTCTCTCTTCCGGTAGCCTTTGTCGTTACCAGCGTTGTTTGAGCCGGGCTTNCTGAACCATCCGTAGTGNTAGCCNCCATCATTGTAGTTCTCGGCCTCTATCTCCACCGGAGTGCCCCCTACGCGGATATGCTTACCCTTGTAGGGTTTGCCGAAATTCTGAACCAACGTGAGCGACCCGTCGGGATTGTATCCGATCTCATCGACACATACGGAGCGCAATGCNCCATGCCCCGAATAGTTGGCGGTGTGATAGAANGCATAGGTCTTCCCCTTGAAATCCACTATAGAGCCATGATTGGTCTCGGCGCCGGTGGGATACATATATATCCCCATAGCCTTCCAGGGACCGAGNGGGGAATCCGAGATGGCATATCTCATGTAGTTACCCTCGCGGTGGTCNTTGTTGTCGGAATGTGAGAGGTAGTATTTNCCGTTGTGTTTNTGAACCCATGTGGCCTCATGGAANTCCTCNAGCCCCTCCATGGGGATCATCTCGCCGTCAAGCTTTGTCCAGTCATCCTTACGGAGCTTTCCGCCGAAGCATTTGGCGCTCCCGCCGTTATAGATGTAGGGCTGTCCGTCGTCGTCGACAAAGACACAGGGGTCGATATATTTCGGCATCCCCTGAATCCAGCNCACCACCTTGAAATCNCTGTCNGGATATTTACTTGTGGCCACACCGATGCGCCAGGTAGTGCCCCAGTTCTCGTTGTTCTCCGGGTGTGGNAAATAGAAGTAATACAGCTTGTNGGCCGGATTGTAGGCGCAGTCGGGNGCCCACATGAAGCCGTCGCTACCCCACCCTGCCTGGGCGCGCACATCGTCGGCGCTCAGGATCTCGCCATGGTCGGTCCATGTCTTCATATCCTCTGTGGAGAATACGTGGTANCGGTCCATGCGGTCGCANCCCCTCGCGGGGGCGATATCGTGGGAGGCGTAGAGATAGAGCACCTCCTTGCCGTCGATATTCCAGACATGGGCCGAGGGGTCGGCGGTATAGAGCGGACTCAGTTCAGAGCTCTCGAACATCGGCGACTGAAGCTCCACAAAAAGGGGATTGCTCATTTTCATTGTGATCGGATGGTCGGCAGTAGCCATGCGGGGAGCATCCGTGGGGGTGGCCGCAAGGGCCGACATCGCTGTCAGCCCTGCAAGCGGCAATAGATATAGTCTTCGTGCTTTTCCGGTCATTGTAGTTTGCAGTTGTTTGATTCTATTTTAATGTTCAGGGAATATCGGCTCAGATGCTCTTCGACGGCGGAGCGGCTTCGGGAGCGGTGCCCCAGCTCTTATTGGCACGGTCGCCCATCTCGAACACTATCTTGCCACCCTTCATCAGTTCGTCGTGGGTGAACCAGGGCTTATCGAGCGGCTCCCCGTTGAATGTGGCGCTCTGTATATATTTGTTGTTGTGAGAGCAGTTGTTGGCTACAATCTCCAGTGTATTGCCGTTGGGGAGATGCACCTTCGACTTCTCAAAGAGGGGGCTGCCGATGTTGTAGACAGGCAGACCGGGTGTGACGGGATAGAACCCGAGCATGGAGAAGACCACAAAGGCCGACATTCCACCCCCATCCTCATCTCCGGGAACCCCCATCAGGTCGTTGCGGAACCACTGGCCGAGAAGGGTGCGGATACGCTTCTGTGTCATCCAGGGTTTTCCGGAATAGTTGTAGAGGTAGGGGATATGGAGGCTCGGCTCATTGGCCATGGAGAACTGACCGACATTTCCCGTATGGTCGGGGAGGGTGGCGTAGAACTCGAACTTGCTGCGTCCGAGAGGCTCGTTGAACATCCTGTCAAGCTCGTTGTTGAACTGCTCGCGTCCNCCCATAAGCTCTATGAGGTCGGCCACATTGTGGGGCACGTCCCAGCGGTAGATCCATCCGTTGTTCTCCCCATAGTAGTCGCGGGCGCCGGGGCCGCCGGGCATCGCGTAGTCGAAAGGTTCGATGAAATTCCCTTCTGCATCCTTGGGATGGAAGAAGCGTGTGTCGGGATTGAAGATGTTACGATAGTTGTATGATGCGTCGAGATAACGCTGCGCCGCCTCCGCATCACCGAGGTAGGATGCAAGACGGGAGAGGCACCACTGATCGTAGCTTGTGCCGAGAGTCACGGCCACAGGCTGGCGTTTCTCCCAGGAGTGAACCTCCGGAATAGTCTCTGTCTCCCCTCTCTTCAGAGCGGGTATATAACCCTTCTCCTTGTAGAAGGCGTCAAGCTTACCTGCCGGCTTGCCCGACCAGGGGGCGAGGGTCTTCTCCTCTATACCTTTGCGGCAGGCGTCGTAGGCCAGCTTGAGGTCGAAATCGCGCAGACCCTTGGCATATGCGTCGGCCACGGTGGCCACACCATGGTTGGAATTCATGCGGCGGGTGTCGCCCGTGATCTCGGGGAAGGTGGGCATCCAGAGGCTGTCGGTCTGCTGCGCCATTCTGAGATAGGAGTTGATGATATCGGTCTCAAGTTCCGGCTCGATTATCACGCGCATGGGGTGTGCGGCGCGGTATGTGTCCCAGATCCAGTCGTCGGTATAGAAGGCCTTCCCGCCGTCGTCGTGTACCTTCCCGTCGGAGGCGCTGAAATATTTCCCATCCTCGCTAAGGCATACGGGGCGTTCATGCATACGGTAGAGCGAGGTATAGAACACTGTCTTGTCATCCTCGTTGTCGCTCTCCACCTCCAGCTTTGCCAGAGTGTCGTTCCATATCTTGCGTCCTGCCGCAGCCACGGAATCGACATCGTAGTTGGAGATCTCACGCCGGAGGTTCTTCATAGCCTGCTCCTCACTTATGAAGGAGACGCCGTAGCGCACGTTGAGCGATTTGATGCTGTCGCCGTAGAGGAGGGCCAGACATGCGTTCTCGCCGTCGGCCTCAGTCGTGCCGTAGCGGAGGTCGCCATCTTTCAGGGCGATCGCCTCCTTCGGAGTCTGCTGTGTCTCGAGATAGAGATATACCTTGACATTGTTGTCGAGCTCCTGATACCCCTTCACCCCTTTGTCGTGGGCCTCGAGATGGCCGCGTTTGGAGTTGAGCACAAGATATGCGGGGTTGTCGTTCTGAAGGTTCATCTCATATACCGCCGACTGATGGGAAGGGGCGAACTTCACGTCGATACCGGGGTCGTCGAGATATACGGAATAGGAGTATGGCGTGAGCTTCTCGTTGTCGTAGGTGTAGGCAGTCACGGGGCGCATAGCCTCCTTCGCACCCTGATAGGGGGTGAGGTTGAATGCCGATTTCTCCCTGTGGTTGGTCACGATCAAGGGGAGACCGTTAAGCTTGTCGGAGGTGAAGTCGGCACGCTCCGGATAGACACGGAGCATACTGTTGGGGAGCTGCACCGTAGGGAATGTGGGCACAAGGAGATGGCTNATATTCCCGATGTANGGGGCCACGTAATCCACCGNCTCCTTTTNGCCNGAGGAGCTGATTCCGGAACATGACGTGAGTGCCGCCGCCCCGAGCAATATCAGCGAGGATGTTAGATTTTTCATGAGTCTTGTCGTATTATGTTTACTGCGGCAGGGTCGTTGCCGGCTTGCCGATGCAAAGTAAACAGAAATACATTAAACACCCTATTAAAACAAGGTTAATATACAGTTAATTTCTTAATATGATATTAAATCCCCCTCATTCTCACCGCAAGGTTGCCAGATCAGACTATTTTTATTAACTTTGACCAAAAGTAAACATGGTGCGTATTCAATCTTGAAAACGCATCTTTTATTATTAATCTGAAAGCTTCTATATTATGGATCAATCCCGGATGGACATTCGATGGGCTCAGCGATTCGACAATTACCGTCGCGCTCTCGCCAGACTCTCCACAGCTATAACAAAGGTGGCTGAGCAAGAGGAATCGGATGCTGAGACAAGCGACCTCTTGAAAGAGGGACTCATACAACGTTTTGAGTATACTCATGAATTGGCGTGGAATGTTATGAAAGATTATGCCGAATACCAAGGGTATACCGAGATTAAAGGCTCCCGCGATGCTGTCAGGAAGGCCATGCAGATCGGCATTATCGACAGTAAGAGCTGGATGAAATCTATCAGTGATAGAAATCTGACATCTCATAACTATGATGAGGAGACATTCCGGGGAATCCTGAAGGTAATCATTGAGGATTATCATCCTCTCTTCATTAAATTTGAAGAAACTATGCTCACCTTATTACATGATGATGAATTATGAATTCGATGGATTACGGAATCACAGAAGAGGAGTGGCAGCAGATCCGGGATATTCTGAGGGGGAACAGCCATGTCGGTAAAGCCATATTATTCGGTTCGAGAGTCAAGGGAACCTACAAACCCTTCTCCGACGTTGACCTTACTTTAATAGGTGACGACCTCACACGGGATGATCTTCTATGGCTCTACGATGCCTTCTACGAGTCGGATCTACCATACATTTTCGACCTCTCTCTCTTCAGGCAGATCAAGAATGAGGAGCTGATCGACCATATCAACAGGAGGGGTGTGGTGGTATATAAGGGGGAATAATCGGTATTCAGGAGGGGGATAATCGTATTTCGGAAGGAAATAGAGGATAGATTTCATTCACATTTTTGCTCATTTGCGCCACACGGACCACTTAGGTTCATTTTTGTCATTTTTTAGTGCATACACTCTCTTATATTTCTATTTTTTGTACGAACTTTGCAGTGTCAAAACAAATCCGNCAAGGATATCGGATGTCTCCACTGGTAGTATCAACCGATCTAAGCCGGATGAATAAGACACAATTCGCAAAGCAATATCGTATACATTCCCATCCCCTCCGGCTGCTTGAATCAAGCCCCCGACAGTGGGATNNATAAAGAAAGAGTTCAATTCAGGTAAGGTTAGTAAATTTCAGATATTATTGGTTTTTTGTNAGGTTAGTTTTTAGGTTTAGTTTCATGGGTGTAAGCAATCACCCTCTGCAAGGTTTTAGATTTAAAGATCTGATTAGGTAAAATCTTATGGTGATATAGGCCGGCTGCCGTGATTGGCAGCCTTTCCTATTTTTATACCCNTACNCCTCTTCCCGAAGCTCCACTCCCTCCTCAGGACACGCTCCCCGGCCCGGTGTGGCACCTTCACCCCGGAAAGCGGTTCCGAGCCCCGTTTCAAAGGAGATTTTTCCCATAAAATTCAAAAAATCCGCATTCGTTGCATTATTTGACAAGAAAATAGCAAAAATGAAGCATNGATTTTAATAACTTTGCATTCGTAAATCTCTCCTCTCTACCCTCAGCAAGTCTAAATTGAAAACTCGGAGACCTACCCTCTCCTCAAATCAAACTAATTCATGAAAGCAGTTTTTGCAAATTCAATCTTAGCCACAATCCTCTTCGGCGCTTCATTGCCTATGGCCGCCGAGGATTACAAATTCGGCAACTGGAATGTCAACGTTGACCAAGACGGTCTCCTTGAAATCTCNCATGCCGACCTCACNCTCTTCAAAGGGGCCTACGCGGAAGCCTCTCTCAACTTCATCGGAAACGACGATTCGCAGATCTTCATAAAGTCGGGCGACGCCACACCGGAGGTATCATGCTACGATATCGACGATGAGTTCGGCCATGGAAAGTCGCTCGCCATATCTTATTCCAAGGAGGGGGCCGTGATGACNCAGAACCTCAACTTCTACGACAANTGGGAGGGCTTCTTCGCATCTCTCACTCTCGCCGCCGCCGATGGCGGAAAAGTGGAATCGAACTATCTNGTCCCCCTCGCCNCCACCACCAACACAAATCCCTTCAAAGGCTCGTCAAACCGGATGATAACCGTCCCCTACGACAATGACGGACACATCCGCTANGGCAACGACCGCGTCGACACCGACCCNTCACTCTCTTTTGAGGTCACAGCGGTCTACGACCCGGANTCGCGCTTCGGCCTCGTGGCCGGCTCCGTCGACCATGACAAATGGAANAGCGGTGTGGAGTTCGGTTCTTACGNCANAGGTTTCGGCATGAACCACTTCAGAGTGGTGTCGGGAATCGCCAACTATNTNACACGCGACGTGCGCGACCATGGTAAGGTGAAGGGNACNGAGGTGGAGTCTGCCCGCTTCATGATCGGACTCTTCGACGACTGGCGAGTGGGTCTGGAGACTTTCGCCGACGCCAATACTGCTGTGGTGCCACGCCTCGAATGGGAGAAGGGTAATCCTATGGGCTGGAGCTCATGGGGGGTGATGATGAACCATATCAACTACAACGGCGTNCTTGAGACAGCCACATGGATGCGNGAGAACCTCACCGACCTCGGTTTCCACCGCAACGACGGCAAGATGGTGATNTCGCTCGACTCATTTGCNGAAGACAACTTAGGCACCCGCATATCCACGCTCGGCAACAAGATATTCTCCGAAGGNACATACCGCGAGGGGCGCGAGACAAAGCAGGGCCTCAATATGGAGCTCGGCCTTTACGGCGGTCCCTTCGTGCTCTGGGGNTGGGTGGTGGATTCCAACGTTCCCGGCACGGGANTAGGAGCGGAACCCTCATATAAATGGAGCGATGTGGCTCTGCGCCACAACGGTGAGCTCATCAAGATAAACTCCAACGGNGCTTATGCAATCGACCCNACACACCCCGGCATTCGCNCCCACATCAAGCANGCTTTCAAGAAATATGCCGACTATGGAGCGAAGTATGTGAAGATCGACTTCCTCAACAACGGTATGTGTGAGGGTGATTCATGGTACGACCCGGAAATCACGACCGGNGTGATGGCCTACAACTACGGCATGCAGATAGTGCGCGAGGAGGCTGAGAAATATGGTATGTATATAGTGGAGTCGATCGCTCCCCTCTTCCCNTACCAGTATGCNCACGCCCGCCGGCAGTGCTGCGACCGTTTCTCAGAAATCGGTGAGAGCGAGTATGTGATGAACGCCATCAGCAACGGATGGTGGGTCGACCGCCTCTATACCGTCAACGACCCCGACCAGCTTGTGCTCTGCAAGGCGGGACACAATATGCAGGAGACAATGGGTGAGAACCGTGCCCGCGCCACATCGGGAATGACCTCGGGAGCCTATATNTTCGGCGACAACCTCTCTGAGGTGAACACTGTGACNAAGGATGGCGAGGAGGTNGGCTATTCCGCCGAATCGCGCGTGCGTGCCCTCGAAATCATGGGCAACCGCGACATCAACGACTATGTACGCAACAACATAGGCTCTTTCCGNCCCATCGAGGGTGGACACCCCACAACCTCTACCGCCACCTCGCGCCAATATTCGGAATCTCTCTTCATGCGCGACACCGAAAGATACTTCTATGTAGCGCATTTCAACTTCGAGAAGGGTNTATTCGGCAAGGAGTCGAAGGAGAGTCTCCTATTCTCCCGTCTCGGCATAGATCCGGCNGATGTGAAGGAGATCAAGGANCTTTGGACCGGAGAGTATATCTCACACGACGATGAGGGATTCATCTCGGAGGTGCCNAAGGCGGATGCCCGCGTCTACCGCATCGAGAAGAATTCCTGGAGCGGAGTGGAGNATCTTGAAGCCGAGNCTATCGCCGCNCCCCGTCTCACAGCCTTCTTCATGGCCGACGGCACATGCCGCGTGGATGCCGGAGCTGAAATCGAATNGGTGGCCGCTTNCNTCGNCGANGGNTCTCTCGTAGGAGAAGTCTCCGACGTGCGTGACATCAACGTCACATTCCCCGTGAGCGCCCTCCCCGGNTCTCCGGTGATTATCTCCTGCCTCCTGACCGACGGCTCGCGCCTCACCGCCAAGACTATCCGCTGAATAAATCATTAAGCCGGNAGCACTCNCAGCTACAAGCCGGCATGTTCATGAACCAATATCGAAATTCATGAAGCTCAACAATCTCATATTATTTCTCATAACACTCCTTTTCATAGGTTTCCCCTCCCGCATGGAGGGGAAACCACTCGGCATATCCACTCTCGACAACCGNCAGGGTCTCTCCTCATCAACCGTGAAGGCTCTTATGCAGGATGACCTCGGCCTGATATGGGTNGGCACCAAGAACGGACTCAACCGATACGACGGAGTATCNGTGAAGACCTACAATGTGTTTGACAAAGTGGCNAACCGGGGAAACAACAATGTCTCAGCNCTNTATCAGGATGCCGACGGGACAATCTGGATCGGCACAGACCGCGGAGTATATCTTCTCGACCCGAAGAGGGAGTCGTTCAGCATAATGAATCCCAAATCGAAGGATGGCGTAAGCCCTGACGACTGGGTGCATGAGATTACATGTGATCTCGANCNNAANCATTGGGTGCTNATNCCCAATCAGGGTGTGTTCCGTTTCAANACCGGAACNCCCGATTTCTATACGGTCACCAACCACAAAGGGAATAAGGAGCTNCTCCCCAACGCNCTGCTTGCCACAAGCAACGGAAAGGTGTTTGTNGGCACCTCCAAGGATGGAATATATATNTATGAGAANGNCAACAACNGCTTCCGNAATATCGGTAGCGGNCGCCCGGAATTCNACTGTCTCAGGCATGAGTCGGTGGTGCAGCTGNTTGAGAACGGCCCCGGCATCCTCATCTTCCTCCGNAACGGNGAGNCGTTCAGCCTNGATATGTCTGACGANTCNATCACNCCGATNTCNATNCCCTTCNCNTGNNCGGTGNATNTNCACAGAGTGGGGATTGTAGACAACGAACTNTGGATCGGCACCGACGANGGATTGTGGACCTACGACCTCATGACCCACAACATCTCCCATATCTATAATCATGGCAGAAGACCCAATACCATTTCCGACAACNGTATAAATGTCATCACCCCCGATGCCGACAAGAATATATGGGTGGGCACAATGTATGGCGGACTCAACCATATCCGCCGCCATGGTCTTGTATTCGAATCTTTCACNCAGGAGGATTCGGAGAATCCCCTCTCCAGCGACCGTNTACGCGGAATGTGTACCGACGACGCNGGACGCATATGGATCGGTACGGAGGCTAACGGNCTGAACGTTTACGACCCCTNCACCAACAGGATATCTCAACCGCTACCGACCGANCCNAGGCATAAGATATGTCTCTCANTGATNAACCATAACGGCAGNATCCTGGCCGGATTCAGTCAGGGGGGACTAAACGTNATCGAGGGGAACAGAGTGGTNGACAACATCGGNAATTCTCTCATAAGTCAGGCAACCAGCGCATATGCNGTGGCNTATGACCGCGAGGGGAATATGTGGATCTCGGGCGACTGGGGTGTNTACCGNAAGGATAAGGATGCCGCCGACTTCCAACCCGTAAAGGAGATGGAGATGGACTGGGTGGTGCGTATCCTTCAGGACTCCCGAGGCTCGATNTGGTTTGCNTCCATGGGCAACGGAATATGGAGATATGATCCCCTCACAAAGNNATACCGCCATTANGCATANGANGAGAGCCATTCCAACGGGTTGCGGTCCAACTCCGTATGCTCGGTGATGGAGGACAGCAACGGNNANNTNTGGTTCTCCACNGAAAGAGGTGGTCTGGTGAAATATAACGAATCNACCGACAATTTCACATCATATGGCGTAGAGGAGGGTCTNCCCGACGACATGGTTTACGATGTGCTCGAGGATTCCAGAGGNTTCCTCTGGTTCGGNACAGGGCGCGGACTGGTGAAGTTCAANCCCTCTACCGGTGGAGTTAAGGTATTCAACGANAACAACGGCCTGGATGTGACGCAGTTCAACTACAGCGCCGCTACAAAAGGNCGCGACGGTAAGTTCTACATGGGTGGACTCACCGGGGTGGTGGCTTTCAATCCACTTCTCGACACGGGNCGCGACACACTCCCTCCGGTGTATCTTACAAGATTCCGTATNGGGAACGAGGAGAGCATGGCGACTGATGGCAATCATGAGCCGATTAATGTGCTTTACTCCGATGCCATCGATATCCCCTGGGGGATCAACTCTTTCTCGCTCGGGGTTTCCTCCCCCGCTTACGACACCCCCAANACCATGGTATACTCNTGCCGCCTACTCCCGAAAGAGAAGGAATGGACCATAATACCCGATCCCTCCAACCTCTCGTTCGTAGGTCTCGCNGCAGGCAACTACACTCTCGAGATACGCGCTCAGAGCGACACCGCGGAGAGTATCAAACAGGTGAAACTGAGAATACTTCCGCCNTGGTANCAGACNACCTGGGCCCTCATCCTCTTCATTATCCTCGGCGTAGGGATAATACTCGGAGGCCTGTGGCTGTTCCGCCGCCGNCAGCTCGACAAGGTGAAGGAGCAGGAGCAGATCTTCACCATGAGCCAGGAGAAGGAGCTCTACAAATCGAAAATGCGCTTCTTCACCGAGATAGCTCATGAGATACGCACTCCCCTCACTCTGATCGGAACCCCCCTCGAGGCTATCGAGGAGATCGGGGTAGACGACAANAGGGTGCAGAACTATATGGCTGTGATNCGNCAGAANACCAACCGCCTGATGGATCTCTCCACTCANCTCCTCGANTTCCAGAAGCTCGACTCNGAGCGTCCCGACCTCAAATTCGACTCTGTGAACATCACGGAACTGCTGCGTGAGATAATCGGACGTTTCGAGGCTACCATCACCCTGAAGCAGAAGGCTCTCTCGGTGGATATCCCCTCCAAACCGATCATTGCCCACTGCGACAAGGAGGCTGTCACGAAGATCATCTCGAATCTTCTCAACAATGCCCTGAAATATTCAGCGTCGAAGATTAGCGTCACACTTACGGCCAACGACACTGCNTTCCGTCTGAAGGTGGTGAGCGACGGCAACAAGATCGCGGGNGAGGATGTGTTCCGCATATTCATGCCTTTCTATCAGATCGACAAGAACAACGACAACAAGGGGGTCGGAATCGGTCTTCCGCTCACCCGCACCCTCGCCACCATGCATGGGGGCACTATCGAACTCGAGGATCTCGATGGGGTGGACAATACTTTCGTGCTCACCATCCCCCTCAGAAGAGAGGGTGTGGAGACTGTGGAGATGGACACAAACCCCACTATGGCGGAATACGTCATGGAGGAGGAGACTACATCGCTCACGGCTCCCGCCGAGGGATATTCTCTCCTATTCGTCGATGACAACGACGAGATGCGCGACTTCCTGCGCGACCAGCTCTCAAGATCTTTCCTCGTGGAGACCGCCGCCTCAGGAGAGGAGGCGCTCGATAAACTGAAGACCTCGAAATTCGACATCATAGTCACCGACATCATGATGCCTGAGATGGATGGCTATGAGCTCTGCCGCAGAATCAAGGAGGATGCCGAGATGAGCCACATCCCCGTGGTGTTCCTCACTGCCAAAAACGACCTTGAAAGCAAGGTGAAGGCGCTAAAGACCGGAGGCGAGGCGTATATCGAGAAACCCTTCTCGATTAAGTATTTCCGCCAGCAGGTGATGGCCCTCATAGAGAACCGCCGCCAGGAGCGCAAGGCTTTCCTCAACAAGCCCTTCTTCTCGGTCGACAACATGAAGCTGAATCCNGCCGANGAGGAATTCATGAACAAGGTGATCGAGGTGATCACCAACAATATCTCCGACGAGAATTTCTCCGTGGAGGGTATGGCCGACATCATGTGCATGAGCCGCTCCTCGCTCCTGCGCAAGATCAAGACCATCTTCAACCTCTCCCCTGTAGAGCTGATACGTCTGGTGCGCCTCAAGAAGGCGGCCGAGCTTATCCAGGAGGGGAAATACCGCATAGCCGACGTCTGCTTCATGGTAGGCATCAACTCNTCATCTTATTTCAGCAAGCTNTTCTACAAGCAGTTCGGNGTCACCCCGAAAGCTTTCGAGAAGCAGTGCCAGAAAAATACCCANATAATATTGACAACCACCTCTCGCCCTGAAACAACATAAAAACCCAAAGACTCATGAAACGCTACAGCGCAATCATCGCATCCCTCCTCCCGCTCGCTGCCTCTGCGGCGGTAACGCTTCCGAACTACATCACCTCNAACATGGTGATGCAGCACGACGACATCCTGAAGGTGAACGGACACGCCACCCCGGGATCGAAAGTGACAGCTTCACCCTCCTGGCTCTCAAAGGAGATCTCAGCTAAAGCCGACAAGGAGGGAAATTTCTCCATGCAGATCCCTACCCCGGCCCCCGGTGGCCCCTTCTGCATCACATTCACCGACGGACAGGAGACCGTGATCGATAATCTTCTCTCGGGTGAGCTGTGGCTCTGCTCCGGACAGAGCAACATGGAGTTTCCGATTGAGGGGTGGACATCGGTCATCGACGCCGACCGTGTGGTGGCGGAGGCCCACAACCCCGACATTCGCCTCCTTCAGGTGCGCAAGAATATCGCCTATTCCCCTCAGGAGGATGTGCAGACCAATATGGGTGGTTGGGTAGAGGCCGCCTCCAACACTATGGATTTCTCAGCCATAGCCTATCTCTTCGCCAAGGAGCTGAGGGATGAGCTCAAGATGCCTGTGGGTGTGATCGACGCCACATGGGGTGGCACACCCGCCGAGGCATGGACAGGGTATGAGGCCCTGAAGAGTGTCCCCGGATTCGAAGGGGAGCTCGACGCTCTGCAAAGATGCGGCTTCGACTCCTCCCGTCTGCGTGAGGATTATGAGAAGAAACTCAATCAATGGATGAGCCTCGCAAAGTCGGGCGGGAACGCCGCTGACCCCTCGAAACCGATTGCAGGGAAATCTCTCCCCGCCGGATATTTCGAGCGCGTGGGTTTCGGCAACTCTTTCGATGGCATAATGTGGGTGCAGAAGAGCATTGATGTGCCTGAAGCAATGGCCGGTAAGGATATGACTCTCTATCTGGGAGCTATCGACGATGAGGATGTGACCTACCTCAACGGCAAGGAGGTGGCTCGCGGAAGCGGCTACAACACTCCCCGCGTCTATAATGTGCCGGGCAATCTTGTGAAAGCCGGCTCCAATCTCCTCACCATACGTATCTCCGACTTCGGCGGAGAGGGTGGCTTCGCCGGTCCTGTGGAGAACATGCATGCCGAGATCGGTGGCGTTTCTCTCCCTATCACAGGCGACTGGACCTACAGTGTAGGCGTTGATTTCGCCGACCTCCCCCAGAAACCCGCCTCTGTGGAGAGCTCAAGCTATCCTACAGTGCTCTACAATGCCATGCTCTACCCTCTGCGCAACCTCCCCATTCAGGGTGTGCTCTGGTATCAGGGCTGCGCCAATGTAGGACGCGCCGAACAGTATGAGCCCCTATTCCAGTCACTTATCAACGACTGGCGTGGCCTATGGGGTAAGGATTTCCCTTTCTATTTCGTGCAGCTTGCCGGATGGCTCAAGCCGCAGACCGTGCAGCCTGACTCCGACTGGGCTGCCCTCCGCAACGCCCAGAGCAAGGCCCTCTCTCTCCCCAACACCGCCATGGTGAGCGCGATCGACCTCGGCAATCCCGCCGACATCCATCCGCGCGACAAGCAGTCGGTGGCTCACCGTCTCGCCCTGACTGCCCTCAACCGCGACTACGGCCGCTCCGACTGCGACTATCAGGCCCCCGTATGCAAGGATGTGAAGGTGGAGAAGGGGAAAGTGCGCCTCACTTTCGACCGCGACATCTATCCCACCTCCGTGGCCGCTATAGGTTTCATTATCGGCGATGCCAACGGCGACTTCGCTCAGGGTATGACCGAGATGCCCGACCGACGCACGATAGTGGTGTCGTCGCCCCGCATCAAGAATCCCGACCGCGTGCGCTATAACTGGGCCGACTATCCCAACGGAAACCTCTATAGTTCCGCCGGGATACCCGTGGCCCCCTTCGCCACAGATAAATAAGTAATCGAGTATTAAATCTTTATATTACACACTTGCAAAATACAATAATCAAATGAAACAGCTCATGAAATACTCGCTGCCATGTCTGCTCCTGCTCTCGTCGGGAGCAGCCGTGGGGCGTGAGAAACTTCCCTACAAGGATAAGAAGCTTCCCGTGAAGGAGAGAGTGGCCGACCTTATGTCGCGCATGACTCTTCAGGAGAAAACAGCCCAGTTGCGCAACAACTCAACCTCCGACCGCAACTCTTTCGGACGCACCTACGGCAACACCTCCCCGGGCACTGTACACGATATGAACCTCTCCACAAAGGATGCCGCCATTCTCTTCAATGAGATGCAACATTACATGGTCGACTCCACACGCCTCGGAATCCCGGCCCTTACCTCTGTGGAGGGTATCAACGGTGTGCTCCAGGATGGATGTACCGTATTCCCTCAGGCAATAGCGCAGGCCTCTACATTCAATCCCGCTCTCATAGAGCGTATGAGCGGCGCCATTGCCAAGGAGGCCAATGCGATGGGTATACGTCAGCTTCTATGCCCTGTGCTCGATATAGCCCGTGAGCTCCGCTGGGGTCGCGTGGAGGAGACTTTCGGCGAGGATCCATTCCTCATCGGGGAGATAGGAACAGCTTTCGTCAACGGCTCGCAGAAGAACGGCGTGGGATGTATGCCTAAGCATTTCGTGGCTCACGGCACCCCCACCGGTGGTCTCAACTGCGCTTTCGTAGCCGGAGGCCCGCGTGAGCTCCGCTCGATCTATGCCTACCCCTTCGCAAAGGTGATCAAGAACGCTTCCCCCGTGGCAATCATGTCGGCTTACTCATCATACGACGGCATACCGATCACCGGATCCAAGTATTATATGACCGACTTCCTGCGTGGCGAACTCGGCTTCAAGGGGTATCTCTATTCCGACTGGGGGTCGATCGACCGTCTTAAGATCTTCCATAAAAGCGTAGGTTCCACCGAGGAGGCCGGACGCAAGGCCCTGATGGCAGGTATGGATATGGATGTGTGGGACTGGGCATACAACTCTCTCGACCAGCAGGTGGAGCAGGGGCTGCTCGATGAGGCTTACGTCGACCGTGCCTGCGAGAGGATTCTTGAGGCCAAGTTCAACCTCGGATTCTTCGACGATCCCTATTGCGACCCGAAGAAGGTGGACAAGCTTATCCACACTCCCGAGCATATCGCCCTCGCGAAGGAGGTGGCCGANGAGAGTATCGTCCTTCTCGAGAACAACGGAATACTCCCCCTCAACCCNGANAAATATAAGAAGATAGCTNTTCTCGGNCCCAACAGNGCCGTAGGTATCGCCGGCGACTATGGCTGGCTCAGGGAGTGGGGNCCGGAGTGGAGCCTCANCGAGGCNNTGACNAANCGTCTTGGNGNCGACCGTATCCTTCAGGCCGACGGCTGCGACTGGTGGAGCCAGGATGACTCNCATATCGCGGAGGCNGCCANACTCGCTGCCGAAAGCGACGTGGCNATAGTGGCTGTNGGCACNCGAAGCATTTGGCTCGGTCGCGACGCCAAAGCGAAGAAGGTGACCTCCGGTGAGGGCTTCGACCTCTCTTCGCTCGACCTCCCCGGNCGCCAGCTCGATCTCCTNAAGGCNGTGAAGGCCACAGGCACTCCNATGGTGGTGGTGATGATCACCGGNAAACCTCTCGTGATGGACTGGGCTCAGAAGAACGCCGANGCCGTNGTGCTACAGTTCTANGGNGGTGAGCANCAGGGTGAGGCTATGACCGATGTCCTTTTCGGTGAAGTCAACCCCTCCGGAAAGCTCAATGTGTCATTCCCGAGAAGCACNGGCAACACCCCCTGCTACTACAACTTCTATNNCGGCGACAGGGAGCAGGAGTNTGACAAGGGTGGNTCGCTCGAAGAGCCTAACGGCCACTANATTTTCGAGCGCCCNTANGCNCTCTGGAACTTCGGACATGGCAAAAGCTANACCACTTTCGACTATACCGACTCNCGAATAAGCGCCGAGACTCTCTCTCCCGATGGCACCCTCACCGTGGAGGTGGATGTGAAGAACACCGGATCNGTACCGGGCAAAGAGGTGGTGCAGCTCTATGTCAACGANAAANTGTCATCTGTANCNGTGCCTGAAATGATGCTCAAGGCCTTCGACAAGCAGGAGATCGCTCCCGGNGAGACNCGCACATTCACCCTNACCCTTCCNATGGATGAGCTCGCAATCTATGACGAGAATATGAACCGCGTNGTGGAGCCGGGTGAGGTGGAGATACGCATCGGNAGCGCCTCCGACGACATCAAACGNACTCATACAATAAATATCGCAAATAAATAACCCATAATAACACACAATCATGACACGTAAATCAATCGCTCTCCTTATCCCCCTTGCCGCTTTCTGCGCAAGCGCTGAGGATATCGTGATCTCTACCGACAATACCGGGCTGGTATACAACGTGGCCGACAATGGCCGTGTGTATCAGAAATACTTCGGCAAGAAGCTTCTCAGCAATTCCGACTACGCCGCTCTTCCCAACGGCCCCGAGATATACATCACAAGCGGCATGGAGGATTACTTCGAGCCCGCTCTCCACATCAACCACGCCGACGGCAACAAATCGACTCTGCTGACCTACACCGGCCATAAGACCACTACCCTACCCGACGGTGGCGTGCAGACAGTAATCTCCATGACCGACAAGGAGTATGGCGACAATGTAGATGTATATTTCATAGCTTATCCCAAGGAGGATGTGATCAAGACTTTCACCGAGATCACCAACGGCGAGAAGAAACCTATCCAGCTTGAGAAATATGCCTCGTCGATGCTCCATTTCGACCGCGACAACTACTATCTCACTCAGTTCAACGGCGACTGGGCCGATGAGGTGAACGCCTCCGAGCTCCCCCTCTCTTTCGGCAAGAAGGATATCGGCACAAAACTCGGTGCGCGCGCCGATATGTTTGTGAGCCCCTTCTTCCAGCTTGCCCTCGACGCCCCCGCTCAGGAGGANCAGGGGGAGGTGCTCCTCGGCACTCTCGGATGGACCGGCAACTTCCTATTCGAGTTTGAGGTGGACAACGACGAGAAGCTCCGTGTGATTTCGGGAATCAATCCTTATGCCTCGCAGTATACAATAGCAAAGGGTGAGACTTTCCGCACACCCGAGTTCATATTCACCCTCTCCGGCGAGGGAACCGGCAAGGCAAGCCGCAACCTCCACGACTGGGCCCGCAACTANCAGCTCAACAAGGGTAACGACACCCGCATGACCCTCCTCAACAACTGGGAGGCTACCTATTTTGATTTCGATGAGGAAAAGCTCGTGAAGCTTATCGGCGAGGCCAAGGAGCTGGGNGTGGATATGTTCCTGCTCGACGACGGNTGGTTTGGCAACAAGTATCCCCGCCACAGCGACACNCANGGCCTCGGCGACTGGGACGAGACTGCCAACAAGCTNCCCAACGGAATCGGACGCCTCACCGCAGAGGCCAAGAANCAGGGNGTGAAGTTCGGCCTCTGGATCGAGCCTGAGATGGTAAACCCCAAGAGCGAGCTCTATGAGCAGCACAAGGANTGGGTGATCACTCTCCCCAACCGCGACGAATATTATTTCCGCAACCAGCTCGTGCTCGACCTCAGCAATCCCAAGGTGCAGGATTATGTGTTCGGTGTGGTAGACGACCTCATGACAAAGTATCCCGACATCGCTTATTTCAAATGGGACTGCAACTCACCCATCACCAACATCTACTCTAACTATGAGAAGGATCAGAACCACCTCTATGTCGACTATGTGAAGGGTCTCTACAATGTGCTCGACCGCATCAAGGCAAAGTATCCCGATCTCCCGATGATGCTCTGCTCCGGTGGCGGCGGCCGCACAGACTATGAGGGTCTCAAATACTTCACCGAGTTCTGGCCCTCCGACAACACCGACCCCATCGAGCGTCTCTTCATCCAGTGGGGCTNTTCCCAGGCTTTCCCCGTGAAAGCGCAGAGCGCTCACGTGACAACCTGGAACAAGACTGCCCCCATCAAATTCCGCACCGATGTGGCAATGATGGGTAAGCTCGGATTCGACCTCAACCTCCACGACCTCTCCGACAGCGACCTCAAGTATGTGAAGAACGCCATCAAGGAATACAACCGCCTCAAGCCGGTGATCCTCGAGGGTGACCGCTACGGACTCGTATCTCCTTATTCNGGCAACCATACCTCCACTATGTATGTCTCGAAAGATGGCCGTCAGGCTGCCGTTTTCGCCTTCGACATCAATCCCAGATATAAGGAGCACACCACCAACGTGAAGATGCGCGGCCTCAAGGCCGACAAGCGCTACAGCGTGAAGGAGATCAACAAGGCTGATGCCTCATCTTCCGAAGTAGGCACTTATTCAGGCGACTATCTGATGACTGTCGGGCTCCCGATGTTCACAGGTTCNAAGCTCTCGAGCCGCATCTACGAACTCAATGCCCTCTGATCTCACACCTACCCGGTGAGACTTCCCAACCTATTGAATCATGAACATATTTGGCAAATACATAATAAGTGTGCTAAGTATCTGTGCAACCATCTCCATCACCTCGGCTGCGAATGTGGCCGGGGTGATAGAGGTGGCTCCCTGCACGGGCGACGCCACCCGGGCCTTGCAGGAGGCCATAGAGAAAGCTAAGGAGTATAAGGGGAAACCGGTGACTATCCGACTCTCTCCGGGCAACTACGACATAAGCCGCACGGAAGCCTCCCGACATCTATATCACATCTCCAACACATCATCGATCGAGGAGAATCCCGATCAGACAAAGCATATCGGACTCTGGTTCCGGGGTCTGAAGAACGTGACTCTCGACGGCAACGGAGCATGGCTCGTAACTCACGGCGAGATGACATCCTTTGTAATCGATGACTGCTCCGGGATACGCCTGGAGAATTTCACTCTGACCGCAGCCGATCCTTCCGTGCCGGAAATGAAGATACTGAACGTGGACGCCAACTCCATGACGGTAGAGATAACCTCCCCCTCNCAATTCGAAATCGTGGATGGTGATTTCAATTGGAAAGGTGAGGGATGGCAATTTGCCGAGGGGGCTCGCCCGACCACATACCCGGAGTTTGCACAGGTATTCTATCCGGAGAGGAATGTGACCCTTCGTTGCGACTCTCCCCTGAAAGGACGTAAATATGCCCGGCAGCTTGCCGACAACATCGTGCAGTTTTTCTACGACCATACCCCTGATGTGCATCCCGGTGAAGTATACCAGATGCGTCACGGAATACGCAACGAGGCATGCGCATTCATCAATCTCAGCAAAGATATCACACTCAGCAATATAGAATTTAACTTCCTTGGCAATTTCGGCCTGGTGGGACAATATTCGGAAAACCTTACCTACGACAATATCCGCTGCCGGCCCCGTCTCGGCTCGGGACGCACTGATGCCGGGTTTGCCGATTTTGTACAGATGTCGGGTTGCAAGGGGAAGATCAGAATACTCAACTCCTACTTTGAAGGGGCACACGACGACCCTATCAATATTCACGGCACTCATCTGAAAGCTGTAGGATCCGAAGGGAGCGACCGCATAACCGTAAGATTCATGCATGGTCAGAGCTACGGTTTCCAACCCTTCTTCAAGGGGGATCTTGTGGAGATTCTGAACCGTCACACCCTCAACTGTGTGATCCCCGCCAAAGTGAAGGATGTGAAGCAGATCGATGACTATAATTTCGAACTGACCCTCGACAGGAATCTCCCCGCGCTCTCTGAGGGAACCACCCTCGACGATCTGGCTGTCGAGAATGTGACCTGGACTCCGGAGGTGGAGATCAGAAACAACTATTTCTCGCGTATCCCCACTCGTGGAATACTTATCACCACCCGTGGAAAGTCGGTGATTGAAGACAATACCTTCTACCGCCTTCCGATGCCCTCCATCCTTGTGTCTGACGATGCCCGGGGATGGTATGAATCGGGTCCGGTGCACGACCTCACCATACGTCGCAACCTGTTCATCGAATGTGGCTCACCCGCAATAGCCATCTGGCCGGAATATGACCGTTTCGACAAGCCGATCCACCGCAACATAAATGTGGAGGGGAACAGATTCATCATGAGCATGGGGCAGACCGCTATTAGCCTCAGGGGAGCAGAAAACATCACTGTGCGCGACAATGTGTTTGACATCCCCGGATCAGACGGAAAGATCACAGCGGAGTCGCTCGTGGAATCGACCGACACATCCGACCTTAAGATATCTGACAACAAAGTGGTGGCAACTCCTTGATAATGCCACGGCAGTAAAATCGACAACGACACAACAACGCTTATACAATTTAATAAAATGAGAATAAACAAATCATATGCCGGTATAGCCCTGGCTCTCCTCATGGCTCAGACAGGGCTGGCAGGCAACTACACCAAATATGTGAACCCCTTCATCGGCACAGGCGCTATCGAAGGGGGACTCTCCGGCAACAACTACCCGGGAGCCACCGTACCCTTCGGAATGGTGCAGCTCAGCCCCGACACTCACGAGGCTCCCGACTGGTATAACGCCTCCGGCTACGACCACAACGACAGCCGTATCTATGGCTTCAGCCATACGCGTCTGAGCGGCACCGGGGCCTGCGACCTCATCGACATTCTCCTTATGCCCACCACAGGCGATCTCCGTGTGTCGTCGTTCAGCCACGACCGCGAGGAGGCTGCCCCGGGCTACTACAAGGTGCATCTTGCCGACGAGGGTATCGACGCCGAACTCACAGCCACGGCACGCGCCGGAATCCACAGATACTCCTACCCCAAGGGGAAGGAGCGCAAGATCTGGCTCGACCTTGACCACTCGGCTCAGAAAGGGAGCTGGGACCGCCGCATAATCAATGCCCAGATTCGCCAGACAGGCCCCAACACCATCGAGGGCTACCGCGTAATCACCGGATGGGCTAAGCTCAGAAAGATATATTTCGTAGCTGAGTTCTCCGAGCCGATCGCATCGCTCGACCTCTTCGACTCCGACGGCCGCAAATACTCCGACGGAGCCGCCGACGTGATCAACGGCCGCGGGCCACGTGCTCTCCTCTCTTTCGGAAACGACGGCAAACCTGTCACTGTCAAGGTGGGCATCAGTCCGGTGTCGGTGGCCAACGCTAAGCAGAATCTCTCTCAGGAGACTGCGGGACTTGATTTCGACAAGATCCGCGACAATGCCGACGCAGCATGGGACGCCCGCCTCGGCAAGATCGAGGTGGAGGGGGATCCCGAACGTATGAAGACCTTCTACACCGCCCTCTATCATATGATGATCCAGCCTAACACATTCTCGGATGTGAACGGCGAATGGATGACCCCCGACTATTCTGTGGCGAAAGTTCCCGCCGGAGAGACTCAGTACACCACATTCTCTCTCTGGGACACATACCGTGCCGCACACCCCCTCTATACCATCATCGAGCCGGAGGTGACCCGCGACTTCGTAAACAGTATGATCCGCCACTATGACTATTATGGCTATCTCCCCATCTGGCATCTCTGGGGGCAGGACAACTACTGTATGATCGGCAATCACGCCATCCCGGTGGTGGCCGACGCGGTGCTCAAAGGAATTCCCGGCATCGATACTGCCCGTGCATGGGATGCTGTGAAGAACAGCTCCACTCAGGCGCATCCGAATTCCCCTTTCCATGTATGGGAGAAACATGGATATATGCCTGAGCCGATACAGACCCAGTCGGTATCGATCACTCTCGAGATGGCTTTCGACGACTGGTGTGCAGCTCAGCTCGCCAACGTAGCCGGCGACTCTCAGAGCGCCGACCGCTTCTCAAAGAGAGCCGGCTTCTACCGCAATCTACACAATCCNGCCCACGGGTTCTTCGCCCCCAAGGATGAGAATGGCAACTGGATGGAGCCCTTCGACCCTCTGAAGTATGGAGCGAACGGNGGCAATCCCTTCACCGAGGGTAACGCATGGCAGTATTACTGGTATGTACCCCACGATGTAGAGGGACTCATTGAGCTAACCGGCGGTCAGAAGGCTTTCACCGACCGCCTCGACACCTTCTTCACCCTCACCGACACTTCCGGCGAGAAGAACGACAACATCTCCGGTCTTATCGGACAGTATGCCCACGGCAACGAGCCGAGCCATCACGTGGCTTACCTCTATAACTATGCCGGACAGCCGGAGAAGACACAGAAGATGGTATACAGAATCCTGACCGACCTCTATAACAATAATTATAACGGTTATTCAGGAAATGACGACTGTGGCGAGATGTCGGCATGGTATGTGTTCTCGGCTCTCGGNTTCTATCCCGTCAACCCCGCATCGGGTGAGTATTCAGTAGGTATACCACTCTTCGAGAAGGCTACAATACATCTACCCTCCGGTCGCGACTTCACAATCACATCCGACCGCAACGGCAAGAAGAGCGAATCCGACCGTGTGAAGCAGGTGAAGCTCAACGGACGCAAGCTCACGGATCCTGTCATTACTCATAAGGATATACTCGACGGCGGCAACATGACCTTCACACTCCGCTAATAACTCTCAACAGCAATCTGCCACCTCATGGCGGCAGATTGCTTTCANAAAAAATTCCACAAAATTTTAAAAATATTTTATGTCAAGAATAAACTCCATATTGCTTTCCGCGCCTATCTTCGCAATCCCNCTCTTCGCGGCTTGCAACTCCGGAATGAATATATCCGATTCCGGCCTCTCCGCCGAATTCGACTCCAACTCCAAGACCCTATCTCTCTCCCACAAGGGGAAACCTGTCACTGCCGGTGCTTATGTGAANGCCACTCTTGAGGATGGCACTCAGATCGACTCCCGGAACTATCCTCAGGTGAAGCTATCCAAGCGCAGCGTCGACGACGGATACGGAAAGGGGAAAGTGTACACTTACACCTATTCCGGAGCATCTCCCGTGATCGAGCAGAATATATATGTATATCCCGACCGCGACTATTTCATGGTGGAGGCCGCTCTCACCGGCGACTCCAACGCCGCCTCAAGCATTTCCCCCCTCGTATCCGACTCCGTGATGGCTGTCCCCTTCGCCAAAGAGGGTAACCGTATCTACGATATGCCTTTCGCCAACGACAACTGGGCCACTTTCCACTCATATGAGATGAAGAAGGATGCCCCTGTCACATCATGTGAGGCTACCGTAATCTTCAACGCCGACGACCGTGAGGGACTTATCATCGGCTCTGTCGACCACTCCACATGGAAATCGGCTGTCTCCGTCAACCCCACCGCACCCGACAGCATCGGCGGCCTCGACGTGATGGCCGGATACATCAGCGACCGCACTTGGGATGTGCTCCCGAATAAGTCGTCGGCCACCCGCCACGGAGTGGTGAAGGGTGAGCGTGTCGCCTCTCCGAGGTTTATGGTGGGACATTACAGCGACTGGCGCGATGCCCTCGAGCAGTATGGCGACGCCAACACTGTGGTTTGCCCCAAGATGGAGTGGACAAAAGACAATGCCCTCTTCGGCTGGCAGTCGTGGGGAGGCATGGAGTTCGCCCTCAACTATGAGTCGGCCATGAGCCTTCTCGACTTCTATGAGAAGGAGCTTATCCCGGCCGGNTTCACCAACGAGAGCGGACGCACTCTGATGGTGCTCGACTCGGGTTGGGGTGCCCTCAACGACGACCAGCTCCGCGAGTATGTGGCGAANTGTAAGAAAAACAATATGGTGCCCGGCATCTACGGCACACCTTTCTCATACTGGGGAAGTGAGCAGGANGCGATCGACAACCGTGAATGGGAGGGTGGCCGCCTCGGAGANATGGCTCTNAAGTCGAATGGACGCTACCGCACAATCAACGCCGTGTCGCTCGATCCNACACACCCGAAAGTGAAGGAGCTCAACGAGCGTATATTCAAGCGTCTGCGCGACCTCGGCTTTGAGTTCGTGAAGATCGACTTCATGAACAACGGCTCGCAGGAGGCCGACAGCTATTATCTNCCGGAGATCACCACCGGTATGCAGGCCTATAACTATGGTATGGATTATATAGTGGACGCCGCCGGCGATATGATGCTTGATTTCTCGATCGCTCCCGTATTCCCCGCCAAGGCTCATGTGCGCCGCATCGGATGTGACGCCTGGGGCGACCTTCCGCAGTCGATGTATACCCTCAACTGCATCAACGGCTCNTGGTGGCTCGACCGTTGCTATGCCTTCAACGATCCCGACCATATGACTCTCTCGAAGGTGGCTCTCAACGGAAAGGGCTCCAACGACGAGAACGAGGCCCGCATACGCTACACCTGCGGACTTATGACCGGCATGACCCTCCTTGGTGGCACATATGCCTATGAGGGACCGGAGATGAACTACAACGGCGCCAAGCACCGTGTGGTGGGCACCGATGAGGAGCGTGCCCGTGTNGTGGCCTTTGCCTCNAACAAAGACCTTACNCATATGGGTAACATCGGCCGNACCTTCCGTCCGGTGGAGGGACGTTTCGCCAACAAGGCCTCACTCTTCTCTCAGGATGACNTCACTGTCGACAATGAGTTTATCTACGACAATGGCGACGAGTTCTACTATGTGGTGTTCAACTACACCCCCTCAACTGCCGAAGGTGACCCGATTATCCTGAAGACCCCCGACTATGCACGTNTGGGAATCAACCCCTCCGACTACAAGTCNGTGAAGGAGCTCTGGACCGGCGCTACCACTACCCCCGCCGAGCTTCAGGTAAGCGTCCCCGCCAAGGATGTGCGCATCTACCGCTTCGACAAGAACTCCTGACCTTTCTTCATCAATTCCAATCCCGGAATGACCCTGATTCCGACAGGAATCATGATATTAACAAGGAATCATGATACTAACGATGGCAGCATCAAGAGGCCCCCGCCTCCCGATGCTGCCATCGCTCATTATCCCCACACCTATCAATTAACCAATGAATGTCAATTAACCGATGATGTAACNATAAACCACACCCTGAATAAACCACACACTGATCCGCATCGAAAAATCGTATAACCGACTATTACCGGTGTCGCAATGCGAAATAACTTCACGAAAAGTCCATTTGTCAAGCAAAAGTGAATAAAATATGCAAATTTTAAGAATACCAAAATTATTTTTATCTTCTGTTAGCATTTTTTAAATTATTTAATTACCTTTGCAACCAAATCGGAAAAATTTCCCTCGCTCCCTTGTCCGGCAGGATCGGGAATCGAGGAATTTACAAACAGAATTCAACCAAAACAACAACTTAAAAACGACAAGAATGAAGCACATCTACACTCTTGCACTCGCAGCAGCGGTGGCTTTCGGAGCCAACGCACAGCGTCAGCAGCTGGCGTCNACNAACCTTAACGCCGGCAAAGTCAGCATCGTAAACGCCGAAAAGGTGGCTAACGCCAAAGCCCTGAAGGGAATCAAGAAAGCTCCCGCNAAAAGCATGAGCGCCGAAGANCTTGCNCAGCTGAATNTATGGGGCTCTTATGGCTACCTTAACAATGCCTCTGGATATGCCGAGAGATCTACCGCCTTCTATCTTGATGAGGAAACGGGTACTGTGACAATCCAGCTCCTCAATTATGAGGTGGAGGGTGTCTACGACCTTGAAGCATCTACAGTGACCCTTGCCAACAACCAGTTGGTAGGCGCCGACTCCGACGGTGATATCTATTTCTACTTCAAATCAATCTCAGATAACGGAGAACTCAACGATGGAGCTACAGATGAGGAAACCGTAACCGGCACATTCGAGGATGGTATCCTTCAGTTCCCGGAGGATTGTATGTGGGCGCTCGGAGATCCGGATAATGAATGGCTCGGCTGGTATTGCCTCTGCGACGACAACTACTTCTACTATGATGCAAATAACGGTGGCGGCGGCGAGCCAAGCGATCTCATCAGCCTTGGAGAGGGTACCTTCACCGACAATATCCTTTATCCCTCTTTCCGCAACGAGGAGAACACTGAAGAGGTGACTGTAGAGGTTCTTACCGACGGAGAGGGTATATATTATGTAGACGGCGCCTTCGCTACTCTTTTCGCATCTTTAGGTGCAACTGTGACCGGCCCGGCACTTGTGCTTGACGCTACCGATCCGGAGAACATCGTGATCGAGATGCAGTCTACAATGATCAACGGTGGTAATGACGGTCTTTACTATCTGATGAGCCAGAGCTACTATGACAGCCTCGGTGGCGAGGAGACAGCTGAGGAGTTCAGAATCACTAAAGAGGTTGAGGGGGATAATGTCACAATCACCTTCCCCTATCACTCCACACTCCTTATGGCTTCCGCCACATATGCCCTCTATTACGGCTCACCCTATGAGTGCCAGCTTAAGTTCACAGAGGTATCCACAGGTGTCGACAAAGTGGAATCAGCCTCTGAGGAGACTCCCGCCGTTTACTACAACCTTCAGGGCGCACGCGTGGAGAATCCCTCCAACGGTATCGTAATCCGCGTACAGAACGGCAAGGCTACAAAAGTACTTGTAAAATAATCTCAGTCCATAAATAAACATTAAAGCCAATCTGACTCGGTGAAGTCAGATTGGCTTTAATGTTTTTCAGATAAACCTTCTCATTATTCCGAATAAACTATCCCGATACTTCGGGATAAAACGGCGAGAGCTGCTCGTATTACACTCCGATATGCCGCTCACAAGCCCGAATAAGAGAGCGACAACCCCGACTCACCTCTGTTCAACAAGCGGATTTCAGCATATTTGGATGCCGACAGACGATAAAAACAAGTAAAAAATTTACACCCTTTATTTCACTATATATGTGCAGTTTAATTGACGAAGCTCAAATTTAATGTAATTTTTTCGCTGAAAAATTTGCAAGGAATCAAAAAAGTTCGTAACTTTGCATCGCTTTAATCAAGAACCCCCACACGAAGCGCAAGCGGAAAGTGAAGGTATCAGCCGGTTCAAGCAATCGGTAAAAGCAAGCCCTCGGGCAGGCCCCAAGGATACCGGTTGGTCTTGATTAAGCTTATTATTCTCGGGGTGTAGCTCAGCCCGGTTTAGAGTACGCGTCTGGGGGGCGTGTGGTCGCAAGTTCGAATCTTGTCACCCCGACCGAGAATTAAGACCGAAGCTTTCGCTTCGGTCTTTTTTTTATTTTATCCCNACCCNNTCCCCAACTCATCCCTACCCTTNTCCNTNTCCCTATCCCTTCTTACCCCCTCGCCTCCCCTGCGTATCCCTCCCTCTCCCCTCCTTATCCTTCACCTCAACTTATTCCTTTCTCAACTTANTCCCTCTCCCCNCCTTATCNGTACCNCTCCGCCATCCNNNTCCNTNANNTGCGNACTNATTCCTTNCTCNNCNTATNNCCTCCNCGCNNCANNCCACTNCACCATCCCATTCCCTAACTTGTGGCCAGCCTCCTCATACCGGAAGGTCAGAAAGAATTCAAAAAAACAANGCCNGGATGGATGAAACCGGCAGCAACGATCAATTCAATAAACCAAATCCAAGCTGAAAAGAGAGGGAATCGAAAGTGACGAGAGATAGAAAAGCTGAGACGAGAGATAGAAAAGCTGTGGCGGGGANATAAAAAAGCAGTGANGAGAGATGAAAAAANTTGCAAAGAGGAGATANAAGATCCCCNTCNCTACAGAAAAGATGCGTGTGCAATCTCAAAAAATGAGTCCGTGAAGAGGGATGAAGCGGATGAAATATGGCCGGAGAGATGATTTTTTCAGATAATTTTATCGTTTTTGAGAGGCCCGATTGCCGGAAAAGATGAAAAATTTGAGAGTGCCTAAAAAATTTTTCAGCGATTTTACCCTTATTTTACCCCTTTCAGCAAGAGCGGGCCCAAAAATTTTTCAAAAAATTTTCATTTTTATTTTGCAATATTTCAATACTTTAATGAAAAACTTAAAAATTTCTTCAAAAAAAGTTGCTGAAAAATTTGGTGGAATCAAAAAAAGGCAGTAATTTTGCATCGCAATCGGGAAACAAACGGTAGCCCAAACGAAAGCAAAGGCCCACCGAAAGAAACGAAACGAAAGCAAAACCAAATCCTGGTGCGGTAGTTCAGCCTGGTTAGAATACATGCCTGTCACGCATGGGGTCGCGGGTTCAAGTCCCGTCCGCACCGCCGAGGAGAGAGGAAGAGCAGCAGAGTAAACTTAGGTTTCCTGCTGCTCTTTTTTCGTATTCTCATACCAACAACCCCAGATAGCATCCCCGCTATCTTCTCAAACTCCTCCCCTCCCCTCGCCTACAAACACTCTCTCAAACTCACTCCTCCTATGTAGCCTCTCTCAACCTCTCTTCTCCTTACCTCTCTAAAACCACACGACTATGATCTGCATTATCAACGGCCCGAACCTTAACCTCCTCGGCAAACGACAACCCGAAATATACGGCTCCAAATCTTTCGACGACCATCTCCGCGAGATCCGCGCCGAATTCCCCGACACACCTATCGAGTATTTCCAAAGTAACTGCGAAGGGGAGATCATCGACAAAATTCATCATCTCGGATATGATAACCCCGAATGTAGCGGGATTGTGATGAACCCCGGAGCCTACGCCCACTATTCGATAGCCATTGCCGACGCTATATCGTCGGTCAACATACCCGTGATCGAGGTGCATATCTCAAATATACACGCACGCGAGGAGTTCCGCCATAAGTCTGTCACCGCTCCCGCAGCAAAGGGGATGATATGCGGATTGGGCCTCAATGGCTATAACCTCGCCATACGCGCACTCCTCTCATGAGAAGTATGACCTTAGACGAATACATAGAGGCTCATATAGACGCTGAGCCGGACTATCTATACCAAATAGACCGTCTCACCAATCTACGCCTCCTGAATGGCCGTATGTGCTCCGGACACACTCAGGGACGTCTCCTGAAGATGCTGACATCTATGATCGCCCCGAAGAGGGTGCTCGAGCTCGGCACTTTCTCAGGATATTCCGCACTCTGCATCGCCGAGGCTCTACCCGACGATGCCCGCCTCGACACAATCGAGGTGGACGACGAACTCGAGGACTTTATACGCCACAACCTCTCCCTCTCTCCGCACGGCCATAAGGTAAGACTCCATATAGGGGATGCCTCGGAGATTATGCAGCAATGGAAGCCGGAGGAGTTCGACCTTATATTCATCGATGCCGACAAGAGGCATTACGACGATTATTACCGGGCCGCTCTCCCCCTCCTGCGCCCCGGAGGCTATATGATAGCCGACAATACCCTCTGGGACGGACATGTCACCGAAACAGCCACCCGATCACCCCAGACTTTGGGGATAAAACGCTTCAACGACCTTGTAGCGGCCGACCATCGGGTGGAGAAAGTGATTATACCGCTACGCGACGGCCTCACGATCATACGCCGCCTTCCGCAAAGCGACTTTCACGCCGGAAGGGACGATAAACGATAACACCCCCGACAGCGTTATATAGAATGGGGACACTCTTCCGGACGTCTCCCTATATCCTACCCAAAATTAAAACCAACAGAAATTATGGAAAGTAAACGTCAAGCCAAGATAGCACGGCTCCTTCAGAAGGAGCTGAGCGAGATTTTCCGCCGCCAGACTGCGATGCTCGGTGGCGTCATCGTGTCGGTGAGCGCAGTGCGCGTCACCCCTGACCTCAGTATAGCCAAGGCATATCTCAGCATCTTCCCCCCTGAGAAGTCGCAGGAGATTCTGGCTAACATCAACAAACAGGCCAAGACCGTAAGATATGAACTTGCCCAGGCGGTGAAACAGGTGCTCCGCAAATGTCCCGACCTCCAGTTCTATCTCGACGATTCGCTGGATTATATCGAAAACATCGACCGTCTTCTCGGTCCGCACAAGGAACACGAAGAGGAGAATAAAGAGGCTGAATGAATCCGTTTCCCCTCCCGGCCCGCATAGCCTGGCGCTATCTGAGGGCCCCGAAATCACATAGCGCGGTCAGCGCGATATCCGTCATATCAGTGGTGGGGGTGGCTGTGGCCACCGCCGCCATTATTTGTGTGCTCTCGGTTTTCAACGGATTCCGGGAGGTGCTCACAGAGAAACTGGACATCCTCGCCCCGGATGTGCTCGTCACTCCCGCCCAAGGGAAGACATTCGCCGACGGCGACTCCCTGGCCTCGGCTATTGCCACGGTGGAGGGTGTGGAGATGGCTCTCCCGACTGTGGTTGACAATGCCCTCGCCCTTGCCGACGGCCGTGAGATGCCGGTCACGTTGCGGGGTGTCGACATGAAGCGCTATCCGGCTCTTACGCATATCGACTCCATAATGACGGGAGGGCGCCCCCTCGGGGAATTCTCCACGGAGGATGTGGCGATATCGGTGGGGGTGGCGCGCCAACTCGGCATATTCACTCCCGATGTAGCCATGCTCCTCTTCGCGCCGCGCCGCGAGGGGAGGGTGAATCTTGCCAATCCCCTCTCATCATTCCTCACCGACTCCGTCAACGTGGCCGATGTATTCCAGGCCATGCAGAGCGAATACGACGAGAAACAGGTGATCTGCGATATAGAGACCGCCAGAAGACTATTTCAGTATGACTCCGAGGCCACAGCCATAGAGGTGGCCACAGTTCCGGGAGCCGATGTAACGGAGGTGGCAACCCACATAGCCGCCAGGCTCGGGCCTGACGCTGTGGTGAAGGACCGCTTCCGCCAGCAGGAGGTCAACTTCCGGATGATCTCGATTGAGAAATGGGTCACCTTCCTGCTGCTCATATTCATTCTTGTGATAGCCTCCTTCAACATCATAAGCTCCCTCTGCATGCTTGTGCTTGAGAAAGACTCCTCGATAGCCACCCTCTCCGCGCTCGGCATGAACCGCCGGGAGATAGGGGGTGTGTTTTGGTGGGAGAGCATGTATGTCTCCCTTACGGGGGGACTGACCGGAGTGGTAGCCGGGATTGTCTTGTGTCTGCTTCAGGAATGGCTGGGACTCATACGCCTCGGAGGCGACCCATCAAGCCTTGTGATACAGGCCTATCCCGTGAAAGTGGAATGGGGAGATATCGGAGTGGCCCTGATTCCCGTTGTGGCGATCGGTGTGGTCACGGCATTCATCACCTCCGCCTTCGCGCGAAGCCGCATCCCCTCGTCACGGTAGATTATGAAGAGCATGCGACAGGTTTTTTATCCTCTTGCAATAATAAATGCGTCTGTACACCCCTTTTTATGATAAATTTATTGCGAAAAGTTGCGTATATCCCAAATTAATGATAAATTTGCACAGCTAACGTAACAGAGGGTGCTTCCACCCCTGGGAACAGGGTGGGAACAGCCTCGCAACATAAACAGAGAGCAATCTCAAAAACATTTACCATGGATCGTATCGACAACTTAGACAAGAAGATTCTGAACATCATCATGAAGAACGCCCGCATAGCCTCGAAAGACGTGGCTCTTGAGTGTGGCGTATCCAGGGCTGCAATCCATCAGAGGATCCAGCGGCTCATCGAAATGAAGGTCATCACCGGCTCAGGGTATAACGTGAATCCTAAATCGTTGGGTTACAATACATGCACCTATATCGGTGTGAATCTTGAGAAGGGTTCCATGTACCGTGAGGTTGTGCAGGAGCTGGAGAAGATCCCCGAGGTTGTGGAGTGCCACTTCACAACAGGCCCCTACTCTATGCTCATCAAGGTCTACGCTCAAGACAACCAGCACCTCATGGAGCTGCTTAACGACCAGATTCAGCACATCCCCGGAGTGTCAGGGACTGAGACCCTCATCTCTCTGGAACAGAGCATGAACCGTCAGATCTATATCAAGACTGACAAATAATCATCAAGGCTTGTGCGGAGGGCCTTCTTCTGAAAGGCCTTCCGCTTCTCCCCAAGGCCCAAACTCCGGAATGATGAAAAAATCTTACATCTACTCCTTTTTGGCCGCTCTGCTACTCGCAGTAGTGGCTTTCTTCTTTTTTTTCCCCGACGACTTCCAGGGTAATGTGCTCCGACAGCACGACACTATGCAGGGCATAGCCAACGGACAGGAAGGGAAGGCTTTTACAGAAGCTACCGGCGAGACAACCCGCTGGACCAATTCCCTCTTCTCCGGAATGCCTAATTTCCAGATAGCACCATCCTACAAGGCCAACGCCACCCTCACTTTCATCGGACGTGCTTTCTCCCTCTGGCTCCCGGCTCCCGCCAATCTCCTCTTCGCCATGATGCTCGGCTTCTTCATTATGGGGCTCTGCTTCAAACTTAAATGGCACACGGCATTATTCGCGGCTGTGGCCTGGGGCTTCTCGTCATATTTCATAATCATCATCGGAGCGGGCCATATATGGAAGTTTGCAACTCTTGCATACATACCCCCTACGATCGGAGGTATAATGCTATGCTATAGAGGCAAATATCTTCCGGGCATAGCCCTCGCCGCCCTTTTCGGTGCCCTTCAGCTGCAGAGCAATCATCCGCAGATGTCATACTATTTCGGATTCGTGATAGTGTTCATGGTGATTGCATGGCTATGGTCGGCAATCCGTAAGCATATGATGAAGAGATGGCTGATAGCCACTGCATCATGTATCTTCGCCGCCGCTCTCGCCGTGGCCGCCAATGCCCCAAGTCTCTACAATACTTTCGAATATGCCAAGGAGACAGTGCGTGGTCGCGCCACCGAACTCACTGTGGACGGCGCCTCCGCCGACAACGGCGGAATGGATCGCGCTGCCATCACCGCATGGAGCTACGGCCTCGATGAGACCTTCTCCCTCCTGATTCCCAATGTGAAGGGTGGAGCTACTATAAAACCGATCGCGGGCGACAACCATTACCTCTCCGTCAACGATACCGACAAGGCTCAGGAGCTCTATCTTCAGCCGGAAATCAGGCAATACCTCAGCCAGTTCTCACAATATTTCGGCGACCAGCCGATGACAAATGGTCCGGTCTATGTAGGGGCCTTCATCCTTCTGCTCGCTTTCCTTGCCCTCTTCCTTGTAGAAGGTCCTATGAAATGGGCCCTATTCGCCGTCTCGATACTCGCCGTGCTCCTCTCCTGGGGACACAATTTCTCGGCATTAACCGATTTCTTCATCGACAATTTCCCGGGCTACAACAAATTCAGGGCTGTAGCAAGTATTCTGGTGATTGTGGAGTTCACTATCCCCCTTCTTGCCGCCATGTGCATCCGCAAGATAGTCGACACCCCTGATTTCCTGAAGAAAAACGCCTATACCTTCTACACCGTGATGGGTCTCGGTGCCCTTATCTGCATAGCAGGATGGCTCTCCCCCTCCATCTTCGGCCAGCCCTTCTCAGCCCGTGAGATCGAACAGCTTTCAGCTGCCGGTGTGCTCAACAATCCGCAGTATGCCCCGGTGTGGGATGCCCTCATACAAAGCCGTCTAAGCCTCGTGTCGGCCGATTCCCTGCGTTCGCTGGTATTTATCCTGTTAGGCGCCGGAGTGATGATGATGTGGATGAAGGGTGTGATACGCAATCAGGCAGTCTTCGTATGCTGCCTCACGGCAGTGACCCTCATCGACCTCTTCCCGCTCGACAAGCGCTATGTCAGCTCCGAAAGCTTCACGACTCCGGCCCCGATGGAGACAGCCTTCAATATGACGGAGGCCGACCGTGCCATACTTCAGGATCCCGACCCCAACTACCGTGTGATGGACTTCGCCGGCTTCGGCGATGCCCGCTCATCATATTTCCACAAGACAATCGGAGGCTACCACGCCGCCAAGCTCACACGCTACAACGACCTCATCAACCACCAGATTGCCAAGAACAATCTGCAGGTATTCAACATGCTCAACACGAAGTATTTCATGAGCGGGAATGATTATGAGAGGAACTATGACGCCCTCGGCAACGCATGGATGATAGACTCCATCTTCTATGTGGGAACACCCGATGCGGAGATGGCCGCTCTCGACACTCTCACTCCGGGACGCTACGCCGTGGCCGACAAGGTGTTCGAGCCGGTGCTCGGCGCAGCCCCGAGAATCGCTGCGGGCGACACCATATTCGAGACCTCCTACGCCCCCAACCGCCTCACCTATCAGGCTAATTCCGCCAAGGGGAATATCGCGGTGTTCAGCGAGATATTCTTCCCCTGGGGATGGCAGGCCACTATCGACGGACAACCAGCTCCCATCGGACGTGTAGACTATGTGCTTCGGGCCATGCGAATCCCNGCCGGAAAGCATGAAATTGTCATGACCTTTAATCCGGAGACAATCCGCACCGCCGACACCGTGGCAATGGCCTCGGTAGGCGTGATATACCTCATCGCACTTGTGGCATTCATACTGTGGTGTCTCCACGTATTCAACTCACAGAAGAACTCACCTAAAAAAGAGAACTGATGAATCCCTGGAAAGCCTATATCCGCTGGCGTCATCGCCGCGGATTCGGTGTTCACTCCCCTTTCGCCTACAATCTTGTCAACACGGCGATAAATCCCGGTAAATACGGTTATTACGGCTATGCCCGTATCGACAGAGTGATTCTCAGCTCAGCATTCGAGGGGTATCCTCAGCTACGNAAGGATGCCCGTCTTGTGCTCCGTCTGCTGATAAACCTGGAATGTGTGCGCCTCCTTCTCCCCGAAGCNTTGCCGGAGCCNGCCCTCAAGGCGATGCGTGCCGCCTCGGCNGGCGCNTCGGCCCATACTGTNGTGATACGGAGCGGCAGCAACATCAAACCNCACAAGAAGGATCTCCTGTTCGCCGACGGCTCAATCCCCTATGGCGATCTGCACTCACCCCTGCCGGGACATCCGGCCGACCTCTCGACACGTATCGAGGCCGGGAGCGCGGTAATGCTCGTGAACCCTACTCCGGGACAGATAGAGGCCCTCTACCACGCCTGCCGGCATGGTGTCATCTTCGAGGGGACTCGTGTGATTGTGGCCGTTCCACGTAAGGATATGGCCTTTGTATCATATCCTATGCAGTTCTGACCCTCTCGGGAATTATTATCATCTCTTTTATACGATTCTGATGGCTGACCTCATTCAGGATTTCGAGGCTTATCTACTATTGGAGCGGTCGCTCTCCACCAATACCTCCGCGGCCTACCTTATCGATGCCCGACACCTCCTCGACTTTCTCGGGGAGCGCGGGCTCACGCCTCAGACCGTGAGGGAGGAGGATCTCCACGAACTGCTCGCCACGCTACATGACATAGGTATCTCCCCACGGTCGCAGGCCCGCATGATAGCGGGAATCCGGGCATTCTTCAAGTTCCTGCGTCTTGAGAAATATATCGACACAGATCCATCGGAGCTCCTTGAATCTCCGCGTCTGCCACGTCATCTCCCTGATGTGCTCACCATCGAGGAGATTGACGCTATGATTGCCGCAATTCCGCAAGGGAAGGATGAGAGCCTGCGCAATGAAGCCATAATAGAGACCCTATATGGTTCCGGACTGCGTGTGTCGGAACTGATCGACGTGCGCATCTCGCGCATCAACCTCGACGACCGTCTGATGATTGTAGAAGGGAAAGGGAGCAAGCAGAGAATGGTGCCGATGTCGCCTGCATCCGTAGATCTCATCAGGGAGTATCTTCCTCAACGGGCACGCCAGACAATAAAACCGGCGGGTGAGGATGTTTTATTCCTCAACCGCCGGGGAGCCCCGTTGTCACGGGTGATGGTTTTCTATATAATCCGCGATCTCGCCGCCTTGGCGGGAATCCGGAAGACGGTCAGTCCGCACACCATGCGCCACTCTTTCGCCACTCACCTTCTCGAGGGTGGAGCGAATCTGCGTGCCATCCAGGAGATGCTGGGACACGAGAGCATCTCCACTACGGAGATCTACCTCCATCTCGACCGTTCCCGCCTGCGCCGCGAGCTCCTCGAGCATCATCCCCGCTACGCCACCCCCACCCCCTGATCCGCTAATCACCGAATAGCATAGCAAGAACAAAATTACTATAAATTATGAGGTTACAAATGAAGCTATTGGCCGGGGTGATCTTGTCGGTATGCCTTCTGTCGGCCGGATGCCGCAGTGAGGAGATGGCCACAGGAACAGACGACTCCGCGACAAGCACAGAAGGATATATCCCCGTAGCTCCGGATTATACTGACCCGGAGATGTGGGTAACATATCCATCCGACAACACTGACAGCAAGGTAGATGTATTCTATATCGTCTCGACCTGGGAGTTTGATTACACAACCGACGACGGCACCATATGCCACTATGCCGACCCCTCTCTCCCTGCTCACCGCAACGATATGAAAACTGAAATCGACGGTGTAGCGGAATACATGAACGACGATGCCGACTTCTATGCCCCATACTATCGGCATATAACACTCGACACCTGGGCTACACTTGACGAAACGCTTATCAACCGGCGATATCACGATGTGTCGTTCAAGGATATATCGGCTGCATTCAACCGTTTCATTGAGTTGAGAGGTAAGGAGCGGCCATTCATTCTGGCTGGCTTCAGTCAAGGTGGAAAGTCGGTGGTGGAACTTATGAAAGCCATGCCCGAGAATCTCCGCGACAAGATGGTGGCTGCCTATGTAATGGGATATAAAGTAACGCCGGATGATATCGCCATCGCTCCCTGGATAAAACCGGCGCAGGGAGCGGATGACACAGGAGTGACGATATGCTATAATTCAGTCTCCGATGTAAAATACATAAAACCGATTGTAAGTGCTCCCAACGTAATGTGTATCAATCCGGTCAACTGGCGCACAGATGCCACACCGGCTCTTCTTGACGAGAATGTCACCGTCACTCTCAATCCGGAGCATAACGTACTCGTTCTTGACGGCTACGACGGGAGTGCTCTGCCGAACATCCTCGACATCCTGAATGTCGGTGATTACCACGGCATTGAACCTTGGGCCTACAGCGAACACCTCCGCCACAACATCCCTCTCCGCATACGCTCATACTCTATCTCTGATTAAAAAGGCTNTAGATAGCTCCGTNGTCTTAATTTGGGGCGTCCGGGGAAGCCGCCTCCGCCGCCCCCGGGGGGACGACCNGATCCGGAATCACGGGAGGTTGCAGCNGGTGTAATCCTGCGATACGGAATTACAACATGGCTGCAACCTCCCGAGTGTATTTCTGAATCTCCGGAAGATGTNTCTGAATCTCCGGAGAGTGTATCCGGNTCTNCGGANGNTGTAGTTGGTTAATNCNTACCTTATTCCGGNGGNGTGAGTTTGAAGACGATACGCTGCACACCGTCGGAGTAGCGCGTGCTGCTGATTCGGAACTCNCCAATCTCCGATGTGCGCGACACATGATCGCCTATACAGAGACACTCGTCATAANCNCCTACTTTGACCACCCTCACAGTCTCCGAAGCATCCTCCGGCAGACGCTCCATGTCGAAACGTCGCGCCGCCTCATCCTGNGTNATGAATTCTGTGGTGACTGTCACATCCTCCGCCACAATACCGTTGATGTAGTCTTCAAGCCATTTCACATCNTCCGGNGTCAATGCCTCCGGAAGATGATAGTCGAGCTTCGACTTCTTACGCTCGATATGGGCGCTGAACGCACGTCCATGACCATAGCGCCGGGCCATGATGCCNTTGAGAAGGTGTTCCGCAGTGTGCATAGGCGGATACTCCTTCTTGTTGTGACTGTTCAGAACCGCTTCCCCCTCCACTCCGGGGAGATCATGCAAAACNGATTGCCCCTCCATGGCGTCAGCGGGTCATCTTGCTGAGGAAACCCACTATCCAAAGGAGGAATATAGCCCCCACTACAGAAGTGATGAGGTTGCCGATGATGCTGGATGTGTGTATGCCGAGAATGCCGAACAGCCATCCACCGAGCACACCGCCGATGATTCCCACTACAAGGTTGACAACCCANCCGAAACCACCGCCACGCATAAGCTTGCCGGCTACTGCGCCCGACACAAGACCGATAAGGATATACCAGATAAAGCTCATAGTCTATTAATTTTTAGTTAGTGTTACATTTTCCGCAAAATTACCTAATCCACGTCATATAAACAATCTTCCGGGCCATTTATCCTCACCTATCACCCTGCATTTGCACCNCATTCCGCTCTTCGGCCTCNCTGCGCGACTTCATGACATAGCGTATGCGGCCACCGATAGCAGGTAACAAATGCTCCGAATCGGTCGGAAATGGGGAGGAATCAGCCAATCTTTAGCGTTTTTAATCCAAACCGCCCCTCCGCTATTGCTCCGTTGATTTTTTTTGATTACTTTTGTCACAGTGAATCGAACGATACAGCTCCCCCTCTCCATTCTCCTCCGGAGCGTCTCCCGAGTAGGCCGGCCCGTCAGGCATAGAGTCGCCGACAAGCCGGGCCAACGAGAGAGATTACCATCAGACGATGACATAAACATAATCATTAACCCTATAAAATCAACAATCATGACTACGGAAGAAATGCAGAAGAACATCGAGAAAGTGTTTGCCGACCGTTTTGGCGGCGAGGGTAACATCTACGCCTCCGCAGGACGTATCAACCTCATCGGCGAGCACACAGACTATAACGGTGGCTTCGTATTCCCGGGCGCCATTGACAAAGTGATCATGGCGGAGATCCGTCCCAACGGAATGGAAAAAGTAAGAGTTTTCTCTATCGATATCGATGAATACGCCGAGTTCGGTCTCCGTGAGGAGGACGCTCCCTCACAGTCATGGGCACGCTATATATTCGGCATCTGCCGCGAGATCCAGAAGAGAGGTGGCGATGTAAAGGGCTTCGACGCTGTCTTCGCCGGCAATGTACCTCTGGGCGCAGGTCTCAGCTCATCGGCTGCTCTTGAGAGCTGCTTCGCTTTCGCTCTCAACGACCTNTTCAACGGCAACAAGATCGACAAGTTTGAGCTCGCCAAGATCGGCCAGTCGACAGAACACAACTACTGCGGCGTGAACTGCGGTATCATGGACCAGTTCGCTTCAGTATTCGGCCGCAAGGGCAACCTCATGCGTCTTGACTGCCGCTCGATGGAGTATGAGTATTTCCCCTTCAATCCGGAGAACTACCGTCTCGTGCTCGTTGACTCACGNGTGAAGCATGAGCTTAAGGATTCACCCTACAACAAGCGTCGCGAGTCATGTGAGCGNGTTGCAAAACGTCTCGGCATTGAGACACTCCGCGACGCCACTATGGAGCAGCTTGACGCCATCAAGGGTGACATCTCTGCCGAGGATTACTTCCGCGCACGTTTCGTGATCGGTGAGAAGGAGCGTGTGCTCGCTGTCTGCGACGCCCTCAATGCCGGCGACTACGAGACTGTAGGCAAGAAGATGTATGAGACTCACGAAGGTCTCTCNAAAGACTATGAGGTGAGCTGCGAGGANCTNGACTTCCTCAACGACGTTGCCAAAGAGATGGGTGTGACAGGTTCCCGCATCATGGGTGGCGGCTTCGGCGGCTGCACCATCAACCTTCTCCCCAACGATCTCCACGACAGCTTCGTGAAGGAGGTAACAGCACGTTTCAACGAGAAGTATGGCCATGAGCCCCAGATCTACGACGTTGTCATCTCCGACGGCGCTCGTCTGGTGAAAGAGGCTCCCAAAGCATAATTCCCACTCAGGAGAAATATGAAGATAACAAAGAAAACGGTTGCCTCCCCCATCGGGGAGGTGACTCTCTTCACAATAGTGAACGCCAAGGGGGCGAGCGTTGTGCTCTCCACTCTCGGCGCAGGCATCGTGGAGGTGAATGTGCCCGACCGCGAGGGTAAGATCGAGAACGTGGCGCTATCATACGCCGATCCCGCCGATTACCTTGCCGACGGCCCCTGCCTCGGCAAGATTCCCGGACGTTTCGCCAACCGTATCGCCAACGGTCATCTTGAGATCGACGGCAAGGAGTATCAGCTCACAATCAACAATGGCCCCAACGCCCTTCACGGCGGTCCCACCGGATTCATGAACCGTATCTGGGATGCCGAAGAGCTGGAGGATGGCGTACGCTTCACCTACCGCTCAGCCGACGGCGAGGAGCAGTATCCCGGCAATCTTACCACTGTGGCTGAATACCGCTGGAGCGAGGATGATGTGCTCACACTCGTAATCACCGCCACCACCGATGCCCCGACAGTGGTGAACCTCACCAACCATGTCTATTTCAACCTTGACGGCGCCGACGCCGGGTCGATCCTGAAGCACTGGATGAAAGTCAACGCCTCCAAGTGGCTCCCCACCGACCTTACCAGTATCCCCACGGGAGAGATCGCTCCTGTGGCAGGAACCCCGATGGACTTCACCGAGGGTAAACTGATCGGCGACGAGATCTTCGCCGACTTCCCCTCACTGCAGAACACCCGCGGCTACGACAACTGCTGGGTGATCGACGGATGGGAGAAGGGTAAGCTGATCGAGGATGTCATCACTCTCAAGGCTGCCGAGTCGGGCCGTGTGCTTACCGTAAGCTCCACACAGCCGGGCGTGCAGATCTATACCGGCAACTGGCTCGCAGGCTCACCGAAGAACCATGCCGGACGCTCCTATGAGGACCACGACGGTGTGGCCCTCGAGATGCAGGGCTTCCCCGACGCTCCCAACAAGCCCAACTTCCCCTCCCAGCTTCTTCGCCCGGGTGAGGAATACAAGGAGATCATCAAGTTCGCTTTCAAAGCCGAGTGATCGGAAGAAGGGATCATTAAGGCCCTACCGACATCATATATGAGGGAATATGCAATCGCAGATAGTGGCGATTGCATATTCCCTCATTCATTTCCCGGCCCTGACTCCCTCCTGACAGGGAATCATTCGTTTTCCTTAAGCATTCGGAAGCCTCAATTCAGATTTTTTTTGTAATTTTGTAATATGGACAAGAATAATCCTGACTCTACACCCTCCGCAATACGTCCGGAGGTAATGACATACGACGATATCCGTAAGATGGTGCCTGCGCTCGACGGCCGAGAGAAGCTTGTCAACAAGGTGCTCCATACACTCGCAATCGATCAGGTGAACCGTATTCACAGCGATTATTGCGACACCCCCGGCATACCCTTCGCACAACGTCTCGCCAACGAGGAGTTCAAATGGAAACTGCGCATCGACAACCTTGACATCCTCAGCCGCTTCAAGGATGGGCCCTTCATCACCGTCAGCAACCATCCCTTCGGAAGCTACGACGGTATCCTGCTCCTTGACATCGTAGGCTCCATACGCCCCGACTATAAGGTAATGGTCAATCTCATCCTCAATCAGATACAGGCCATGCGTCCCAACTTCATAGCCGTCGACCCCCTCAAAAGTGACGACCCTGAGAAGAAGAAGATCACGATGCAGGGAATCCGCACAGCTCTCAAGCATATCAAGGAGGGACATCCGATAGGGTTCTTCCCCGCAGGGGCAGTATCGAAAGTGAATCGTCAGCTGAAGATACGCGACCGTGAATGGCAGCCCACCATCATCAGGCTTATACGCCAGATGCAGGTGCCGGTGATTCCGATCTATTTCCACGGCCATAACTCCACCCTCTTCAATATTCTCGGCATGATCGACTGGCGTCTGCGCACACTCCGCCTCCCCAAGGAGATCATGCTCACCTACGGTAAGGAGGTACACGTCTCAATAGGCCAACCCATCTCGGTAGAGGAGCAGAACCGCCACGAGTCGCTTGAGCAGCTCGGTGAGTTCCTCCGCTCCGAAACATACAAACTTGAATCACTGAAATGAATGACGACGTTCTGAAAGCCAAACAGCGTTTCTCGATCATCGGGAACTCCCCGGCTCTTCTCGCGGCTATCGAACGCGCCGTGAAGGTAGCGCCCATCGACCTCTCGGTGCTCGTCACCGGCGAAAGCGGCAGCGGAAAGGAGTTTTTCCCGAAGATAATACACGCTTTCGGCGCACGTAAACATAAGAAATATATCGCGGTGAACTGCGGCGCCATCCCGGAGGGCACCATCGACAGCGAGCTCTTCGGACATGAGAAGGGTTCTTTCACCGGAGCCATCTCCACCCGTAAGGGCTACTTCGAGGAGGCCGACGGAGGCACCATATTCCTTGACGAGGTGGCAGAACTACCCCTCACCACTCAGGCGCGCCTGCTGCGTGTGCTTGAATCGGGTGAGTTTCTGAAAGTCGGCTCGTCGCAGGTGCAGAAGACCGATATCCGCATCGTGGCGGCCACCAATGTCGACCTGCTTCAGGCTGTAGCCAAAGGGAAATTCCGCGAGGATCTCTACTACCGTCTCTCCACGGTAAGGATCGAGGTGCCCAACCTCCACGACCGTGGCGATGATATCATACTGCTCGCCCGTAAGTTTGCCGCCGATTTCGCCGAGAAATACCTCACCTCCCCCATNACNTTCTCCGAGGAGGCACGTCGCGCCATGCTTCTCTACCGCTGGCCGGGAAATGTGCGCCAGCTGAAGAATATAGTGGAGCAACTTGCCCTATTCAACGCCGGGGAGGAGATCTCACGCCGNCTTCTTATAGAGTCGCTCCCCCTCGACCATTCAGGTAATTCATCACTTATGGCCACCAAGCAGGAGGGGAGCTATGAATCGGAGCGCGAGATGCTCTGGCAACTTGTATATCAGCTCAANCATGAGGTGGGGGAACTGCGTGAGAAAGTGGAAGGCATAAACGGCAACCATCTGCACGATCCCTCCTACCATTCTCATGCCAAGACCCAGTCGCTTATCAAGTATGAGCCCTCCGTAACCGCCAACTCGGAGATAGAGGATGTGGAAGATGTGGAGGATGTGCCTACACTCGAAGATTCGGAGAGAGACGCGGTGGCGGCAGCCCTCCGCCGCAACGGCGGCAATAAGAAGAAGGCGGCCGAACAGCTCAATATCTCCCCGCGCACCCTCTACCGCAAGATCCACGATCTCGGCCTCATCATAGTGATGGCTTTTCTTATCCCACTCTTCTCGGGGTGCATCCCTTCCTACAAGTTCAACGGATCAGCACTCAACTATGATATCTACCGCACTATCGACATCAGCGATTTCCCTATCCGTGCGGCACTCGTATATCCCCCNCTCCAGCAGACTTTTGAGAACAAGCTNCTCAACACCGTGACGCGTCAGACACGCCTCCAGGAGATCGACGGAAANGCTGACCTTGAGATGACCGGCGAGATCACCGGCTATTCCCTCTCGCCGCAGGCGGTGGGCACCGATGCCTACGCCACTCAGACCCGACTGACAATCACAGTGAGAGTGAAATACACCGACACGAAGAATTCAGCCAATGATGTCGACCAGAGTTTCTCGGCCTACCGGCAATTTGACAGCTCGATGTTGCTGATTGATGTTCAGGACGACCTCTGCAACGAGATATGCGANGAGCTTGTAGACCTTATATTCAACGCTACCCTCGGCAACTGGTGATCTACATCCCCGACGGCCGATGGACAATCCCCTCACACCACACATGACCCCGACACTGTCAGAATATCCATACTTCATATACCCTGCCGTGATGGCTCTCCGCAAGGGGGTGGACGATCCGGCGGAGGCTGAACGCCTGCGACGCATAGTGGCAGCNAACGTAGGTGATATACCCTCCCTGCGCATAATGCTTGGTTTCGACCCCGAAGAGTTCGCCTCCTTCTATCCCGATATGGAGGCGCAGGACCTCTCAACTACAGCCACCATCGACTCCTTCCTCGACCGTTTCGGCAACTCCTCNCTCCCCCTTCCGCAAGCGGCGGCAGAGATCAGTGAAAGGATGCCTGAGGAATGCGATGAGATGCCCGATAAAGAGGCGGAAACACCCACTCCACCCCTCCCGACGGAGCGTGAAGCGAGGATTTTGATAAAAAATCATGATTATCAGGGCGCTTTGGAAATTATTCAGCTGTTAAGTTTGAATATTCCGGAAAAAAGTGTTTACTTTGCAGACCAAATACGCTTCCTGAAGAAACTCATCCTCAACGAAGCACGAAAAAACAATCGAAAAGGCTCCCTCCGGGAGCCCGGCAACTTATAACAACACAACTAAAAATGTACATCTTTCTTTGCATCCTCATTGTGATCGCGTGCCTGTTCCTGATCGGGGCAGTGCTCATTCAGAAATCAAAAGGTGGCGGTCTCGCCTCCGATTATTCCCAGGGCAACCAGTATCTCGGTTATCGCAAGACCACCGACTTTATTGAGAAAGCCACCTGGAGCCTCGCCATCTTCATCTGCGTGGTGAGCATCATCTCCGCATTTGCCATCAAGGCGCCCATCAACGTCTCAAGCATGGCTCCGGCCCCCGCAGCTACTTCAGCTCCGGCTCCCGCTCCCACATCAGCTCCNGCNCCCGCACAGGTGCCCGCCAACTGACAATCAGTCCGGGCGACTCAATCAGTCAATATACATACCCGTAAATACACTCCCAGGCCGTGCCCATTCGGGCCACGGCCTTCTTTATTTAAATAGATAGCTGACGATTTTTAACAGGAGAATTTGATCATGAATATTGGTTTTTAAGAAAATTTTGCATAACTTTGCTCTCTCAACCAAATTCGTAATTTCAAATTGATCCATTATGAAGANATTTTCCATTCTCATGCTTGCCTCTGCCCCACTGGCACTGGCCAACGCTTTCCCNATGGCAACTCCTCAACGGATGACATCGCTGATGCCAACCGTNCTTGAGACTCGTGAACACCCCAACGGACACACCGAGATGATGGTGCGTGATGCCAAAGGTCGTGTATTCAAACAGACGCTCCGCCCTGATGCCCCTGCAAAGGCTCCTGTCAAAAAAGCACCCTCAAGGGAATACCGTGAACGTACATTCTACGAAGGCTTCGAGGGATATAATCTCGACCTCGGCCTTAACTGGATTCCCGATGGATGGTCGAAGATCTGCACCGAGGCCCACACCCCTACCGATCTCGGTCTCTCTCACAATGTAAACAACACCTGGTATGTCTACTACTCTTCCGACTTCTTCCAGGAAATGACCCCTGACGGCGAATCGGAAGCCTTCATCCACTTCGGCTACAATGGTGAATATGGAGCCAACGACTCCGCTCAGGATGAATGGCTCGTATCCCCCTCGATCACAGTGGGAGAGAATGAAGACCTGAGCTTCCTCCTCCAGTGCGACTACTCAACTGTACATCCATGGGACTGGGACACCATGACATTCGTCGACCGTTCCGTGGTTGATTGCACCTTGAAGGTCATGCTATCCGAGGATGACGGAGAAAACTGGAAGTGCATCTGGGATCTTGAGGAAGATGCGGTGCGCGATGTGCCTGATTCCGACTGCTACTATAAATATGGCGACCTCATGTATCACGATTTCAGCACATCCCTCGCCGACTACGCAGGCAAGACCGTAAAGCTCGCTTTCCGCTATGTACGTGGATCCGGATGGGTAGGCAATTCAATGATGCTCGATCGTGTAGTTATCGACCACGCCGCCGAAGCTCCTGAGTGGACACTTCTCGGCACAGGCACCATGGCTGATGCATGGGTTATACCCCAGCTTACAATCAATCCGGGGGAACTCTACAACCCGGCCGATTATGTATTCGATGTGGAGATCTATGAAAGCACCGTTACTCCCGGTGTCTTCAAGCTTGCCTCCCCCTATACCTCAGAGGCTTTCCCCTTCCTCTATCTCAATGGTAACACCGACACCCCCTACGATATCGTGATCGATGCCTCCAATCCTGAATTCGTGACGGTGGCTCCGCAGATATCAGGTTTCGAGCATAACAACCCCGGATCCAAGGCCGCCCGTTATGCCGCNCCCTATTATATCTCCAATGCCGCCACATATTTCCTTGAGGATGGCAACGCTATGGAGGCTATAATCAACTATGGCTATGCCTCCACCTACGACGCGACNGCCGGAGTGATCACAATCAATTTCCCCCAGTATGGCCACATGACCGATAATGGTCTTGACATGGGCTACGACTGCTGCGGCAACGCAGGATATTCTACTGTCATCACACTTCCGGAGAGCGGTTCATCCGATCCGACATGGGAGAGCTGTGGCACAGGCTACTTCTGCGACGCCTTCGTTTATGCCGGTTATTTCGGCGATCCGACAGGTCATGAATGGGAGGTAGAGTTTGAGCAGAACACCGCGAATCCCGCTCTTTACCGTATGGTAAATCCCTATACCACATCCGGATCTCCCCTCGTTGAATTCAACGACAACACCAACCCGGCCTATGTAGTGATCGACACCACATATCCCGAACTGGTNGTGATTATGCCTCAGTACAGTGGTTTCACCACATGGATGAATAATCAGGTATGGAATATGTATATCGGCAACATCGCCGGTTTCTATATCACCCAGGGGAATGATATGGATACACTTCTCGCCTATATGAACCAGAATGACCGCGATAAGATGGAGGATCTCGTTGTCACCATCAAGACACCGTTGTTCGGNAGCAACAACAGCACTGATTTCGGTTATCAGTGGGTAGACACCAACGAGGTTCCGCTCCCCTACGAGGCTAAGATATATCTCCCCGGCTCGGCGGCTCCCGGCAACAATCCCGACACATCTGTATCGGAGATTGAGACANCCGCAGAAGGAGAGGCACAGTTCTTCACTCCCACCGGCATCCGCCTCGGCTCCGAACCCGCCAAGGGTCTCTACATCAAGGTAGAGAACGGCAAAGCCGTCAAGATCATGAAGTAATCACCCGAAAAATCAAAAAGCCCGCTGAATCACCTCAGCGGGCTTTTTATTTTTATATTTATACAAATGATTTCCGTTTATCAGAAATNNGGATATTCAGTTAGAGATTCCAGTTGAGTTTGTCGCGGAGGATGCGCGCGAAATCGGTGTCCCGCTTGCGCACAAGGAGGGTGCTGAATCCGGCNCGCTGTATCCTTACCCTCTCGCCGACCGGGAGGGCATAGCTCTGTCCGTCGATACTCAGGCGGAACTCCTGCGACCGGCTCTCGACCATGAGGTCGAGCACCGACTGACTTCCTACCACCAAGGGACGCACCGTCAGAGTGTGAGGCGCCACAGGTGCCAGAGCGATACAGTTGATGGTAGGCTCCAGAATCGGGCCTCCGGCCGACAGATTGTAGGCCGTGCTTCCTGTAGGGGTGGCGATGATTAAGCCGTCGGCACGGTAATCGGCCAGCAGATTGCCGTCGATGAGAGTATGCACAGTCACCATAGAGGCGGAGTCCTCTTTCATCACACAGATGTCGTTGAGGGCGAAGGGCCAGGCGGTCTCCGGCAATGCATCGCACATCACCTCAAGAAGCATGCGTCGCTCTATAGTCACGTCGCCACGGCAGATACGCTCAAGCATATCAGGCAACTCGGGCAGAGAGCAGTCAGCGAGAAAGCCAAGATGACCGGTATTGACACCGAGCACCGGAATCTCACGTCGACCCACCCAGCGCGATGCACGCAGGAAAGTGCCGTCGCCACCGATACTGAGCACCAGCCCCGTATCATCGGCTACACGTGAGGANACGTACACCCCCGGAAGGTCGATACCTTTATCGCGTAGATAACCGGCCAGTTTGGGATGAACGGTGACGGCAAAACCCATCTGCCGCAGAAGTGTGAAAAGCGCGGCAAGCTCCCCGAGATGGGGCTCCTGCCGCCGGCTTCCATATATCGCTATTCTGTTGTCCATGACGACTATGTGTTGAAAAAAAGACCCTTCGGTCATACGTTGAGCAATGCCTGAAGGGCCATCAGACGTTCGGCGGCTATTGTGGCGTCGTATCGGCCTTCGGCCGAGCCACGTGCCTCCACCACCTGATAGTCATAGCGTTCCAGGCTCCTCACCGTCGACGAGGGATCGGTATTGCGCACNCTCAGAGTCACTCTCAGCCGCCCGTCATGATCGGGCGCACTGAAAAGATCCACAAGATGTGCGTCGCTGTCCTCAACAGCGTGGGCTATCTGGCTCGCGCTGTAATCTTCCGGACGGCACTCCACTGTGATGATACTGCAATCGTCTCGCGCAGCTATCATGCGNCCCAGCCCCTCGAGCATCGAGGTCTGGTCGATGACACCAAGCGAGACGTCACCGTCACACACCCCCACTTCCCGACGGGGGGCGTCAAGCAGACGCGGCAGCACCTCAAGAAGGGGCATGTCGGCGTCAATGTTGCGTTGCGGTTTTCTCTGCGCAACAGTCTTTCCGGGCGAAAGTATCTCTCTTGCTGTCATTATATATTTCCTTTCTTCTTTATAAAACGCTTCTATCTACTATTAAAAACGTCATTCCCTCCCCGATTTCTTTGTAGAAAACGCGTTTTTTTATACTTTTGCAGAATGATTGACAAGGATTAGTCCTTGGCACACCCTTTTTACGGTCAAACNTCTGCTTCGGAAGTTCAAATTTACAAATTTTGTGCCGAATTTCATTAAAGCTATCAACTTTTTTGAATTTTCAGCCGATTTTTGTCCGATTCCGGACTCCGNAGCCTATCAAACATATGCATATGACGCGTTTAAGTGTAAATATCAATAAAGTGGCCACCCTGCGCAATGCGCGTGGGGAGAATGTGCCCGATGTAGTCAGATTCGCAAAAGACTGCGAGGCTCTCGGCGCGCAGGGGATCACGGTGCATCCCCGCCCCGACGAGCGCCACATCACACGCCGCGACGTATTCGAGTTGCGTCCGGCGGTCACTACCGAATTCAATATCGAAGGCTACCCCTCCGAAGATTTCATGCGCCTTGTGCTCGACGTGCATCCCGAGCAGGTGACGCTCGTGCCTGACGCTCCCGCTCAGGTCACATCCAATCACGGCTGGAATGTNCTGGCCAACGCCGGATTCCTGCAGGAGACATGCATGCGCCTGCGTGAGGCCGGAATCCGCAGCTCGATATTCGTCGACCCGAATCCGGTGCAGGTGTGCAGGGCCGCTCAAGCCGGTGCCGACAGAGTGGAGCTGTACACCAAGCCNTATGCCGACGGCTACCATGCCGACCGGGAGGCTGCCATAGCCCCCTTCATCACCGCCGCTGCCGCNGCNGCNGAATGTGGACTGGGGCTGAATGCCGGCCACGACCTCAACCTTGACAATCTGGCCTATTTCCACTCCTGCATACAAAATCTCGATGAGGTGAGCATCGGACACGCCCTCATCTCCGACGCCCTCTACCTCGGCATCGGGGAGACCATACGCCGCTATCTCGCATGTCTCCGCTAAGANTCAGGCTCCGGATATCAGAAAGAAATCAGAACAAGAATATAATCCCAACCCTTTAACCATAATATGGACAAGCTCTCTTTCTGGTCGCTCGTAATGGACGGCGGCTATATCATGATTCCTCTTGCGGTGCTTCTTCTCGTAAGCATCTATATCTTCATCGAACGTTGCTTCGCGCTCCACCGCGCCTCGAAGAGCGACGACACCTTCATGAAACGCATTCGCGACTATATCATGGAGGGNGACATAGAGAACGCTGTGAATCTCTGCAANCGTACCGACACCCCCTATGCCCGCCTCATACTCAAAGGTGTAAACCGTATCGGGCGCCCGATGAACGATGTGCTTGTGGCCATTGAGAACACCGGCAACATAGAGGTNTCCAATCTCGCCAAAGGTTTCTCATGGCTCTCCACCACAGCCGCCGGCGCCCCCATGCTCGGCTTCCTCGGCACCGTTGTGGGTATGATCGAGGCATTCTTCGCTCTCGCCAACGCCGGCACATCAGCCAACATAACAGTGCTCTCTTCAGGCATCTATCAGGCACTCGTCACCACCGTGGCCGGTCTGATAGTCGGCATCGCCGCCCTCTTCGCCTACAACTTCCTTGTGTCGCGCGTCAACCGTATCATGAACTCCATGGAGGCCAAGACCATGGAATTCATGGATCTCCTCAACGAACCCGCCTGACCCCACCCCTAACACACCCTTTTTCCAGTGGCTCTAAAAAAGAATTTCCAGACGCTCGACACATTCTCGATGTCGTCAATGACCGATGTGATCTTCCTCCTCTTGATCTTCTTCATGGTCACATCCACCCTTATCTTCCCCGCCGCCATTGATGTCAATCTCCCGCAGAGCAGTGAGCAGACATCTCTGAAGCCGGTGACGGAGGTATACATCGACGCCGACTCGAAGCTTTACATAGTGGCCGACCGCAACGACTCCATCGAGGAGAACTCCACGGCCCGGCTCGTGACCCGCGACGAGCTACTCGCCAACCTTATGCTCATACAGCAGCAGGACTCACTGCGTGCCGTGGCTCTCTATGCCGACAGCACCGTAGCATATGCCCGGGTGATCGACGTGCTTGACCTCGCCGCCCGCAACAACCTGCACCTCGTGCTGGCCACAAGAAGTTCACAGAAATGAAACAACAGGATAAGGACCGTACCCTCGCAGCCATACTCACCTTTCTGGTGACGCTCGTGATTCTGCTCGTGCTTTTCTTCGGCGGAATCACCTGGGACCGTCAGCTCCTTGCTGAAAGCTCCACTCCNGAGCTTATGCCTCCCGAGGAGGAGGAGCTGTTCATAGAGCCGGAGCTCGTAGAACTCGGCGAGGAGACCTCCGTAGTAAAGAATACCACTCCGGCCCCCACAGTGAAGGGTGAGCCGGAGCCGGCTCCTGTAGACAATGCGGAGATAGTGGAGCCCGGACCGAAGCCGAAGCCTGTGGANAAACCTGTGGTGAAAGAGGTGACAACCACGAAGGAGAGTCCCGTGCAGCGCGAGGAACCATCCGAAACCGACAAGGAGCGCCAGAAGGCCACCAGCACNGTAGCCAACAAGTTTGCACCCAAGAACGGCTCCACGGAGGGTTCCGACAAAGGCACCTCCGGAGCGGGGGGAACAGGCGTAGGCGTGAGCGGCAACGCCCACGGCCGCACGTTCATNAGCTGCCCCGGGCCGGATGTGGCATTGCGCCATAAGACTGTGGTGACNGTCAACGTGGTGATCGACGCCGAAGGGAAAGTAGTGGAGGCCTCGGCCACAGGTAGCGCTGATGCCACCATNCGACGCAAATGCGAGGCTGCCGCACGTCAGGCACGCTGGTCGGCAAAAAAAGGAGCCACCTCCACACGCGGCTCCATCACATTCACCATCACTCCCCGCTGATTCACCATCACCCCTCTCCGCTTAATATCCTGAGCGGCATAATCTCGCTTACGGCAGAAAAAACAAGCCGGTGCTGTACACAGGGACCTCCCTGCGGTGTACAACACCGGCTTTTAACTGAACCTCTCAATAATCTTTTATACCTTTATATAATTTCATCCGGGCCCATTTCCCCTTCACAAGGGGCCTCCCGGATCTGTCGGTTATCTGATTCCTTTACACACTGCAAAGGTCGTGTTTTCCACTCTATCTCCCGTCAACTTTTGTGCCAAATATGTCTGACGGCACATTTTTTCAATAGTTTGGGATTAAAATTATGCATCATCTCCCCTAAATTGACGAAATTTGCATAAAGAAATCGCAACAACACCATGACAACCGAACCATCATCCGCTTGCTCTTGTCGCAAGAGATTCCTCCACCTGATATTTCTTATTCTTCTCTGCATGTGGCTCCCGGCCGGGGCCNCCTCCCCCTCACGTCTATATTTCGATCACTACAACGACCGGAACGGACTCACATCAAACTCTGTCCGCGCTATCATTCAAGACCGGAAAGGCTTTATATGGGTGGCTACGCTCGACGGCCTGAACAGATTCGACGGCTTCAATTTCCGGCATATCGACACCGGTGAGGGGGAATCATGCAGCTTCGCGAGCACCATCTACGAAGACAGAGAGGGGATGATCTGGATCGGCGCGCATAACGGCGCCTTCATTTATGACCCCTCAACGGAACACCTGCACAGACTTATTGCCAAACGGCCGGACGGCACCACAGTCAATCAACCCGTAATCCAGTTTCTCAGCGACAAGGANGGGAATGTCATGATGCTCGTCGACTCCGAAGGGGTATATGTCTATTCGAAAGATAATGACAGACTGTCGCCATGCTATATCTCCGACAAGATTAAAGTGAATCAGGCCNTCTATGATCCAAAGGGGAGAATATGGATCGGGACATTCGGCCAAGGACTCTATTATTCCGACGACGACCTNANGACTGTGACNCCCTATCTCAAGGATGGAACCGANTATTTCCGAAANGCAATAATCAGCGACATGAAGATGAAGGGCGACCGCCTGTATGTAGCCACAGAGAGGCTCGGTCTGCTCGCCATCGATATAAATTCCGGATCGGTGACTAAAGTATTCGCCCATAACCATAACGGACAGGATACCTTCATACGCCAGATAATGTTTGACAACCAAGGGACCCTCTACATAGCCACCGAGAACGGCCTCTTTCTCTACGACCTTATGCGCGGACAGCTCATCAGCCATCTCACGCANAACATTTTTGACCGTTACTCCCTCTCCGACAACGCAATTTACGCACTCCTATGCGACCGNGANGGNGGNATATGGGTNGGATCATATTTCGGCGGACTGGACTATGCCGACTTCAACTGCCTGAGATTCGACAAATANTATCCCGACAATTCCCCGAATTCCCTGAGAGGGCAACGTGTGAGGGAATTGTGTGCCGATCCGGCTACCGACCTCATATATATAGGTTCNGAAGACCATGGACTCCANTGTTTCAATCCTCTTACCGGTATTTTCTCCCCGGTGGAGGGTATATCGGGCGACAACATACATGCCCTCTGCATCGACAACAGAAATCTGTGGGTGGGNACTTTCTCACACGGACTGAANNTAAAGGATCTCGACTCNGGNAAAGTGAAGGAATACTCCACAGCCAACGGCCTTGTCAACGACTACGTTTTCTCCATAATAAGGACTATACACGGAGAGATNATTATNGGCACTATGGGAGGGATGCAGATCTATCAGAAAGATTCCGGCACATTCCGCACAGTCCCCGAGTTTGACAATATATTCATATACGACATCATGGAGGACTCAAAGGGGGATATCTGGGTGGCTACCTACGACCACGGCCTCTACGTGCGCCATGCAGGATATCCCGAATGGGTACACTTCCGCTGGGATCCCGCCACNANGGGAAGCATACCGAGCGACAAGATCTATGGACTCTACGAGGATTCCGAGCATACGATATGGGTCATGACTCAGGACGGGCTATGNACATTCCGCCCTGACGACTCCTCATTTANCCGCGATTATCTCGGAGTCAACAGGATACAAGGTGTAGTATATCAAGTGATCGAAGATAATGCCTCCCGCATATGGCTCACCACCAACCACGGTTTATACTGCATCGACCGCAAGAACGGAAATCTCCAACGGTTCGCCACACCGGCAGGTCTACCCACCAACCAGTTCAACTACCGTTCCTCNATGAAGGCTCCCGACGGAAGGATATATCTCGGCACTATAGACGGACTCGTAGNGTTCCAGCCTATGACCTTCAGTCTCACCTCACGCCCGCTCACTCCCAAGATCTCGGAATTCTATCTCCACGGGCGCCTCACACGCCCCGACGATGACGATTCACCTCTCCAGACAAGCATATCCCAGACAAAGACCCTCGATCTTAAGAGCCATCAGAACTCTCTCGCATTCAAGATTGTCAGTCTGCAATACTCCTCTCCTTCCGATCAGAGCATAAAATACCGTCTGGAGGGTTTCGACAAGGTATGGCATCATCTCCCCCTCAACGAGGCCCTGCTCTCCTATCCCAATCTCGATTACGGGACATATACCCTCAAGGTGGCCTCCTACAATGAATATGAGGACACCGACACCAATATGCTGGAACTCAAGATCAATATTGCCACCCCACTCTATCTCCAGTGGTGGGCAATAACGCTTTATGTGGTCGCAGCCATAGTGATAATATACGTCATAGCCCATCAGTACCGGCGTAACTCCCAGCTTAGCAACCAGCGCTATCTCGAGAACTATACTGTGGAGAAGGAGCGTGAGGCTTACGACTCCAAAATCAACTTCTTCACCAATGTAGCCCATGAGATACGCACACCCCTCACTCTCATAAAGGCGCCGCTCGACTGTGTGTCGAAATCACCTTCAGTCAACAAAGACCCTGAGATCAAGGAGAATCTGGATGTGATAAACCTCAATGTAGACCGACTTCTGTTGCTTGCCAACCAGCTGCTCGACTTCCGCAAAATGGAGGATGGCAGATTCCAGATCAGGAAGCAACAGTCAGACATAACCGCTATCATCGAAAACTGCCTGACACGCTTCCGTCCTACCATAGAATCCGCCGGGAGAATACTCACAGTGAGGATGCCGGAGGAGCATGTGACGGCATATGTCGACAGTGAGGCGGTGACAAAGATTGTGAGCAACCTCATCACTAATGCCATAAAATATGGGAGGACCTATATCGATATCGAGCTTCTGACCACTCCTGAAGATTTCAACCTCATAATCTCCAACGACGGGGATATAGTGGCTCCGGAGAAACGGGAGGAGATTTTCACCCTCTTCTCACGCCTCGTCACCAACAAGAATGTCCCCGGCACAGGTCTTGGGCTTGCCTACGCCCGCAGCCTCGCCCAGATGCATTCCGGAACCCTCTCGATGACCGACTCCGTAGAACGCAATGAGTTTATCCTCTCCCTACCCCTGATGGACAATGGCCAAGAGGGGAAAAACGAAGTGGAGGAAGCTTCCGCGCGCGACCTTGAACAGATGATAAAGAGTAATTCCCAGGCTCTGACAATCCTTGTGGTCGACGACAATATGGAGATGCTCGGTTTTCTGGAGAAGAAACTTATCGCCTCCGGCTTCAGGGTGATAAAGGCCGGAGATGGAGCCGACGCCCTAAAAGTGCTTGAGGGGGAATATGTCGACATAGTGGTCAGCGATGTGATGATGCCCGGCATCGATGGCATAGAACTGTTGCGGCGGATTAAATCGGATGTCAACTTCAGTCATATCCCGGTGATTCTACTCACAGCCAAGACACGCATGGAGGATAAGCTCAGCGGCCTCGACTCGGGAGCCGACGCATACATAGAGAAGCCATTCGCCATTGAATATCTTATAGCAAACATCACCATGCTCCTGCGCAACCGTGAACGCATACGCGAGCGCCTCGAGAAGATGCCATATGCCAAAGCCGCCGGTAAAGGGCTCAATAAGGTGGATGAGGAATTCCTTTCGAAAATCAACTCCATCATACAGGCTAATTTCGACAATCCGGAGTTCTCCATGGAGGATGTCATAGCCAATATGGGTATGAGCCGCACCTCTTTCTACCGCAAGATAAAGGGGATGCTCGACCTCAACCCCAACGAGTATATAAAGATCGAACGTCTCAAACGTGCCGCCCAGCTCTTCGACGAAGGTCACACCAGTGTGAGCGAGGTATGCTATATGGTAGGATTCTCCTCCCCCGGCTACTTCACGAAATGCTTTCAGAAACAGTTCGGCGTATCTCCCAAGGAGTATATAGCCCGCAAAGCGTAAGAGAAACCGCCCCTATACATCCAATGCCTGCCCTCCGGGACAGGCATTTTTGTTTCATTTAGTAATACTATTATTCCGCACATCACGTTTATCGCTAATTATAAGAATTTTATAAAAAATGTTCATTCCCTGAACGGGCCAAAATTTCATATATTTGGAACATTTGTCACCATTCCACCGATACTGATTTCCTAATTTTGCACCGGTTAAAGATTGGAGCCGCCCCTCCATGTGCTCCCGATTCCACTGAAATCTGATACCATGGCCTTGCCTTGGCAGTTGATGGTGTAACCGAAAGATCGATTATCATAATAACTTTAAATAACAGCATCGTGAAAAGTAACCATTATCCAAGAAGATTGGTCGCAACTATGTTTCTGATGACTCTCTTTTGCCTGACGCTCCACGCCGCCGGCAACGTGACAGTCAAAGGAACTGTGACCGACACACAGAACGAACCCCTGATCGGCGTGAGTGTGCTGCTCAAGGGGAGTGCCACAGGAGCTGTCACCGACATAGAGGGTGAATACACCATCACCGCCCCCTCCGACGGCACATTAGTCTTCAGCTATATCGGCTGCGANACAAAAGAGGTCAAGATTGCCGGACAGACAAAAATCGATGTAGTGCTATCATCCACNGCTCAGGAACTCGACCAGCTTGTAGTGATCGGATACGGCACTCAGAAAAAAGCCGACCTCACAGGTTCAGTCTCCGTGGTGGATATGGAGAAGGCCCGCAAACTCCCTGCCACTGATATCGCCTCCATGCTTCAGGGACAGGTGCCCGGTGTGTCGGTGGCAACCTCATCACAGCCCGGAGCCACCTCCTCCATCCGTGTGCGCGGCGTAGGATCATTCTCCAATGTAGGTCCGCTCTATGTGATCGACGGTCTGATTGTGAACGACGCAAATAATCTCAACCCTAACGAGATCGAGTCGATGCAGGTGCTGAAAGATGCCTCGGCGGCCGCCATCTATGGTGCGCGTGGNGCCAACGGNGTGATCCTCATCACCACCAAGAAGGGTAAAGCGGGCAAGCCCTCGCTCGATGTATCGGCCAACTTCACCGTTANCCAGATGCCCAAGAAGATAAAGATGATGTCNGGCCCGGAGTTCATGTACTACAACGAACAGGCCTACATCAACAGCGGTGAGATCTGGCCTGCCGGCGGAATCGAGACCGGCACGATACTCCCCAACACCGACTGGCAGGACGCCGTATATCAGAACGGNCTCACTCAAGACTATAACGTCTACTATACACAAGGCTCCGAGAATATGCACACAGCCATAAGCTTCGGCTACATGCATCAGACAGGTGTGGTGAAAGGTCCCGACTACGACCGCTTCACAGTGCGTATCAACAACGACGCCCACTACCGCGCGTTCACTATCGGAGAGAATCTCACCTACCAGCATACCCACAGCAACAACTATATCGCCTCACCATTCTGGGACGCCCTCACCACCCCCTCCGTNATTCCGGTGCGCGACCCCGACGAGCCATCGGGCAAAGGTGGTTTCGGATATGGNAGCGCCAACTTCCCGACCTATATCAGCAACCCNGTAGGCCTTCAGGAGAGATATGACAACCAGTCGGTCAACGACCGCATAATCGGAAATATCTACGCCGAGCTCAATCTCTTCAAATACTTCACCTATAAATTCAACATCGGTGTGGATGCATGGTGGGGACGCACGAANAATTTCGANAANGCATACACCCTCCGTATGGCCAGCGGCGAACAGCGCTATGAGAACAAGCTTGAGGATATTCGCGACTCACGCTATTCACTCATCATCGAGAACACCCTCAACTACACTCAGGAAATCGGCAACAACAATATCAATGCCCTCGTCGGCTACACCATGGAGGATGTCAACTGGCACTATCTCAAGGCCGAGGGCTACGACCAGCTGGTAGACGGACTCTGCCAGATCGACCTTGTGGGCACCCAGAACAACATGTGGGGCTCTCAGCAGGAGCGCAGAATGACCTCTATCCTCGCACGTATCGACTATAACTTCGCAAGCCGCTACTACTTCCAGTTCAACTTCCGTTCCGACGGCTGCTCGAAGTTCGGACCCGACAAACGCCGAGGCAACTTCCCCTCATTCTCGATCGGATGGCGCCCCTCGGAAGAGAATTTCTGGGAGCCTCTCCGCGAGGTGGTCAACAACCTCAAGATCCGTGGAAGCTGGGGTAAAATCGGCGACATGCAGGCGCTCGGCAACTATTCCTATCTCTCATCGATCAACCACTCAGGCCCATATGAGGGTTTCAACGCAATATTCGGCCCCAGCGGCAACGAGACTCTCCATCANGGTGCCACACAGACATCACGCGTGAACGTTGACCTCGGATGGGAAACGAAGACCACCACAAACATCGGTATCGACTTNGACCTCTTCAACAGCCGCCTCTTCGGATCGTTCGACTGGTATAACGCCCTCTCCTCCGATCTGCTCTACAATGTGAAGACCGCCTGGGCCACCGGCACAGATTATCTCTGGACCAACTACGGACGTATGCGCAACCGNGGCGTGGAGATCATGATCGGATGGCGCGACAGAGTAGGCGACTTCTCCTACTCCGTATCAGCCAATGTATCGACTGCCAAGAACAAGGTGCTCGCCCTCGGCGAGAGCTTCTATGAAGATGGCATCTGCCGCACAGAGGTGGGACGTTCCATCTCCGATTTCTATGCCCGACGCACCGACGGCATATTCCAGTCGATGGATGATGTGTATGCCCACACCACTACCCTCCCCGACGGCACAGTGAAACTGCTGCAGCCNAACGCACAGCCCGGCGACGTGAGATATCTCGACCTCAACAGCGACGGAGTGATCGACAACAACGACCGCGANTGGCTCGGAAGNCCCCTTCCCAAAGCCGAGGCGGGCCTCAACTTCACCGCCGAATGGAAAGGTATCGACTTCAACATGTTCTGGAACTCTCGTTTCGGCAACAAGATATACAACAACGTCTGGGTGTCGTGTCTCCAGTTCAAGGTAGACAACATCCCCTCCGAGGTACGACCCTGGACATGGGATAATCCATCGAACGAATATCCCCGCATGTATTCCGGCTCCACCGACAACACACAGACCTCCGACAGATTTGTTGAAGACGGTTCATTCCTGCGTCTGAAGAATCTCCAGATCGGCTATACCTTCCCTGTGGAGCTCACCCGCAAGATATATGTGGAGAAACTCAGGGTATATGTCAGCGCCCAGAACCTCTGCACAATCACCAAATACAAAGGTTATGACCCCGATATCGTAGGAGGAGTATTCTCCCAGGGTATCGATGGCGGACACTTCCCCAACGCCCGTCAGTTCAGCGCAGGTCTTCAGCTCTCATTCTGATCAACATCCTATCTAAAGAAAATCTCAAAAATGAAGAAAACGATTATAAAGCTGCTCACGGGGCTCATGCTTCTCCCCGCCGCCTCATGCAGCGACAACTGGCTCTCGCTCTCCGACCCCAATCTCGAATCAAGCGACACCTTCTGGCAAACCGAGGAGCAGTTCCAGCAGGGCCTCTACGCCGGATATGCCACTCTTCGCCGTCCCGGTGTCTTCAGCCGCTGGTTTCATATCCTCATGATTCTTCGTTCCGACGAGGGTTGGAGCAACTCCCCTAACGCCGAGTTCCAGGCCGTAGCCAATTTCAAAATGCGCGGTTACTCTTATGAAGGCAACGAATCGGTCAATCTCCCCTGGAAGGAGACCTCACAGATGATATACTATGTCAACCAGGTGGTAGACAANGTCAACGACCACGGCTATGACGTGATGGATAAGGAGACAGCCGACGGCATTCTCGGTCAGGCCTACTTCCTCAGAGGAATAGCTTTCTGGTATATGGCCGGCACCTACGGCGTATTCCCCCGTCAGACATCATCACTGCACGATGGCGAGCTTCTCGACCAGGAGGGGCTATGGAAGCAGGCTATGGAAGATTTCACAGCTGCATCTAACGTGCTCCCCACCTCATGGCCCTCTTCAGAGGCGGGACGCCCCACCAAAGGGGGTGCCCTCGGAATGATAGCCAGATGCCAGATGCAGCTCGCCGGTATCTGTAAACGTCCCTGGGAGAACCGTACAGCCGAAGCTCAGCAATACTGGAAAGAGGCCAAAGAGACTATCGAGAAGATCTTCGACCTCAATCTCTACTCACTNGTGCCCAACTGGCTTGACAATTTCACCGAATCGAACGAGAACAATCAGGAATCGCTCGTGGAGATCAATTTCAAGAACGGCCTTGTCGATGGCAAGGAGGTGGGAATGCAACGTCCGAAATTCCTCGGGCTCTACATCTCATCGGGCGAAGGGGCCTGGGACGACGGCTCTGCAAGGGAATGGCTCCTCTCGGAATTCGACAAGGAGAAGGATAAGGATGGAAAGATGGATATGCGCAAACGCTATACCCTCACCTGGAACGACCCTACCGACAACACCAACTACTACGGAAAGACCTTCGCGCAGTGGAACGAGTCAGAACACTTCCTCAAGGCATGCTACTGGCGTAAATACACAAGTGTCGACACCGACAACGTCCCCGAGGACTACTCCTCCGGCACAAACTTCCGCCTCCTGCGTCTCGCCGATGTATTCCTGATGTATGCCGAGACACTCAACGAACTCGGTTCCGACAGAGGAATAGCTGTGGAATACATCAACAAAGTGCGCCGCCGCGCAAATATGAAAGACCTCAACGCCTCGCAGTTTAACGACTACGAGACCCTCAAGGAGCAGCTCCGCCACGAACGCCTCGTGGAGCTCTGCGGCGAATGTACACGATGGAACGACCTCGACCGTTGGGGCGATATCCACACTCAGGAGGGGGTCAACAAACTCGCCGAACGCGACGAGGACTTCAAGACATTCCAGGTGGGNCAGACATATCTATATGTGATTCCGCAGCACGAGATCTCCCTCTTCCCCGGACTTGAACAGCATCCCGCCTACTAATTCCTCTTCAACTTCAACAATTTCATNCTACATCAATATGAACAAGCTTCTTAGATATATATCATCATCTTTCGCCCTGGCGGCGCTGATCGCCGCCTCCGGATGCTCCGACTCCAACGGTGAGGGGGAATTCGAATGGACCGGAAGCCAGAACCCTGAGAACACCTCCTACCGCAATCCCGTGTGGGAACCNTCTCTCGCGGGGGGTACGGTCTTCAAGTCTGCCTCAAGCTTCAATGCCATCTCTCAGGAGACCCAATGGGCCGTAGGGCTTGACTACGCATGCCCCTCCCTGCAGGCCGCCGACCTCATGTCGTGGTCGACCAACCAACAGGCATTCTCCTATCCGGTGCTCGGCATCGATGAGGAGACCGGGGAGTCGATAGTAACCACCCCGGGCTCACGCCCTGAATGGATCACCGGAAAGATCGACTGCGTGAGCGCCGACTTCGCCCGCACCATAGCGGGAGCAAACTACTGGATGATATACTCCTCAGAGGCCGACAATGCCTTCGGCGCCGCCTCGGCGGCTTCCGGCCTCGGCCCCTACACCGATATGGGAGAATTCCTCTCCGCCGAGACTCTCGGAGTGACCACCCTGAGAAATCCCCACTTCTCGGTGATCGCGTCCACCACATATTATCTGGGCTACACCACCGAGAACGGCTCTTATCTCCAGACCCTCAATATCCGCAAGGGAAACGCACCCACTCTGAAGGGTTCCCCCGTGCAGGTGAGCGGCCCCGGATTCAGCGATATCTGCATCTTCCGTCTCGACAAGGATAACTTCTACCTCTTCGGCACAGTCGCCAACGGCACCTCCACCGAAATCAGATATGGCCGCGCATCGAAAGCCACCGGCCCCTTCCTCGACAAGAACGGTGTGGAAATCACTTCAGGAGCCTCCGACGGAGAGCTTCTCGTAGCTGCCGGTTCCGACTACACAAATCCCCAACACCCGATGCACATGTTCGAGAGCGAGAACGGATATTTCTATCTCGCATACAACGCCACCGACCCCAACCGTAGCCTGATGCCCAGCGGATACGCACGCAAGCCGCTATTCATCAGCCCCGTGCAGCTTGACGACGACGGCTGGTTCTCTTCTGTAATCACTCCGGCCGCAGGCTGGACATCACCAAGATATCAGTAACTGAAATGTTTAACCAAATCAATCAACCCACATGAAGACATTTTTAACTCTCGCTCTTTGCATGGCCGGCGGTCTTTCCGCCGGAGCAGCAATCTCTGTCGACCGTCAGGACCTGCAGCACGCTGTGATATATCCGGGACTTGCCGAAATCGACCTCAACTGCGACGGCCACCTCGACCTCATCTACTCCGGCGAGGTGCGTGAAGCCACCAGCGGCCGCGTCGTGGAGGATGCGGAAGGGAATGAGGTACAGATCAATTTCAATACCTTCACAATGATCTGGAATCCCGCCACAGGCACCTATGACTTCGCGGAATTCCCCTTCTATTTCGGCAACAAGCCCTACTTCGCCGTGTGTGACTGGAACGGCGACGGATTCACCGACTTCTACGCCTACGGCGAGGCCAGCATGGGCCAGAGCGAGGCCCGCTTCGGCCTCTTCATCAACGATGGCAAAGGGAATTTCACCCGCAAGGAGATAACCGTAGTTGATGAGGAGGGTAATGTGATCTCCCCCTTCGATCCCAAATGTGTCGATCTCGGCGACTTCAACAGCGACGGCCTTCTCGACCTCGTGGTGGTAGGCTGGAAAAACGATGCCCAGGGTGTGCGCCGCAACTACAACATGGTGCTCCTCAATCAGGGCGACGACAAATTCCTCGCCACCAACACCGAGCTCCTTCTCTATGGAGACAACACATATGAGTTCGCGCTCTCACTTCTCTCAGCCACCGACCTCAACAACGACGGATATGCCGACTTCCTCGTGCAGGGAAATATCGACAATGCCTCCGACAGCGACAAGCCTGTAAAGAACGGCAACGTGATGGGTCGCACCTTCGTGGCCGCCCTCAATCTCGGTGATGAAGCCGACGGGGAGACTATCCTCTACGATCTCGGCCTTGCCGAATATCCGGCCCACCACTACGGACATGGTGGTATAATCGTNGCCGACTTCAACAACGACGGAACTCCCGACATCTTCGTAGGTGGAGAGTCACCCCTCGATGNNCGCCCCGGCGGCNNTTGGGAATATTTCTGGCAGCTTCTNCAGGGCCGNATCACCTCCGACGGCGTGACATACACCGACGTCACTTCATCGCAGGCATTCAACGGTGCTGACATCCGCCCCTTGAACGACAACAACCCCGTGCGCGCCATCGACTACAACGGCAACGGCCTCTACGACCTCTTCGTGCCCGGATGGTGTACCACAATGCTCGACGGCACCGACAACACCCAGGCAGGATGGATGTTCCCCAACAACGGCGGCCAGTTCTCCTCCTACGAGCGAATCCCCGGATCGTCAGAGTGTGCCGTATTCTTCACCGAGGATGGTGTGAGCGGAGCCCGCAACTATGGCTTCCTCGGCCAGAGCTGGGATGGCAACTACTTCTCAGACGACACCGACATCGTGACCGGCCGCATGCTTCTCTTCACAAAGAACCCCTATGAGAAAGCAGCCCGTCCCGACGCTCCCGTCAACCTGAATGCCACTGCCGACGGCTACGACGTGACCCTCTCATGGGAACCCGCCGCAACCTCACAGGCCAACGTGACCTATGAATACTATATCCGCAACAAAGGGAACGGCAAATACTACCGCGGAGTCCCCGCTTTCGTAGGGGGCGACAAGGATGGTGTGCGCACCACTCTCGCTCAGGGACGTGCATTCATGGCCCGTCAGCTCAATCTCAAGAATCTCCCCGACGGTGTATACGAATGGGGCGTGCAGACTGTAAACGCCGCTCTTGAAGGCTCTGTATTCGCTACAGGCGGATCATTCACCATCGGTAACGGCGACTCCGGTGTAGAGGGAATCTATGGCGACGACTCCGTAAAGAGCATCGAATACTATGATCTCTCCGGACGCCGCCTCAACAACGCTCCCGAGAAAGGTATCGTAATCGAGAAGCGCATCATGAGCAACGGTGCTGCCGAAGTAAACAAGATTGTTCTCTAATCAAGCTTTCATTTGATGTGACCGCGTCCGGAAGCGGGCATGACCTCTTCCGGACGCGTTTTCAAACCCAATTCCCCCTATTTATCTCTGTGATGAAAAAACTGTTATCAGCAATCGCCATCGCCGCTCTCCCTTTGTCGGCATCAGCTCAGGCCATAGTATCCATTCCTGTAAACCAGAATCCTGTGTTCGAGGTCTCCACCAACCATGTGGAGGTAACAGTCCCGGACAGCAACGATGATATCATTCTCGGCGCCGATGTAGTGATCACAGGCGGAAGCGGAAGCTACACCTACAGCTGGACAGACCAACGGGGGAACGACCTCGGGACAGAGTCCGAACTGCATGTGTCGGAACCCGGTCTTTACACACTCGACATCGCCGACACCTGCGACTGTCTCCAGACTGTCACTTTCAATGTAGCCACGGCTTCGCTCGACGAAATCGCCGGCTCCCACCTCACAATCTCTCCGAATCCATCAGAGGGCTTCATCCGTATCGACGGATTCGACCCCGTGCAGATCACTGCCGTCAATATGTCGGGACATCTCGCCGCCACACTCACGAGCCCCGACGGCACCCCTATTCATGAAGCCGACCTCTCTACCCTCCCCTCGGGAATATATCTCCTCACACTCACCGACAATGCCCGTAACGTCATTGTCAGCCGCATTGTGATAAAGTAATTCTTTCGCCCCATAAACATACATCCCCACTTCTTATGAAACGTTTTGACCTTTTACTGATAGGCGCCTTGCTCTGCGCCCCCGCATATGCGGAGAGAACCGTAAGCTACGCACGCGCCAATCAGAATGTGACTTTAAATCTCGACTGGCAGGCAGGGAATTACGGCGATATCACATGGCAATATTCCGATGATGGCGGCTCCTCCTGGATTGATGTGCAGGGGGCCGACACACCCTCTCTCACCTTCAAGGCCTCAAAGCCGGTATCGCTCTATCGCGCGGTGATAAACGGCGACCCCTCATGCCCCCCGATAATACATGAGAGGGAGATAAAAGCCGTAGACGTTCAGAGCGAGGTCGTAGCTCAGGGAGGCCACAGTGTGCAACTCGAAATATCCGGGCTCGACCTTCAAGGGGCCGAGATTGTCGAATACGGCTATACAGCAGCCTTCGGCGGAGTAGGCCGTAATTATTCAATTCTACCGAGATTCAAGACAGGGGACGCCCTTCCCGATGAGGAGACATTCACCATTGAATGTTCAGGACTTAACCCCTCGACACAATATACTATCCGACCATATTTCAAGACAGCCGACGGTTCGCTGATATTCGGCGCGGGAAAGGTGGCTAACACTCTCGACGGCCTGACATTCGACACCGAAGACTGGATCATCGAGAAGGATGCCCTTCAGATACCCTTCTCAATCCCGGGTTTCACAGGCGGGAATCCACATCTGGAAGTATGGTTCGGAAAAGATGACTCATCGCTCTCTCAGGTAGACTTCGAGAGCACAGGCAACAACACCTACCGTTCGAAGCTCATCGAAGGGCTCTCCCCCGCCACAGACTATCTCGTGGTGGTGAAAGGGGAGATCGGCGGCGAGGAGACAGAGATCCGAAAGACCGTCAGGACATGGACCGACTATTCCGACATTACTGTCGATGAGACCGTAAAGCCTGTGAGCCATATCGTGGAATGGGACAGCGAGAAGAAACTTGTGTGTCTCACTCCGGAGACCCTTCAGGTGGAGTATCCCCGTATGTGCCGCGTCGACGACAACAAGATCCTTCTCACATACCACGGCGGAGCTTCCGACCATTGGCAGAACTCCTACCTGAGAAAAAGCTACGACAACGGCAAGACATGGACCGACCCCGTGACCATCTACACAGCATCCGGATCATTTCTCGGAAGCGGCTACAACCGTATCTGCAATCCGGAGATGACCAAACTGAAGAACGGCTGGATAATCCTCACCGTTGTGGCCAACGGCAATCCGGAGACCAACAACAACTGCAAGGTGCTCGCCACGATATCGAAAGATGGTGGAGAGACATGGGGCGACCCCTTTGTGGTAGGGCGCGGACGCACTTGGGAACCTCAGGTGGTGCAGCTNCCCGGTGGTGAGCTGGAACTCCTCGTNTCATCCGAAGCTTACTGGTGGGATAATCAGAGAAACAACCTCTTTCAGGAGATTCTCTCCACCCGCTCCACCGACAACGGCGAGACATGGACCACATATAAGCGGGCAAGCTATAAACCCGCCGCACGCGACGGCATGCCGGTGGCAGTGGTGATGCAGGGCAACAAGGGGGTGCTCTTTGTAGAGGAATCGGTCAACGGAAATGTTCCTCCCACTCTTGTGCACAGAAAGCTTGATGAGGAATGGGATACCGCCGACTGGGACAATGCTGACGACAGCCGCCGCTGGCGCACCAAACTCAACAGCGGCGCAGGCGCCCCCTATATGATACAGCTCCCTACCGGGGAATTCCTCATAATGGCNCATACCAACCAGACCGGNGAGGTATGGCAGACCAACAGGCCCCAGGTGATAATGGCCGACAATACCGGCCACAACTTCAAATACTCACGTCTCCCCCTCAGCGGCTCAAATCCCCTCCCGGCCGGAACCGGAGCATACTACAACTCATTCTTCCTCTATGACAACGACACCGTATGGCTACTTATCACCAAAGCCGAATACAACGGNCAGACGCGCAAAAGCAGCGATGTGATGGTGCTTGAAGGGAAGATCGTGGAGAAAGAATGAACCGAAATTAAGAATATTTTCATAATAGAATATTTATCTAACTGATATATAATGAACAAAGCAATAATTTTAGCAGCCATGGCCATGGCTGCGGGTCCGCTCTATGCCGCCACCAGTCTCTCTCTCAAGACTCCCGGAGGNGCAAGCCGGGACTACACCCTCCGACTGAANCCCGACGGATCGCTATCCGACTCTAAAGGAGCTNCCCTCCCGCTCCGCATTTCATACACCGAGAGGGAGGAGAATGGAGTGAAGCATATAGTGTATGACCTCAAGGCTCTCGACGACTGCTGGTTCAATCTTGAGAACGAGACTCCAGTGTCAGACAATCCGCACGCGCAGTGTGAATTCTACATGCCCGGATTCTGGTATCACCACAATCTCCGTTCCCCCGAAGGAGCCCCATCTTTCAAAGTGTCAGACAGCTGGACTGTGCGCGAGGACAGACTCAGCTCACCCCTTACAGGGATATACGATCCGGCGACAAAAAAGGGATACACTGTNCTGCGAATCAACTCCGACAGATCAGACTGCACCGAGCAGAACCAGACGGGCGACGTGATACTCTCAGGCCATACCTCCATAGGGGCCACCGGCTTCAGGGACGTTGACGGGAAACCATCCCTCGTGTTCGGATATCCCTACACCGAGACTCCCAAGCGCTACATCCGCAAGCTCACTCTCATCAATCCGGTACGCGCTTATGAAAAACTCTCCAAGGGGGATTCAATGCGTCTCGAATGGGAGATGCGCACCCTTTCTGCCGACGATTATTCCGATTTCGTGGCCGATGTGTGGAACTACACATTCGACACCCTTAAACCCGCCCCGGTCGACACCGACCTCGACGATGAGGCTGCCAAAAGCCATCTGGCCAAATACTTCCGGACAAGCTTTGTCGACAAATACCCCATGAAGTATTACACATCATGCGGCATACGCACCGACGACTGCGCCAACAATCCCCAGTTTGAGGTAGGGTTTGTGGGTAGAGTGCTTCTTAATGCTCACAACGCTCTGGAGTATGCCGGGAAACATGGCGACAAGACCATGGCCGACAACGCATCGGCGATATTCAACAGTGTGCTCACTCATGGAATGAATCCCGAAGGATTTTTCAAGGAGACAATGAATCTGGAGAATGGCGACGAGGCCGACATTCTGAGCATCCGCCGCCAGTCGGAAGGGGCATTCGCCATCCTGAATTATCTTGACGCGGAGAAGCGTGCCGGAAGGAAACATCCCGAGTGGGAGAGCAAAGTAAAGAGTCTGCTCGACAATATGCTCTCTCTTCAGAATCCCGACGGGAGTTTCCCGAGAAAATTCCGTGCCGATCTCACGGTGACCGATGCCGCCGGAGGAAGCACACCCTCGGCTACCCTCCCCCTGACCATGGCATACAAATATTTCAACAACAAGAAATATCTGGAGAGCGCACGTGCCACAGCGAAATATCTGGAGACCGAGCTCATCGACAAAGCCGACTATTTCTCATCGACTCTGGATGCCAACTGCGAGGATAAGGAGGCCTCGCTCTATGCTTCGACAGCCATGTACTACCTTACCCACGTCACCTCGGGAAAAGAGCGCAGCCACTACATGGACCTCTGCCGGAAATCGGCCTACTTCTGCCTGTCGTGGTATTATCTATGGGATGTCCCCTTCGCCCAGGGACAGATGCTCGGCGACGTCGATTTCAAATCGCGCGGCTGGGGGAATGTCTCAGTGGAGAACAACCATATCGATGTCTTCATCTTCGAGTTCGCCACTGTGCTCGACAAGCTCGCCAAGCATTACGACGAGTCGCGCTTCTCCGATTTCTCGAATGTGATCAAGAGCTCGATGCTCCAGCTGATGCCACGCGAAGACAATACATTTAATATCGCGAAGGCCGGCTATTATCCTGAGGTGGTGCAGCACACCACATGGGACTACGGCAAAAACGGCAAAGGATTCTACAACGATATCTTCGCTCCCGGATGGACTGTGGCCTCTTTGTGGCAGATGCTTTCTCCTGAGAGGGTAGACAGTTTCTTTGACTGAAGCCGACCGACACGACTCTATTCCCGGACAGCCGGACCTCGTATCGCAAACACTCCGAGGTCCGGCTGTCTGTTTCCTCTCCTCACCTCTCTGAACTGATGGAATCCTTTTTTGAACGGTGGTTTCTATCCTTTCTCCGAATTATTGTCTAATTTTGCTTCCAACAAACTATCTGAGAAATGAAAATACTTTTCAANCTCCTTCTGGGCGCCGCTATAGTCTGCGGAGCCACAGGAATCAACACATATGCGGCCGACNTGAGAATCGTGGCCAAGCCCCAATCGAAAGCTTTCCCGATCGTAGGGAAAGAGGGNAATGCGGCCCCCTTTGTCTTTGANCCNGCGGATGCCGAGGTGGTGGCCGCGGCGGCAGAGGCCGTGGCCGGCGACATTGCCCTGATCACAGGNAAGACCCCTCGCCTGCTCAACTCCCTTTCCGATGTGGAATTCCCGATNATAGCGGGCACCATCGGACAATCATCATTTATNGACCGTCTGGCCCGGGAGGGTAAGATCGACGTCTCGGGCGTGGAGGGGAAATGGGAGGCATATGGCNTCGCTGTGGTGGAAAATCCATGTGATGGNGTGAAGAGGGCNCTCGTGGCTTTCGGAAGCAATCCCCGNGCCACGGCCTACTCCCTTTTCGAGATCTCAAAGATAATGGGGGTATCCCCCTATGTGTGGTGGGCCGATGTCACACCGGAGAAACGTGACATGCTTTACGCCACCCCCGGATCCACGACCGTAGGNGAGCCATCCGTCAAATTCCGTGGAATATTCATCAACGACGANGATTGGGGACTNACCCCCTGGGCTGCCGCCAATATCGANTCCAAGTATGGTAATATCGGCCCCAACACATATGNCAAGGTGATGGAGCTTCTCCTNCGNCTCCGTGCCAATGTGCTCTGGCCGGCGATGCATCTCTGCTCCCAGGCCTTCTGGGACAACAAGGATAACCTCCCTGTGGCCAAGAAGTATGACATCGCCCTCGGCTCAAGCCATTGCGAGCAGATGCTGCGCGACAATGAATGGGAATGGCGACGATATGAGGACAAGACAGGCACCTACGACAACTGGAATTATGTCGACAACAAGGATAANATCCAGCGATATTGGGAGGAACGTGTGAAGGAGAGCAAGGGCTTCTCAGCTATGTACACCCTCGGTATGCGCGGAGTNCACGACTGGGGGATCAGCGGATACCCCTCTACGGAGGATAAGGTGAGGGGGCTCACCGAGATCATCGACTTCCAGAGNTCACTCCTGAAGAAGCATATAGGCGACCCGCAGGAGGTGCCGCAGATCTTNATCCCCTATAAGGAGGTGCTCGATGCATACAACGCCGGCCTTCAGGTGCCGGAGGATGTGATCCTTACATGGGTCGANGACAACCACGGATATGTGCGCCAGCTCCCNACTACCGAAGAGCAGAAGAGAAGCGGAGGACACGGCGTGTATTACCATCTGTCNTATTGGGGTACACCGGCCGACTATCTCTGGCTCTGNTCNACCTCACCCTCCCTCATAAGCTATGAGCTCGTAAAGGGGTATGAAAATGGCATAAAGGATCTTTGGGTGATAAATGTAGGNGATATCAAGCCGGCCGAGGCCGAGCTGGAGTTCTGCATGGATCTCGCCTGGGATGTGGATGCGTGGCAACCCGGAAATGCTCATAAATACACCCGCCATTGGCTCCANAAGACCTTCGGCGACGGTGTGGCNGATGAGCTGGCNGAGGTGAAACGTGAATATTATGAACTGGGNGCAGCCGGAAAACCGGAGCATATCTTCGGNGTGGAATTCCCCGANGCTGAAATGGATGAGCGCATAGAGCGTTACGCAAAGCTGGCCGCCAAGACCGATAAGATCCGGGAGAAGATTCCGGCTCATCTGCAGGATGCCTACTTCGAACTGATCGAGTATCCCGTAAAAGGGGCCTACAATATGAACGTGATGACGTTCCGCGCCAAACAGAGCCTCGCACTGGCAAAACAGGGTAAAGGGGAGNANGCCCTCGCCTACTCTGCGGAAGCCGAGAGGGCACACGATGAGATCGGACGACTCACTGAGAAATACAACACCGGGATAGCNGGAGGGAAATGGAACGGCATGATGGATTGCAAGCCNCGCCGCCAGCGTCAGTTCGACCTTCCCGAGAGGGCTACGNCCGACGCCATAGCCAAGAGCCACTCATCTCTACCCGCTACAAACGCTGTCAGGATTCCCGCTNCCCGTTATTCNCATTCTGCCGGAGCTATCTCCGAGATNCCGGGCCTCGGCATNGGTCCGGGAAGTGTGGCCGTATGGCCCATGGACTATACCGACTATGGCGATGGGAAAATAGCCGACGCACCCTTTGTGGAATACACTGTGCCGGTGCGGAAGGGGCANAACCGCATCGAGGTGAGATGTCTCCCCTCTTTCCCTGTACACAGTGGCGAGAACCTNAATGTGGCTCTCAGCATNAACGGNAAGGAGCCTNAGGTTTGTTCGCTGAAGACAGTGGCTACTGAGGGGAAATGGCACCATACCGTNCTGCAAGGATATAACGACGCCACNGTATATCACGACTCTCCTGCCGACGAGAATGTGAGTCTGAGAGTATCACTGCTGAATCCCGGAATTGCCGTAAGCCAGATCTACACAGTGGCCGAGACAAATACCCCTGAGACAGCNGACCCCATGACNGGNGAACTCCTGCTNGCCGACCCCACCATAATACCTTTTAAAGGGAGATATTATATGGCCGGGACACAACCCGGCACACCCCCTGGATTCACCGTCTACGTGTCGGACGACCTCATGCATTGGAAACCCACCACCGACGGAGCGCCCCAGCTCACTCCGGGCAACAGCGTTTTCGGCACTAANGGTTTCTGGGCTCCACAGTTCCTCCCCGACGGCGACAAGGTGTATCTTTTCTACACCGCNAATGAGCAGGTGGCAGCGGCAAAGGCCGATTCCATAACCGGCACCTANACCTCATGNTCCGCTCAACCCTCCCCTATCGACCCCTCCTGCGGCAACATCGATCCCTTCCTGTTTCGTGACTCCGACGGGAAATGCTATCTCTATCATGTGCGCTTNGACAATGGCAACTGGCTATGGGTCGGGGAGTATGACTTGGAGAATGGNAAGATTGTGGATGGCACCCTTCAGCCCACTTTCAGGGTCACCCAACCCTGGGAGCATACAAGGTCGTATGAGAGTGTCCCCATCATGGAGGGGCCTACTGTGGTCAAGATGGATGNCACCTACTATCTCTTCTATTCGGCCAACCATTTCATGAGCAAGGACTACGCAGTGGGATATGCCACCGCTCCCACCCCCTACGGACCCTGGACAAAGAATCCTGACAACCCGGTGATAAGCCGGGAGATAATCGGCGAATCCGGNACAGGCCACGGAGATATCTTCACCGACCGCAAAGGGGGACTGCGCTATGTGTTCCACACCCATAATTCCAACGACAAGGTGTCGCCCCGCCGCACACGCATAGTTANCCTGAAGAGCATCCCCTCCGAGGAGCCGGGCATGCCGGCNCGTATCGTGGCTGAGCCCTCCACCCTTATCAAACCTGTGCTGGCAGAGGCGGGGGAGGTCTACCTCAATCCCGTCATCAACAGTAGCGCCCCCGACCCTACCGTGATCCGCCATTCCGACGGCACATACTATCTCTATGCCACAGAAAATGTAAGGAATCTCCCTATCTATAAGTCGAATAATCTTGTCGACTGGGAATTCGNAGGGACAGCATTCACCGATGAGTCGAGACCGCAGATGGTGCCCGACGGTGCTATCTGGGCNCCTGATATCCANTATATCGACGGCCGATATGTGCTCTACTATTCCAAGTCACGCTGGGGCGGGGAATGGGAATGTGGCATAGGTGTGGCTACCTCCGACTCTCCGGAGGGACCCTTCACCGACCACGGTCCCCTCTTCATAAGCAACGAAATCGGGGTGCAGAACAGCATCGACCCCTTCTATATATCGGAAAAGGGGAAGCATTACCTCTTCTGGGGAAGTTTCCGTGGGATCTACGGCATAGAACTCTCCAAGGATGCGCTCTCGGTGAAGAAGGGTGCGAAACCNGTGCAGATAGCNGGCACCCTCACCGAAGGGACCAACATCTTCAANCATGACGGATGGTATTATCTCGTAGGATCGGCAGGAAGCTGCTGTGAGGGTGAGAGGAGCACCTATCGCGTNGTGATGGCCCGCTCCANGAAGCTTTTCGGNCCCTATGTCGACAAGGAGGGGAAACCCGCTCTCGACAACGGGTTCTCGTTGCTGATGTCGCGCAGCAAGGATGTGATAGGACCGGGGCACAACGCCAATTTCGTCACCGACGACGCCGGGCAGCACTGGATGCTTTATCATGGCTTTGATGCCGCCGAGCCGGATGCCGGCCGCAAGGTATATCTCGACCGCATCACATGGGATGCCGACGGCTGGCCCGTGGTAGAGACCCACGAACCCTCTGCATCGGCCCCTCGCCCGGTAATCAGGAGATAAATTCGCGGAAATAACAGCAATTGTTATTTCTCAACAACCTCCCAACGGCCTCCATTGTCGGGACCTAT
>JAAVDU010000036.1 GCA_014801605.1 Bacteroides sp.
TCCATGCTTTATAGCCTTTGCCCAAAAGATGCAACCCGTCGTTTGTGAATTCCTTACGCAACTTCCCTTTACTGTCTGAAAGGAAAGGCCATAAGTCTATATATATGGCCCCGTTGCTTTGGGCTATCTCTTGCAGACGCTTGTTGAGTTGTTTCACTGTCTCCTCTTTGCCTATAAGATTCTTATACCTTTTGAAATCATTGTTGATAGGCATGATCGACTGTATGTATAGTTCTGTCTCCGGTGAATTGGATCGGATTTCTTTGACGAGGTCGGAATATTCTTCGGCAAGTTGGTTGACGGATTTGTTGTGCGACACATCATTGATTCCGATCAATAGAAATATCTTTGAAGGTTTATGGTCGGTCACCTGATACAAGCGTTCCCTGACTCCGGAAATCACATCGGATGATATCCCCCTGTTTTTTACAGATGGATTATCAAAGATCTCATGAAATTCACCTCCATCGGTGATTGAATTTCCGAGAAATACAATATCACCATCTTCAACCGGCAGAAGATTGAAAAGAGTGACTCTCTGCTCCCAATATTCACTTCGGGGAGCGCCGATGGCTAAGGTGATATTTCCTGATAGGGCAGTCAACACTACACCACACAACATCTTTCTACAGATGTCGCGACCTTTGCGGAAGAGCGTTCTCTTATCGTCACTGCAATTGTATGAGGTAGGTTTCCTGTTCATTCTACATGATGGTTCTTATGAAATTCAATCAGACCGCTCATCGGGGTTTCTGTAATGGATGTGACGCGGTAGCCTTGTGATTCTGCCGCCTCTCTTAGAATCTTTGCGAAATGGAAAGCAATCGAGCCTGTGAAACTAACATCAAGTGAGTGTGCTCCTTGATACATTGCCACGTTGCGACGCACGAATTTCGTCAATTCCTTAAGTACCAATGAATAGATATAGGGATTCCAGAGATTGTCCTTTAGAAAGGGTACCAGGGATGCAAGAAATTTGTTGGGCGATTCATTCCGGTAGATATTATCCAGAATTCCAGAAAGCGTCAGGCCGTATTCTTCCAGAAACTTCTCTCGAATACTCTCAGGAAGTTGATTCTTGAAAGCGTCGCTTACAAGACGCTTCCCCAACGCAGCGCCGCTCCCTTCATCGCCAAGCACATATCCAAGTGAAGGAATCTGACTTATAATCGACTTTCCGTCATACATACAGGAATTTGATCCTGTGCCTAATATGCAGGCTATCCCTTTCTTCGGACCGAAAAGAGATCGGGCAGCCCCCAGAAGATCGGAGCTGACGTTTACTGACACCGTGCCGAACACATCCGTAAAAGTGTCTTTCACTCGTCCGCAAATCTCCGGAGTAGCACATCCCGCTCCGTAGTAGTGGATCTCCTCGACTTCGAGCTCTTCAGGCAGACGTTTCCTGACTTCCGTAAAAGCTTTGGTCACAGAGTCGGACGATGCCAGTATGGCATTCAATCCGTCTGTGACGAACGTTGAGCCCAATGAACCATCACGCTTCAGAAGAACCCATTCCACTTTTGTCGAGCCGGCATCGGCTATAAGTTTGTTTTTCATTTAATTTTTATCTTCAGATTTGGAGAAAGGTAAAAAATCTTGTGTGAATATCCCTGCTTCCGTTTATTCTCCCTCTCTCATTGAGAGGCCGGAGGGCGGTATAAGGGTATTCAACTACAAAATTAATAAAAAATTTATAATTATAAAAAGAAAAGACGCCCTTTTTAGGGGGCGCCTTCACATTGTTTTCTCTAATCTATCCACCTTTCCGGCTCGGTGGATTTACTTTCATCTCTGCTGTTGAAGTGTCAAAGCAGGATTTATTTCTTAGAATGATTCAGGATCGTTGAAGTTTGACCATTCACCTACGATCTGACGGAGCTGGGAATCACCCATTGTACGGAGGTCAGTGAGGTTTACGTTGTAGCTGATGTTGAGATATGTCAGCATGGGGTCGAAGCTTACGTCAAGAGTCTGAAGCTGGTTGTTGCTGATGTTGACTCTCTGGAGGAAGTTCAGGTTGCTGAGATCTACATAAGTAAGGTCATTCCATTCAAGATTTACGAATGCCAGTGTAGGTACGTTCGATACAGTGAACGAGGTGAGGTCATTGTAAGGAGCGAAGATATCGTTCAGAGCCTTGCATCCATTTACTGAAAGCTGGGTCATGTGGTTGTCGTTGACTGCAAGAGTTGCAAGTGAGGGGAGATCCTGAATGTAGAGCTTCTGGATCTTGTTGCCCTGAAGGTTGAGGTTCTGAAGTTTGGTCAGACCTGCAAGTGTAATCGACGACAAATCGTTGTAACCTGCATAGAGGGTCTTGAGTGCCTGGCAGTCTGTCACTGAAAGCTGCTCGAGCTTGTTGCTCATAGCATTGATATAGGTAAGGTTGACTGCATTCGATACATCAAGATCTACAAGATGGTTGGATGCGATGTTGAACTTCTTCAGAAGCGGGGTGCCGGTGAGGTCGATATCTGTGATACGGTTGCGGTTGAGCTTGAGCACCTGAAGCTGCTGAGTGTCGAACTGTGCGCTTGTGAGACGGTTTTTGGAGGCGTTGATCTCGGTCACTGTAGGAGAAACCACTGTAAGACCTGTGAGCTTGTTGCCACTTACATCAACTTTCTCAAGTGCGGTGAAGTTGGTGAGGTCAAGGCTTCCTGCGAGATCCTTGCCGTTCCATTTGATCTCAGTTACGTGTCCGTTCGAAACTGTGATGCCGGGGAGAGATGCTACGTTGCCACCGGAAAAACCGAGAGCCTGGCCGTTTGTGCCGCCGTTGGCAGCTGTCTGGCTGATAAATGCCTGCAGGCTTTTTGCTTCGTTCTTTGCCAAATTCTGGGCCCATCCGAATGATACGGTTGCAAGGGCTGCCATGAATAATACTGTCTTTTTCATAACTCGATTGATTTAAGATTTAGAGAAATTGTTTTTTGTGTTTGTTTATCTTATAAACGCTATCGGAAGCAGAAGGTTTACCAAATACGAAATTTTTTTAAAAAAAGTTGAATTTATTTTTCTGACCGTGCCTACTCCTATATATAAAGAGAGTAGGTGTATTTAAGTGGTGTANATGAAGAGGGGGATGAATTATATAATANGATAACTTTAGTGATTGCAATTGCTCCTTGACAATTGGGGGCCTCGATATTCATTATCCCATAGTAGATGATTCACCTTTTATAAGTGACTTGGTTCATCTTTTGTACGCAAGAACATTTGATCGGTCAAAGGGGCGTCTTAATGGTGAGATGGTTCAATACTTATATTCCGCAGGGAATATTTGTGTTCGGTAATGTATAGGGATATAGTTATTTAGTTGTTTCGAAAGCTTGATTTTTTACTTTTGTCGATATTGGTGCAATCTTTTTTTGATGATTGTATGTTATAATGGTAAATCATCGAGGTCTGAGTCATGATTGGTTTTAATCTCTCCATCCGGATTGGCGGGCTTACCCCGACTCCGGGTTACGAACAATAAAGTTGTCGGAGCGGAAAGACATGATCAGATTCATGATTTCTAAAGGTTGAATTATTAAAATTGAAGTAAAGATGACAATGATATTACAAACAATATTGGTTATTGTGATTCTTGCCGGGATGGTAATGATTCTCCTTTCTATCGGTAGATTGGCACGAGGGGAGGGGTTTGAGGATCCCAACAAGACCACCCGTCTCAAAAAAGAGGTTCAGGAGAACCATGAGATTGTATCCGACAACAGTGTATTTGATTATCTGCTGGTTAAAAGGTTCTCTCGGGAAGATGCAAAAGGTCCTGATTCTCGCAAACTGTAAAGATTATTGAGGTTCATTTCCTGAGCCTCTGAGATATATTTCTGCTCCATCTTTCTTGTTAAGGAAGGGTGGAGTATTATTTTTGTATATTTCTCAAGATTCGGTATATGGGAAAGCGAATTTTCCTTGAAGCCTGAGCCCAGAAGTAGTATTGGTTGTGACGCTGAAGACCTTATGTCTTTAATATCGGATGATTCAAAATCGTTGATATTGCAATCAATACAGATTACGGTTACATTCCCCACAGAGATCATACTCACTGCATTGCGTGGAAAAACGGTGAAACTCTCTCTATTGTCCGTGTAGGTCACCATTGATATATCATGACGGTATTCCTGGATTATGAAGCTGGTCTCTTGTCGGGCTGTCAATGTTATTGACACGATAGATCCAGCCATACAAAGTAATCCACAAGATATAAATATTCTCTGTTTCCGTGTATCATTTAATAGTGGATAAGCCAACAGGGATATTCCCGCCAGCCATAACACTACTGCACTTGTGTCGGCACTAATCTCTATGACCGAACTGCCGTTGCTCGACAGAAAACCGGTAAGATCAACAATAGTACCATACATCCTATTAAGAATAATTGCTACGAAACATATGTCGATCCCTGCACAAAGAAATATTGTGTAGATGAGTGCAATACCCATAAAGATAGGAATGACCGGAAGAATGAAGAAGTTGGCTGGGAGAAACTGTAAGGGCACTTGATGGAAATAATGGCTAATGATTATCCAGCTTGCACCGGTGGCAACAAGTGATACCGTGACAGCGGCCATTATATTAAATATGAATGGATGGGCATGACGGTCTGCCGGATTCAGACGATTGGCAAATACAATGATTGCTGCAACTGTGACCACACTCAGTTGCATACCGATGTCAAATAATGAATCGGGACTAATCAGAAGGATAATGAATGCTGCCCCGAAAAGTGAGTTCAGGGCTTGGTTCTTACGTTGAAGGGTAATGGCCAGCAACGTGATGGTTGCCATCAGACTGGCTCTGACTGTGGAGGGAGCCGCACCACTCAGAAATACATACATCCATATTAACAATATCACTGACCAACAATGAATGTTACGACCCACTACAAATCTCAGAGGATAGAGTGCATATAAAAGGATAATAGTGAGAATTGCTATATGCAATCCGCTGAGAGCCAGTATATGAGCCATACCGGCATTGCTGAAGATATCTTTCGTGTCGCTTCCGATAAAGGTTCTGTCGCCAAGAAGCAGCGCTATTATGAAATTACAAGCGGGTCTTGAGAGGTTAGATTTTTCAAGATGCTTGATAATCTCTGTCCTAAGTCGCGTAGATTCCGAGCGGATGTTGCGTTTATGGCCTGTCAGGACAATATCTTCCCCTTTTGCAGTGGTTAGATAATTAATGCCGCTCATTCTGACTCTGTCGGCATATCCTATTGGCTTGAAATTGGGATTGTCCTCTATGACCCTTAATTGACATGGAAAGGTTACTATATCACCGACATCAAGGGAAACTGCATCGCTTGNCACTATTATTCTAAGATTGTCGGTTTTCANTATCTTTCCTGTAGTGTCAGCAAGGTGATGTACGTTTACTGTCAGTTTATCACCTGTTGTGGTTGTCTTTATTTCATGAATTGTTCCTTCTGCTTGGCGATAACGGTTAAGTTGATTGGATGAGATGTTGTATGGATGATGAAATGATATTGTAAGATATCCAACACCTGCAAACAATAAGAAAATCCAGATATTATGATATCGGTGGTATTTGGCGGTTGAGAGTGGGGTAGTGGATTTGACAATAATGAAGAAATGGATCCCACACCCTGCCAGAACCACAAGCAGACCCGCAAGGAGATAATCCATTAGCGAGCCTGCTGCAATTCCTGTGCATAATGCTATTAAAGGGAGAAAAAACGGCATAATGGGAATCTTTGGACTGGAGGGATCTTATTTTTCTTTATTCGTCCAGATCTCCCAGGCTGCCAGCGCCTGGAGATGCAACATCTCAAGTCCGTTTTTGATGGTTGCACCTTGTTCAGCCGATTTTTTCATAAACTCTGTAACCTCCGGGTTATAGACCAGGTCATAACAAAGATGAAGGGGGGTCAGGGCGTCATAAGGTAGGGAAGGGGCCTCATGCACTTTAGGCCACATCCCCAATGGTGTGGTATTCACTATGATATGGTGTGCTGAAATGATCTCCGGAGTAATGTCGGTATATGTCAAGGTATCGACGCCTCTATTCCTTGAAACCTTGGTAACTTCTAATCCAAGTCTTTTCAATACATTTATCACAGCCTTGGAAGCACCCCCCGTGCCAAGTACAAGCGCTTTCTTCATGTGTGGCTTCAGAAGTGGAGAAAGCGAATTTCTGAAGCCCACAGCATCAGTATTGAATCCCTTCATCGTCCCATCTGCATAAAGCTTCACGACATTCACTGCTCCAATCTCGGCCGCTTCTTCATCTATTTCACTCAGAAGTGGAATAATCTGTTGTTTATACGGGATAGTGACATTGAATCCCTTTAGATCCGGTAAGGATTTTATGAGAGCCCCAAGATTTCCAATCGTCTCAATCGGCAACAGTTCATAGTGTTCGGGAATTCCCTCATCGGCGAATTTCTTATTGAAGAAACTCGCCGAAAAGGAATGTCCTAAAGGATAACCAATCAGTCCGTACATTGATCTGAATTGTTTAGGTTGTACGTCTGGTTTACCAGATGACAACACGTTCGGATTCGGGCCTGAACATCTTATCTCCTTCTTTGATGCCGAAAGCCTCGAAGAAAGGCTCGATATTGCGGAGTGTCACGTTCACTCTGTTTTTCCCGAGTGAATGGGGGTCGGTCTTGGTTCTTACAAGAATCTCCTCATCTCGGATGTTTCCGGCCCATACATTGGCGTAGGCCAGATAGAATCGCTGGAGAGGTGTGAGTCCGTCAATATCCTTCATCTCCTTATCTTTCATGGAGTCGAGATACGCTGTCAGGGCTACGCGAAGTCCACCTTGGTCGGCGATATTCTCTCCGAGGGTAAACCGCCCGTTGGCGAATACTCCCGGTGCCACCTCCACCTGGTTGAATTGCTCGGCAAGCCCGTCGGCAAGCTTGGTGAAGCGTTCTGCATCTTCCTCCTTCCACCAGTTACTTAAATTCCCATCTTTATCATACTGGCGGCCGGAATCATCAAACCCATGCGTCATCTCATGACCGATTACAACTCCGATCGCTCCATAGTTCTGGGCGTCATCAGCCGAAAGATCGAAATATGGTGCCTGAAGAATACCGGCAGGGAAGCAGATCTCGTTGGTGGTAGGGTTATAGTAGGCATTTACTGTCTGAGGAGTCATATGCCATTCTGTCTTGTCTACAGGCTTATGGAGTTTCTTATAGTTGTCTTGGGTGTACCATACGGACGCATTGTACACATTCTCCATATAGCTCTTTGAGGGATCGATGGAGATCTCGGAGTAATCTTTCCATTTGTCGGGGTAACCGATCTTGACGGTGAATGTCGAAAGCTTCTCATGGGCTTTCTCTTTTGTCTCCTGACTCATCCATGAAAGATTGTCGATATGCTTCCCTAATGCCTTGCGGAGATTCTCAACAAGTGTCACCATATATTCCTTGTTCTCGTTAGGGAAGTACTCATTGACATAAAGTTCTCCGACTGCCTCTCCGAGCATGGCGTTAGGTATCGACATGGCTCTTTTCCATCGCGGTTCCTGTTCCTGCTTGCCGCTCATGACTTTGCCGAACAGCTCGAAATTAGCATCACGGAAATCATCGCTCAATACACCTGATGAATCTGAAACTGCCTCAAAAGTAAGATAGTCCTTTATCTGCTGCATTGAAAGGGTGGGTAGGTAGGAATTCATAAACTCCAGATATGAAGGACTCACCACATTAGCCTCTTTCAGATTCTCTATTCCCAGTTGAGTGAAGTACGTGTCCCAGTCGATATTGGGATAATCCTGTTTGATTTGAGCGTACTCACGTAGATTGTATCGCAACTGTGGATTTCTGCGTTGCTCGCGTGTCATCTTGTTTTTCGCGAACTCTGTCTCCAGGGCAATCACGTTCTCCCAGACTCTCTGCTGTTCTGCCGGGGTATATCCTACAAGCTCCATCAACCGTTTCACATAGGCCTCATAGGCTTTGAGGATTTTCTCGTTGGTCTCATTTTTCTCCAGATAGTAGTCGCGGTCGCCGAGNCCGAGTCCTACTTCACCAATATGCATGATGTTACGGTCGGAATTTTTTGCATCTGTTCCCACACCTGTGGTGAAGAACGAACTGGTTAGGCCGTTATGCATCCATGCAAGAAGCTTTGTAAAGTCTTCCGGTTTGGNATTGTTGATTTTCTCTATGAATGGTTTGAGAGGAGTGGCCCCCTCTTTGTTAAGCCTTATACTGTCCATCCCCATTGTATAGAGATCGCTTACCTTCTGGGCGTTTGATCCTTTTATCTTTGCTTCAGGATTCGACGATAGGTTGGTGATGAGATTCTGAAGCTGCTCTCTTGCATTCTCTCTTAATTGGTCGAAAGTCCCGAAGCGTGANTATTCGGGTGTGAGGGGATTGTTCTTCATCCACCCTCCACAGGCATACAAATAGAAATCCTCACCCGGTGCCACTGANGTGTCAAGGTTAGCTTTCTCGATTCCATGCGGGGTGGCGGCCATCGCAAAAAGCGGNAGACCGGCCGCATTGATAAATATCTTCTTTAAGTTCATCTTATACAGTTGGTTAATTATCAGTTTAATATTCTATTGTCAGCTTTTATTATCCGGCGTTGTTTCGGGAAATGCTGTCAGGTTGTGATTTTTTTACTGTTTTAATTGTTCAAGTGCCTCCTGCGCCTCTTCCCACTCAGCCATAGCTGTTTCAAGTTTTGACTTGACCTCTGCATATGAGTCAAGAATTTCTTGTGAAGCATCNCCNGCNGANANNCNGTCNTCAANAGCGGTTTGCTCCTCCTCAAGAGCGGCTATNTTCTCCTCAATCATAGCGATTGCTTTCGTGGCTCGTTTGATCTTTTTCTCGGCTTCCCGTTGTTCTGCATACGAAAGTTGTCGTGAGGTTTTGTCGTCATNCATCACTGATAGAGTCGGATTCTCTTTGGAGATTTCGTTGGAGTTTGTCCCCCCTGTCTGTGAAAGACGCGAAGGCCCTGNTTCAAGTTGATTGAGATTATCAAGNCGTTTTNTCTGCAGGAAATCATAGATTCCTCCGAGATTCTCAGTCACTTTNCCNCCTCCGAACTCGTATACNTTCTCTACAAGACCGTCAAGGAAATCTCTGTCGTGGCTCACTACAATCACGGTGCCGTCAAAATCCTTTATTGCTGTCTTCAGAATATCCTTGGTCCTCATGTCAAGATGGTTGGTAGGCTCATCAAGTATGAGGAAATTCACCGGTTCAAGAAGTAGTTTGATCATCGCCAGGCGCGTCTTCTCTCCTCCGGAAAGCACCTTCACCTTTTTATCCGAGGCTTCTCCTCCAAACATGAAGGCCCCTAAGATATCTTTTACTTTGGTGCGCATGTCGCCGGTGGCTACATTGTCGATTGTATCGAATACTGTGATGTTCTCATCCAGCAACTGCGCCTGATTCTGGGCGAAATATCCGATCTTTACATTATGTCCGATCTTCAGATGTCCGTCATAAGGGATTTCACCCATTATGCATTTCACAAGGGTGGATTTACCTTCACCGTTCTTGCCTACAAAGGCTACTTTCTCTCCTCGTTTGATGGTGAATTCAGCACCTGAGAAAATCACATGATCGCCATACGTTTTGCCTACATTTTCTGCAATCAGGGGATAATCNCCTGAACGGGGCGCCGGTGGAAATTTCAATCTCAGACGAGATGTATCCACTTCGTCCACTTCGATGGGGACAATCTTTTCCAATTGCTTGATACGGCTCTGAACCTGAATTGCCTTCGTCGCTTGATAACGGAATCGCTCTATGAATGCCTTTGTCTCTGCTATCAGCTTCTGTTGGTTTTCGTAGGCCCTGCGCTGTTGTTCGATTCTTTCATCTCGCAATTCTACGAANTGACTGTAGTTTACCTTGTAATCATAGATATGACCGCAGTTGATCTCGATAGTACGCCGGGTGACATTGTCAAGAAACGCCCGGTCATGGCTGACGAGCACTATAGCTTTGGCTTTTGTGAGAAGAAACTGTTCAAGCCATTGGATCGACTCTATATCCAGATGGTTGGTGGGCTCATCAAGAAGTAGCACATCAGGACGTTGAAGAAGTATCTTCGCAAGCTCCACTCTCATTCTCCATCCGCCGGAGAATTCGCTTGTAGGACGTTTGAAATCCTNTCGGGAAAATCCGAGGCCTATAAGGGTCTTCTCTATTTCAGCATCGATATTGGAGGCTTGGTCAAATGCTATTCTGTCGTTCAGATACTCTATACGGTCATAGAGCTTCTGAAATTCCTCTGCATCCATATTCCCGGCCTCTGAAAGCTTTTCGTTAAGCTGTTCCAATTCTTTTGCTATTTCCAGTTGCCGGCTGAAAGCTTTCTTAGTCTCGTTGAATAGGGTGGTCTCATCGGCAAGACGCATCTGCTGGGGAAGATAGCCGATGGTTATGTCGTTTGGTTTCCCTATTGAGCCGGATGTGGCCGACTGAAGACCTGCCAGGATCTTGAGCATAGTTGATTTTCCCGCACCGTTTTTTCCTACCAACGCTATCTTATCCGTTGGATTGATGACGAAGGATATATCTGTAAAAAGCGGTTTGGCAGAAAACTCTACTGACAGATTGTTGATCGATATCATCGGTATGTTGTTCAGTTGAATTTATNTGTTTAGCTTATCTGTCTCCCTCTTCCGTACCCTTGAGATTTATCCGTTGGAATTCACTCCGTTGTGAAGAGGTCATATTTGATTCCTCCTTACTGAGACGCATTCCGATAGCGAAAATGAGCTTAATCTCCTCCCGCTGATTTTTCGAAAGCTCGTTAGGATTCTTCTGAGAGTAACTTATGGCATCATCAATGCCGTTTTCATAAATCTCAAGCATTTCCGTAATATCCTTCTCCGTGAGCGGACGCTTTTCAAGTAGGGTGGTAGCCCGCTTTACGTCGAATCCGGAAGCACATGATGCCAGAAAAACTAATATTATTGATAGACAGATACTGATTCTCTTCATAGGATGATATATTTCTACCCTCAAAATTAACAAAAAAAATCGATATGACAAAAAAGAAGAGCTTGTCCGTCAGGACAGGCTCTTCAAATATCGATAGAATTGTGGGTTTCGATTACATCATACCACCCATTCCGCCCATTCCGGGAGCCCCCATCGGAGCTGCGGGGGTATCCTCTTTCTTCTCTGCTATCACGCATTCGGTGGTGAGGAACATACCGGCGATACTTGCGGCATTCTCAAGTGCCACTCGTGTCACCTTGGCCGGATCAATCACACCTGTCTGGAAGAAATTCTCGAATGTATCTGTGCGGGCGTTATAACCATAATCGCCTGTNCCTTCCTTCACTTTCTGTACAATCACCGCTCCCTCTACACCTGCATTGGCAACAATCTGACGGAGGGGTTCCTCAATAGCTCTGCGGATAATGGAGATACCNGTGTTCTCGTCATCGTTATCACCCTTGAGCTCTTCAAGAGCGGGAAGACAGCGGATATAGGCGATACCGCCGCCGGGGACGATACCCTCGGCGATTGCAGCACGTGTAGCCGAAAGCGCATCATCTACTCGGTCTTTCTTCTCCTTCATCTCTACCTCAGATGGAGCGCCGATNTAAAGAACNGCAACTCCCCCNGCAAGCTTGGCAAGACGCTCATGGAGNTTCTCCTTGTCGTAGTTGGAGGTAGTGGTCTCGATCTGNGCCTTGATCTGATTGATNCGGTTCTGGATTGCATCTTTAGANCCTGCGCCATTTACTATAATGGTATTGTCTTTATTTACCGTCACTTTCTCAGCGGTNCCAAGATCCTGAACGCTGGCCTGAGCAAGCTGCATACCCTTGATCTCNCTGATTACAGTGCCTCCTGTGAGGATAGCTATATCCTCAAGCATCTCTTTTCTGCGGTCGCCGAATCCCGGNGCCTTCACAGCACAGATCTTGAGCGATCCGCGAAGACGGTTTACTACAAGAGTNGCGAGGGCCTCGTTNTCCACATCCTCCGCTATGATAAGGAGGGGCCGACCGCTCTGGGCTACAGCTTCAAGAACCGGCAGAAGATCTTTCAGATTGGAGATTTTTTTGTCGTAAAGAAGTATGTAGGGAGCATCCATCTCACACTCCATCTTCTCGCTGTTTGTGACGAAATAGGGTGAGATATANCCGCGGTCGAACTGCATNCCCTCTACGATGTCGACTGTTGTCTCTGTGCCTTTGGCCTCTTCAACAGTGATGACACCCTCTTTCTTGACTTTCTGCATGGCCTCTGCGATAAGACGACCAATCTCTTCATCATTGTTGGCGGAAACACGCGCCACATTCTCAATCTTATTGATGTCGTCGTCTACCTCCTGGCTCTGAGCCTTGATCTCCTCGACAACTTTGCTCACGGCTTTGTCAATACCACGTTTCAAATCCATGGGGTTAGCGCCCGCAGCTACATTCTTAAGACCAACGTTCACGATGGCCTGAGCAAGAACAGTTGCTGTGGTGGTGCCGTCACCGGCCTGATCTCCTGTTTTTGACGCTACCTCTTTTACGAGTTGTGCGCCCATATTCTGGAAGGGATCCTCAAGCTCGATCTCTCTTGCAACGCTCACACCATCTTTTGTGATATGGGGCGCACCGAATTTCTTTTCGATGATGACGTTGCGGCCTTTGGGGCCTAATGTTACCTTTACGGCATCGGCAAGCGCGTCGACACCATTCTTGAGCTCTTCACGAGCTTTTATATTGAATTTAATCTCTTTTGCCATGATTGGTTTTCTCTTTTGTGTTTTTCTTGTTATTCAACGACTGCGAGCACATCGCTCTGACGCATCATAAGATACTTGGTTCCCTCGAATTCAATCTCGCTTCCTGAATATTTACCATAAAGAACGATATCGCCCTCTTTAAGAANCATCTCCTCATCTTTTGTGCCGTTGCCGGTAGCAACGATTTTTCCTTTGAGGGGTTTCTCTTTAGCTGAGTCAGGAATGATGATGCCACTCATANTGACTTCTTCTGCTGCGGTGGGTTCGATAAGAACTCTGTCAGCCAATGGTCTGATCTTCATAGTCTGTGATATTTATAAATTGAATTTTTTAATGTTGATTGCTATTTTTGGGTTTTAAACGGACACTTTCTGTTTATCGGCGTTATCCATGATAATACCGATAAGCCGGGTGGCCATTGTGATATATGCAATTACCGTGCCAATTTTTTTGAAGGTCCTCATTAATATTGGTCCGAATCGCGACTTATAAAAAAGAAACACTCCACCGGAGTGAAATGTTTCTTTCCAAGTCTTAACAAATCCTTATTATAGTTATAAGAGTTATTTCTTTTGTAAGATATAGGTCTTATANGGCGCTACAAGNCCGGTGAGAATTCCNTTCTTCACTTTAAATTCCTTTCCATACACTACATCTTTATANGTGCCGTCCGGTAGGCCTGTGGGGACCTTGACAGAATTGGCAAGTTCGTTGACATTCACAATCGCTGCTCCCTTGTTGCCACGGTTCACTACAATCACCTGTCCGTCAGGGGTAGTCTGGATATTCTCTTTCTCTCCGTTCATGGCAGTGCGGAATTTGTTGACNGCNACTACCTCCGGATGAAAGAATTCATCGTTGCCACGTGCGCCGAGCTTGTTGTCGCCCCAATATGCCTTACGGGTTGATCCCATAGGACGGCTGAAGAACAAGGGCACACCATTCTGGCGTGCTGTGAGGAATACCCATCCGGCACGTATCTGGTCGTCGGTAAGATGTGCCGATTCATGTGCGTTGGCATATGTGTCGTGGCTCTCTACCCAGGTTGTCAGATATTCCGGAGCTGCTGAATGATGCCAGTTGATTATGTCTGATCCATTCACTGTGCCTTTGTCAAGCACTTCCCGCAATACATGGCCGTAGCTTGAGGCGGTCTGGCCGAAATAGTCGGCGTATTCAGCTTCCGGCACATTGCGGTCCTGAAGCACCTCTCCATACACGAAAAGGGAGTCGTAGGGTAGGGCGAGCTTTACACCTTTTACAGCTTTTCTTCCTGTGGCTACATCCCAGAAGTCGTTTTCTTTGACTCCGGCCTCCTTGTCTACCGGATCTGAATGTACGCCGATATGTTTTGCTGTGTCGTATCTGAATCCTCTTACACCCAACGACAGCAGGTCGTTGACAAATTCCATATAATATTTCTGGAAATCCGGATTCTCCGTGTTTACATCCGGTAATGACCCTGTGCCTTGAAGTGTACACTGCAGGCGGTCGTTATAGTCTGTTATCGGAAGTAGTCCTTGTGTATGGAACATTTTATCACGACCCCCTACAGCCTTATAGAAATCTTCCGACACTGCGTCGATATCGAANGCTGTGTGATTGGGAAGCACATCTACTATCACCTTCACATTGTATTTGNCAGCCGAATCCATCATCTGCTTCATCTGATCGCGGCTTCCTAATATATAGTTGCCGATCTTCCAGTCNGTAGGNTGATAATAATAATACCATTGACCCTCTGTGGTGTTTTCGTCGAAGAGTTTCTTGCCACTCCCTTCCGGCTGATAGCAGTTCTGCACGGGAGATGTCTGCACCATCGTGTAGCCTGAGTCGGCGATCTTCTTCATGTTTTCCGCAATGGTAGGGAAATTCCAGCTCCATGCGTGCAGGATAGTTTCTGTGTTGGTCGCGGAGGGATTGTGTGTCACACGATCTTTTGCCGACAATGGTGTGGCAACTGTCGCAACCAGCAGAATTGGTAAGAATTTTTTCATAAAAGTTAAGCTTTTGAATTTATTGGTTAAGCCTCGATTGTTTTTTGATTTTAAGATTTTGGGTTGCTCTCATGGGAGCTGTTGCGTTTNTCCGGTACGCGATGGTGGAAGTAGGCANGTNGTCGATATAGAGGCCTACGACAATCATCGAAAAGGTTTCTGCCGGATGTATGGCAACTAACATATTAACGTCGGAGTGGNCATTTTTATCATGTANGCTTCAAAAAAATACTCGTGGAGCCTTTCGTTGAATGTCCGGTTCACCTCACTACGGTNGGTTTTTATGAGTGTCTNATAGTATATGCACACATGAATAGAATGTGTGCTGAATTATAAATTTTATTAAATCTTTAAATTTTATTAATGGATTTATAGGGAGATAAAAAANTTTTAGTTAAATTTGCAAAACCAAATGATAAGGCTGTCTCGCGAGGNAGAGAGAGTTCTCTTTTTCCGNACGGGATAAGGCCCGTAAACATATCTGACCCATCATGAAATTATCCNACATACTCACTCTTTTATTATTAAGCTCAAGTTTTGTTGGTGTGCAAGCCCAACAGACTGACAGAGAGGCTGTGCATGCTAATGCACACAAACAGCTCCTTGCAAAAGCATCTTATCGCCTTGACCGAAGTGTCGTTAAGGATATGATTAAGGAGGAAGTTAGCCGACGTGAAATTGAAAAGGAGATGAGTAATGCCCTTTCAGCTGAATCCAAAATGATGATTGGCGACCTCTTGAAAGAGGCCAAGAGTCATATGGGCAAAAGATATAAATCGGGAGGCAAAGGCCCTTCAGCTTTTGATTGCTCAGGCTTTGCAGGATATGTTTATCGTCAGTTCGGATATAATCTGAGTAGTTCGTCAAGTGCTCAATATTCCGATGGTGAATCCGTAGAGAAAGGNGATCTCCGTCCCGGCGATCTGGTGTTCTTCAAAGGCCGGAACAGAAACGGTGGAGTAGGGCATGTGGGGATAGTAGTCAGTGNTGACAATGAAAANGGGAAATTCAGTTTCATNCATGCNAGNACATCGCAGGGTATACGNATAGATAATAATGAAGGCTACTATGCNGCTCGTTATGTGGGAGCCCGCAGATTGATTAAATAAGTCTTCCTGTCATTGAGAAAGACTGTCCTCGGATGATTCTTCAATGTGGAATAACAATCATTTGATGACTGGNTTATGCAGACATGAACGACTCAAATATACCCATGAATAACTCAAGTACACCCCATGAACAACTCTAACGTAACTCGATGGGAGAAAAATTATTAAGAATATAAAGGTAAAAGATGTTTCGAATTTTATTGTGATTTTCGAAACATTTTTTATAAGTGATTGTTTAATTATAGTGAGACTTTTGCATCTTTATAATACAAGGGCCTTACTGATATCATAATAAATTCTAATCTATCAGATTATGCATTTTACCCCAAGAGAACAAGACAAGCTGACTCTTCTGATGGTGGGACTCATCGCAGAGAGAAGACTGAAGAAAGGTCTGAAGCTTAATTATCCGGAAGCTGTCGCATATATCACAAGCGCAGCGCTCGAAGGTGCCAGAGAAGGTAAAACCGTTGAGGAAGTGATGCACGATGCAGCGCAGGTCCTCACAAAAGATCAGGTTATGGAAGGGGTAGCCGATATGATTACCCTGCTTCAAGTCGAAGCTGTATTTACAGATGGCAGCCGTCTTGTCAGCATCCACCATCCTATCAAGTGATCGGCATTTCTTGTATTAACTGCAAATAATATCTGTTATGGCTCAAGATAATAATCCCGCCGCAAATCCTGCGGCTGACAGCTATACTACACCTTATGGTGTATTTCAGGGACAGCCTGATATCGCTTATCCTAANACTCCGGGTTTTGAACCGAANGATTATGTGCCTGTTGGCGGCGTNATCCTGAAGGATGAACCTGTAGAATATAACGTAAATCGCCGTACAGTTAAACTCACAGTCCGCAACACCGGCGATCGCCCCGTGCAGATAGGTAGCCACTTCCACTTCTTTGAGGTGAACCGCTATATGGAGTTTGATCGCTCCAAAGCTTTCGGCTATCATCTTAACATTCCGGCTACTACTGCCATCCGTTTCGANCCGGGTGAACAGAAGGAGGTTGAGCTCGTTGCATATGCCGGTAAGGTGCGTGTGATCGGTTTCAATGACCTTGTTAACGGTTATGCCGGACTGGAGGATCATCCTACATTCTATCCCAAACATATTGAGGCGCTTCGTCGTGTTCAGGAATATGGATTCAAGAGCCAGCCTGAGGAAGCGGAAGAGGGTGAATACACTGAAAACGAAATTAAAAAATAAAGACCACTTTCAATATGGCAACTATTTCAAGACAAGAATATAACAATCTTTTCGGCCCTACAGTGGGTGATAAGATTCGCCTCGGCAATACTGACCTCTATGTCGAGATTGAGAAGGATCTTCGCGTATTTGGTGATGAGGTGGTCTATGGCGGCGGTAAAACCCTCCGCGACGGTATGGGCCTGGCCAATGAGTGTACGGAAGATGCCGGTAGCCTCGACCTCGTTATTACTAATGTTACTATCCTTGACCCTGTTTTAGGTGTTGTCAAGGCCGACGTCGGTGTTAAGGACGGTAAGATAGCCGGTATAGGTAAAGCCGGTAACCCCAATATTATGGAGGGTGTTACTCCGACTTTGGTTACCGGTCCATCTACAGATGCCATCTCGGGTGAGCATATGATTCTTACCGCTGCCGGCATTGATGGTCACGTTCATTTTGTCTCTCCCCAGCAAGCCGTTAACTGTCTTTCTAATGGTATCACAACCCTGATCGGTGGCGGTATCGGTCCTACTGACGGCTCAAATGGTACTACAATCACTTCCGGCCGTTGGAATATGGCAAAGATGCTTCAGGCTGCCGACGGACTCCCTATCAATGTGGGTTTCCTCGCAAAGGGTAACTGCTCAGGCCATGAGGTGCTTCGCAATCAGGCTGAGGCCGGTGCATGTGGTTTCAAGATCCATGAGGACTGGGGTGCTACTCCCGCAGCTATCCGCAGTTGCCTCGAATGTGCCGACAACTACGATATTCAGGTGGCTATCCATACCGATACTCTCAATGAGAGCGGTTATGTTGAGGATACTATAGCTGCAATAGATGGTCGTACAATTCATACATACCATACCGAGGGCGCAGGTGGCGGTCATGCTCCCGACCTTCTGAAGGTTGCCTCTATGTCGAATGTGCTCCCGTCATCTACCAACCCGACACTCCCGTTCGGTATCAATTCACAGGCTGAGCTTTTCGATATGATTATGGTTTGCCATAACCTCAACCCGACTATCCCCTCCGACGTCGCTTTCGCTGAGAGCCGTGTGCGTCCGGAAACCCAGTCGGCTGAGAATGTATTCCATGATCTCGGCATCATATCTATGGTTTCTTCCGACTCACAGGCTATGGGACGTGTTGGTGAGTCGTTCATGCGTACTTTCCAGATGGCTTCATATATGAAGCAGGTGCGTGGTAAACTTCCGGAGGACTCCGAGAACAACGATAACTTCCGTGTTCTCCGTTATCTGGCTCAGATCACTCTCAATCCTGCCATTTGCTACGGCATCAGTGATGTGCTCGGTTCTATCGAAGTTGGCAAGATGGCCGACCTCGTGTTGTGGGAGCCCGCTTTCTTCGGCACCAAACCGAACCTCGTAATCAAGGGTGGCCTTATCAACTGGGCTAATATGGGTGATCCCAACTCATCTCTCACCACTCCGCAGCCCAAGATCATGCGTCCGATGTTCGGCGCTACCGGACAGGCTCTCCCCGACACACGTATGTCGTTTGTGTCGAAGGCATCGCTTGATCTCGGCATCAAGGAGAAACTCGGACTGGAGTCTATCATCTATCCTGTGCATGGTGTTCGTCAGTTGGGTAAGGCCAACATGGTTCGTAACACGGCTACACCCCATATCGAGGTTAATCCCGAGACATTTGAGGTGACTGTTGATGGTTACAGAGCTTATGTGCCGCCGGCCAAGGAGCTGCCTCTGGCTCAGCTTTATTGGTTCAGCTGATTTGTTGAATCCGTTTATCAAGAAACTGCTTGAAAATCAAGTAAAATATTTTTAAGGCAGGAGGAGGTAGACCATCTCCCCCTGCCTTATTATATTATAATTCTATTGTAGAGATTATGAAAATTTACACTGAGATAATTGGCAACATTAACCTCTCGCCGGAATGGAAGGAGAAGCTCGATGGGGTGGAGGTAGATTATATTTTCCTTGACCAATGGACAGCTCAAAAGTCCAGATTTCTCGGAAAAGGTGTAAGCGGCGTGGAGTATCCTATTGCTCTGGCTCGTCATTCGCAGATTGTGGATGGTGATATTATTGATTTTGACCCGGCTACTAAGAAGGCTGCTGTTCTCAGAATTGAGCTTAGCCCTGTGCTTGTGGTTGACATGAGCGCACTTGCAGAGAAAGACCATGACACTATCATAAGAGTTGCCGTTGAGCTTGGTCATGCTATCGGAAATCAGCATTGGCCAGCAGTTGTGAAGGGCACTAAGGTATATGTGCCCCTTACTGTCGATAAGAAGGTGATGTTGTCTGTAATGGAGACTCATCATATCGAGGGTATAACCTTCGAGTTCCAGCAGGGTCTTGAGGTCATCCCTTACCTTGCTCCTCATGAAATCAGACGTCTTTTCGGAGGAGCCGGTCAGGAAAGCCACTCTCATGAACACATCCATTCTCATACACATTCCCACACGCACGATCATTGTCATGAGCACACCCATGATGGAATGACACATTCTCATCCTCATGTGCACGCTGATGGCAACACCGACAATCATATCCACACGCACGATCATTGTCATGAGCACACCCATGATGGGGTGACACATTCTCATCCTCATGTGCACGCTGATGGCGACGCCGACAATCACACCCACACGCACGACCATTGTCATGAGCACACCCATGATGGGATGACACATTCTCATCCTCATGTACATGCTGATGGCGACGCCGACAATCACACCCACACACACGATCATTGTCATGAGCACACCCATGATGGGGTGACACATTCTCATCCTCATGTCCACGCTGATGGCAACGCCGACA
>JAAVDU010000037.1 GCA_014801605.1 Bacteroides sp.
ATCTTGTGCAGAAGAATAAAAAGGGTGAGATAATCGGTGGTGAGTCCTTTATGATAGAGGCTCCGGGTAAATCCCTCTCTATTCTTGACATTGGTAAAGAGACTTCTGAAGAGGGAAAGACAATTCTTTCCGTGAATAATGATGATGTCTCTTCTGTAAAATGGTTTGATGAAGCCGGTGATATTATTGGAGAGGCATCCTCAATTGAGATAGAGGGAGGTCTGGAAAGCAGGCACTATACCGCGGTCGGATTTACTGAGAGCGGAGAAGCTGCAACCGGTAATATTACTATTGAAAAGGACTTCGGGATAAGCAGACTTAACGTAGATAGGAAAAGCGTTGATATAGATTTCATCAATCCTACTCCCGCAAACAGTAGTATTGAGATTGTTCCTATTGATTATCTTAAGAACGTTATCGCTACAGAGGTAGAAAACGGAGCGCAGAGCGTGACAATCAATGATGCCGGTATCGAGAAAGGTATTTATACCGTCAGATATCTTATAGAAGGCACATTGGTAGATAGCCGGAAAATCATGATTAACGATTAATGCTCACCATAAAGTATTGAAAGAAATGAGGGATATCCGTACGGGTATCCCTTATTTTGTGATCAGGAGAGCAGAAATGAGTAGGACCGGTTGGTACTGACCTCACGAGATTGGTTCATGTCAAATCCTCATTGATGATTTGACCAAATTGAGAGAGCGTGGAGGGGATCAGAAGCGGAAGCCGATGTTGGCGGAGAAGTTTTCGATGGAGCTGAGGAGGGAGTAGGTGCCGCTCTTGTACCAGTGGCCGTTGAAGTGGAATATGCCGCTGAAGAAGAAGTTGCCTAAGTTGTAGGTGAGCGATGCCTGTCCGTTGAGGTTGATAGCGGGCATGTATTTCGCTCCTTCAAGCGAATCCTCGTAGCAGTGGGTGAGACCGATCGAGGGGACGGCTGTGGCATTGAAGAGGAGTCGCGGATTGATGACCCAGTTGAAGCCGTAGCCGATCACGATCGCGTATGAATTGTAATGAAACATATAGTTCTTTGCCGGCACCGTCAGATAGGGGAGCAATGCCAGAGGAAGCTGCGCGAAATCAAAGTCAAGCTTGATATTGGAGTAGGAGAATCCGGCTATCCATGAGCCCTGACTCCTCTTCTGGATCTTCGAGAAGTTGTAGGCCGCACCATGAGAGTAGCGGTTGTGGTTGAAGAAATACATGGCGTCGATACCCCATGTGGATAGTTCAACTCCGGGGAAGCGCTCCTTTATTATGCGGCCATCCTCGTAGTCGCCGAATTTGCGCAGATAGGTGCCTCCGGTGTTTTCGTTGTAATAAAGACTGATGTTGAAGAGTGCGCAGTTGAATCCGAATTCCATCTTCTTATGCTCGAGCGGGCCCGTATTAGCGAGTTGTCCCATGTCATAGGTGTAGCCTATACTTACCGCCATATACTGGAGGTAAGCACCGATGTTGGCATACACATCGCTCAGCATATGCATCCGGAGATCCTTTGGAAACACCATTATATAGGAATCGGCCCAGTTGTCGTTGACTATACGGGCTTTCCATCGCTTGCCGGTGCCCACCACATATTCCGGATCGTAGGAATTGAAGAAGTGATCGCCCCATTTATAGACGTCGAGGCAGAATTTCAGAAACTTGGGGTAGCGTACGGTGGTGTCGTTGAGATTGAGCTTAAGTTTCTTGGCCTGATTCCACCACCACAGTTCCTCATCGCTTTTGCGGTAACCTTCGAGAGAAGAGGGTATGGTCGGAGCCGGGGCAGCCACAGCCAATTCGGGAGGGGTAGGGAGCAACGTATCCGGTATGACTATCGAGGTTGCGTCCGCTTCAAGGGGGAATGCCTCGAATATGGCCGACAGCAAAGATAAGGTGAGGATAACAATACGGAGTGTCTTCATCTTATGCGGATTGCGGGAGATTGATTGTTGATTCCGGTGGATTTATTTGATTCCCCTGCGGTCGAGGGCTTTCTGATAGCGGCGGGCATTCTCGAGATGCTCGCTGTAGGTGGATGCAAAGTTGTGGTAGCCTGAGAAATCCTCTTTGGCGCACATATAGAGATGGGTGGAGGGGGCTGAATTAAGCACGGCGTCGATCGTGGCCACGCTTGTGGTGCGGATCGGGCCCGGGGGGAGTCCGCGCCTCCGGTATGTGTTGTAGGGGGAATCCACCTTAAGGTGTTCCCCTTTCACGCGGCGGATAGTGAAATCATTGAGGGCGAACCTTACCGTAGGATCAGCCTGAAGGGGCATTCCTGTCTTCAGCCGGTTGATATAGAGGCGTCCGATTTTCCCTTTGTCGTCGATCTTGTTTGATTCCTCATCAGTGATGGAGCAGATCGTCATGATTTCTGCGGGTGTGAGGCCAAGGCCGTTGGCTTTGCTCATGCGCTCTGCATTCCATACCTTGCGGTAATGGTCGCCTATCTTTGCCACGACCTCCTCCGGAGAGGCCGACCAGTAAAGTTCGTAGGAGTCATCGATAAAGAGGGCGAGTGGCTGGGAGGATGTCAGGCCATAAGAGGCGAGGAGTGTGGAGTCGGAGAGCAGATTTAGGAGGGAATCGGGGGTGAAATCAAGGCGTCGGGCTATCCTTTCGGCAAGCACCGGGAGGGAACGGAATCCGTTGACCGTGATTCTGAGCGGATGCTGGGCCCCTTGGGAGAGGCGGCGTTCGGCCCGCAAGGGGGAGGTGCCTTCGGGAATGAGGTATGCGCCGTGGCGGGTGGAGAAGTCGGTGCGGCGAATGGAGGCCACCTTCATGATCTCTTTGGTATATGAGGGGCCAAAGTATTTCACAAGTGTGTCTCTCACCATGTCGGCATCGGCTCGGGCGGGGATATGGATCACCGCTTCCTGCGGGGCTCCCTTGAGCATGGTAGGGAGTGCGAGAACGAGCACCGTGACCAGTATGGCTGAGATTATACCCCCACCCAAAAGCAGCCTTCTGCGCATGGGAGATGAGGCAGATGCCTTACGTCGCTTACCATTGCGTTTACTGTGTGATGTAGTCGACGACGCATGTCTGCTGGGAGTGGATTTCTTATTCTCTGAATCAGAGTTCTGGGCCATAACCGGAATAGTGGAAGATAGAGAGGGGGGGATTAATATTATGGAATCGGTTGAAAGCCCGTCTTATTCCCGGGGGAACGAGACGGGCAGTATTTCTTATCAGACAGTCTTGACCGACGGTCTTCGATGGGAGAGAGCGACGTGGCAGGGGGCTTACTTGCGGTCTTTCACTTTCTCAAGCTGTGGCTCAAGAGCAGCGAGAGAGAGGTCGACGGCCTCTTCGAAAGTATCGGCTGTCTTCGAGGCGAAGAGATCGGCGCCACCGGGAATGGCGAGTTTCACTCCGGCTTCCTTGTTGCGGGCTGTCTCCGGTTTTACGAGGGTAAGGTTTACCTCCACGCCACCGATTGCATCAAAACGGCGCAGGAGCTTCTCTATTTTCTTGTTGACGAACGCTGACAGTTTCTCTGAGATGTCGAAATGAATCGCTTTGATCTGTACTTCCATAGTAGTCATTTTTTTTAGGGTTTTCAGAATAGCCGGCTCATCATCCTCTCTGCGCTGAAGCCTCTTTCTCTCTCCCGTGGGGGTGCGTTTCATTGGTGAATGGCTCTGAGATAAAAGCTACGGGAGGGAATTGACCGACTCCGTTTACAAAGATAAACAAAAATCCGGATAGAATTGCTCTTATAAAGGGAAAAAAATTATTGGCTCTCCTCTTTATTCCGTGCGCGGGGATGGCTGTGCTCATAAGCTTTCTTCATCTCGGCGAATGATACATGGGTGTATATCTGTGTGGTAGAGAGTGTGGAGTGACCGAGAAACTCCTTTACGGAGTTGAGGTCGGCCCCACCGTTGAGCATTCCTGTGGCAAAAGAGTGGCGCAGGGCGTGAGGGCTCTTTTTCCGTGCGGAGGTGCCTTCGAGAGAGGTGTGGACACAGTCGTATACCTGACGCGGGGATATCCGTTTACCTTTGACGGCAATCAGAGGGACAGGATGGGGGAGAGAGGGCCATATGCGGTCGCGGAGTCGCTGCCATCTCTCTATCTTATCCATCAGTTTCTGCGGCACGGGGACCACCCTCTCCTTGGCGCGCTTTCCGAAGATTCGTATCTCCCCGGCTGAGGGGGATATGTCGGGGTCGCTTATGCCGATCAGCTCGGCCCTGCGGATGCCGAGGGTATAGAGGAGATCTATTATAAGGTCGCTGCGAAGGGTCTCCTCATTGTCGGGATCGAGTTCTACGGCGCTCTCCTCAAGACGCATCACTCCATCGAGCTCTTCGGAGCGAATCACATCGGGGAGGCTTTTCGGAATCTTCGGGAGAGTGATGTCGGCCGCCGGGTTGGAAGATATCACATGCCGCTTCAGGAGGAAACGGAAGAATGCGCGCAGGCTCTGCGCCTTTCGGCGGAGAGTCGTGGCGGTGTGTTTCTCGCGGGCGAGTCCGGCAAGCCATCCGCGAATGTCGGAGAGGCTGACGGACGATATGTCGAGGCGGTCGGGGTTATAGCAAGTGAGCCAGTCGATAAACTGCTCTATATCGCGGGCATAAGCTTCCACTGTGAGCTGGGAGCGGTTGAGTTCATGCCGCATATAAGATATGAAGTCGTTGACGTGGCGGTTGGTCATTTNGCTGCTCTGTTGAGGGTGAGGGGATATGGCGGGAGGGGATAAAAAGATTCCGGCTCAGTTCAGGCCTCATGGGAGGGGTCTGGTCTGAGCCGGATATTTCTTGATTCTGATCGTCGGTNAAGGCGGAGATTACTGCTCGGCCTGACGGAGCTGCTGCACGTAAGCGGCCTTGATCATCTTCTTGCGGTTGGTGACAGAAGGTTTCTCGAATGCCTGACGGCTGCGGAGCTCTTTTACAATGCCGGTTCTCTCAAACTTACGTTTGAATTTCTTGAGTGCTTTCTCGATGTTCTCGCCCTCTTTAACTTGTACGATAATCATGTTTTTGTTTTCTCTTTTTTATAGTTAATTGTTTGTTCGGAGTTTATTTGCTGCAAAATTGCCGAGGCTTTCGGAGCCATCGGTAAAATTGCGGTGCAAAATTAGTCAAACTTATTTGTTTGACAAAATTTTACGGTTATTTCTTTTGAATTTTTATCTTTTTTCAGTTGAAATAGTGTAAAACAACCTCCTTTCTAATGATTATCCAACTCTAAAAACGGCCCGACCNGNGTTTTATTATCCTTCGGGTGTAAGATTTTTTTCTCCTCCCCGGAAAGAGTTGACACCCTCCACTACGGCNGTNACCTCTTCGTCGGTCATCACCGGGGATATCGGGAGNGACAGCTCTGTGGCGTGAAGACGCTCCGACACAGGATAGCTTTCGCCGTTCATCTCACGATAACATTCCTGCTTATGGGGCGCTACGGGGTAGTGGATNAGGGTCTGAATCCCCAGAGAGTCGAGATGATNCTGAAGGAGATCCCTCTCATCGCAGAAGATCGGGAAGATATGGAATACGTCGGAGTCAGGATCACCGATCCNGAGCATCCTCACGGCGGGATTCACAATCTCCTTCATATAGCGCGAGGCTATCTCGCGGCGTCGGGCGTTGTCGGCATCGAGCCGGGGGAGCTTCACCCTGAGCACNGCGGCCTGAATCTCNTCGAGACGGGAATTGACCCCCTTGTAGCGGAAGATGTATTTCCTCTCCGAGCCGTAGTTGGCGAGCGCACGGACAGTAGCGGCNAGTTGCGGATCGGAGGTGGTGACNCATCCTCCGTCGCCGAGNGCTCCGAGGTTTTTCCCCGGATAGAAGCTATGCCCGGCGGCATCGCCGAGGCTGCCGGTGGGGCGTCGGTTTTCTCCCTCTATATACAGACAGCCATGAGCCTGCGCGTTATCCTCGATAAGCTTGAGGCCGTGNCGCCGGCAGNTATCGGCAATGCGGGGAGTGTAGGCGCAGAGTCCGTAGAGATGTACGATCATCACCGCTTTTGNGCGTGGGGTGAGGGCCTCTTCGATTCGATCGGGATCTATCTGGCAGGTGAGCGGATCCGGCTCCACCAGGATAGGGGTGAGACCACATTCGGAGATGGCGAGTATGGAGGCTATATATGTATTGGCGGGCACTATCACCTCGTCGCCCGGAGATATGGCCCCCATCTCCATGTAGGCACGCAGAATGAGGCGNAGGGCATCCAGACCGTTGCCGCAACCTATGGCGTAGTCGGTGGAGATATAGCGGGCNTATTCTTTCTCAAACTCGCGGGTCTCCTCTCCGAGCAGATACCATCCGGAGCTGACCACACGGCTTACAGCCTNATGGATCTCTTTGCCGTAGNAGTCGGTGATTTTCTGAAGATCAAGGAATTTTATCATCTTGGGAGTGTGAAGGTTGGTTGGGTGTGTAAATTACGGGAGGTAGCCGTGAAGGGGTATGGAATAGATNTCGTAGACCACGGCACGCCCTCCGAAGCCCTCTTTCTGATAGATAAGGTTGTCGTTGAGGATATGGCCGCCATCTTCGGTGGATATGCCGAAATCNATATATTCAACATCCTTGTAGATATCGTTTATGAGGGTGTCGAAGAGAAGGTCGAGAGCCCCATTCTCTTTCCCTGCNGGGTCGGCCGCGATATACTGGATATGCGCCACTGTGGGGGTGAGATACACCACACATCCGGCCCGTGGGGAGGAGGGNTGGCCGGCAGTGAAAAGATGTATGNCGGAGGGGAAAAGATTCGCGAGGCGGGTGATCTCCTCCAGNGAGTGGACAGGACGCACTCCATGCCNCTCCTCGAGGTTACGGCTGAGAATNTCCCAGAAGGGGGCGAAGTCGAAACTCTCCGCTACCGTGAGACCCTCTCTGCGGGCCTTGCGGATGCCCGATTTGCGAATGTCGCGGAATTTGATACGCCGGCTCCGCTCTATCACCGACGAGACACCCCGCGCCTCAAGGGATGCTCCCATACGGAAGAGGGCGTAAAGATCCTCTTCAGCGGGGAGACGGTGATAAATATGTGGAATCGCCTTATATCGAAAGGTGCTTATACCCTCATCTTTAAGCCGCCGGCATATCATGCGGACTACATCGAGAATCCCGGCAGCCGTGGCTTTGGAATCGGTGATGAGACCGCCGTAGGTAAGTCCGGCGTGAGAATGGTAGGTATCGCCCGCCACACATCCCGGGAGGAGGGCATAGAGACGCCCCTGCCGATAGACCATCAGAGAATGGTCGGCGAAACGGTCGGCGTGATAGTCCATATAATCCCTTTTCAGCAGGAATGTGCCGTTTTTCGATCTCTCCACGAAGTCGTCCCATTCATTTTTGCGCGAGGGAGTGTAGTTGCAGATTGTAAATTCGGGGTTGTTCATAATGATTCCGGTTTCGCTCCCTCCTCTGCCACACCTTTCCGTTTGATGGAGAGGAAATCGTCGTAAGAGCGTATGTAGTCGTGCTCGTTGTAGGGGGTGGAGGCAAGCACCATGCAGACTGCGCCGGATGAGAAGTCNTCAAGACATTCCCATATGCCCGGCACNACAAGCAGCCCCATATAAGGGCGGTTGAGAAGGAACGTGCGTTTCACGCCGCCATCGTCGAGAGTGACCGAGAAGCTTCCGCTTACAGCCACAATCAGCTGACAGAGATTGTAATGCGCATGAGCACCCCTCCCCACACCCCCGGGGACATCGTAGAGATAGTAGACCCTCGACACATCAAAAGGGACCTCACGGCTNTTCTCCACCACNGTGAGATTTCCCCGGCGGTCGCTGTGGTGACGGTTAAGTTCTATTATGGAACAGTCGTAGACGGTGGTCTCCGTCATCGGGGGGATAGGTCGTCGCTCTTTTTCCATGTCAGGAATGCTTCGTGGGTGAATATATAGTCGTCGGGGTCGTAGGGTGTGGAGGCGAGCACAAGCGCCAGAGAATTGGTGGAGAAGTTGGTGAGGGTGCGCCATACCCCTGCNGGGATATAGACTCCGTAATAGGATCTGTTGAGCTGATACACCTCCGGACCCTCCCCCTCGTCGACCACTACGTCGAAGCTTCCGGAGAGAGCCACGATAAACTCCTCCCCCTTATAATAAGCATGCCCTTCACGCTCCTCACCTCCGGGGACATCATATACCCAATAGATGCGGCGTATAGGGAAGGGGACTTCCTTGCATTGCTCGACCACCGAGAGATTCCCCCGGTGGTCGAGAAAACGTGGAAGGTCGATGAGTCTACTCCTCTTCCTCATACCATTTTGAGTACATGAGATAGTTGCGGGCTATCTTCTCGTTCATCTCCTTGGCCTTCTCCGGCTCCACCATCTTGATGAATTTGGCCGGTGCGCCCCCCCAGAGTTCATGAGCGCCAATCTTCGTGCGGCTGAGCACTACGGAGCCGGCGGCCACGAGAGCCCCTTCACCTACCTCGGCATCGTCCATCACAACGGCACCCATGCCGATGAGGGCGTAATCGCGGATCTTGGCGCCGTGGATCACCACATTATGACCTATAGAGACGTCGTCGCCGATTTCGATTGTAGATTTCTGATATAGAGTGTGGAGCACGCTGCCATCCTGGATGTTGACACGGTTGCCGATACGTATGGAGTTGACGTCGCCACGAAGAACGGTAGAGAACCATACGCTACATTCGTCGCCCATGACTACATCGCCGATAATGGCGGCATTGTCGGCGAGGAAACAGTCCTTGCCGATGACGGGGGTGAATCCCCTTACAGATTTTATGATTGCCATATGCTGTTATATGATTATTTTAAAGGTGCGGTTTTCTTTGCGAGCCATTCAGCCTCCTCCGGGGTGAGAAGGGGGGTGAGGCGGTTACGCACTTCAGTGTGATAGCTGTTGACCCATTCTATCTCCTGCGGAGTCATGATGGAGGTGTCGAACAGGTTGAGGTCGAAGGGGAAGAGGGTCATTGTCCTGAACTGCAGGAAAGGACCGAACTCGGTGGTCTGCCAGGGTTCGCAGGCGATGAGGTTTTCGCACCGTATGCCGTAACGGCCTTCAAGATAGAGACCCGGCTCGTTGCTTGTCACCATTCCCGGTTCAAGCGCCACGGGGTTTTCATTCAGGCGGATGCTCTGGGGCCCCTCATGGCAGTTGATGAAGAAGCCTACTCCGTGGCCTGTGCCGTGGAAGTATGCTTTCCCTTCGTTCCAGAGATACTGGCGTGCGAGGACATCAAGTTGCGCTCCACGGGTTCCGGCCGGGAACTTTATGGTATCCAGCGCGATATTCCCTTTCATCACCAGAGTGAAGTCATGCTTCTGCTCCTCGGTGGGGGTGCCGAGGGCGATGGTGCGGGTGATGTCGGTGGTGCCGTAGGTGTACTGGCCACCCGAGTCGACAAGCAACAGACCGTTCCCTTCGATAGCCACATCAGTCTCCGGAGTAGCCTCATAATGGGGGAGGGCTGCATGTTCGTTCCAGCCCACGATCGGGGCGAAACTCTCGTCGACACACGATTTGTCGGCAAGACGGATTTCGCGCAGTGTCTTTCCGAGACCGAGCTCGGTGAGCTTGCCGGAGGGGTATTCCTTCTCTACCAGCATGAAGAACTTCACGAGAGCCACCCCATCCTTCTCCATAGCCGTGGCGAGGTTGGCGAGCATTGTGGCATTCTTGATACTCTTCAGTTTAGCGATAGCGTCGCCACCGAATACAGGAGTGCAACCCACCTTGTCGTATATCCCGCGGGCGGTCTTCTGCGGATCGAGAAGCAGGCGGGTCTCCTTCGGCAGGGAGGCCACAAAATCGAGGACACCGTCGTAGGGTTTAATCTCGAAATTGTATTTCTTGAGATGTGCAGTCACCTCATCGGTGAGTTTATCGGCGTCGACGAAGATCACTCTTTGGGAGGGGGATAGGTAAAGGAAAGCGAGATACACGGGGGAGAAGGGGATATCGCCGGCGGCGCGCAGGTTGGTGGCCCATGCGATATCGTCGAGCGAGGAGATGAGGACGGCATTGGCCAGTTCGGCTTTCACCTCCTGAAGAATGTCGTTAACCTTTTGGTCGACATTGCGCCCTACGATATTCTCGTCGTGAACGAAAATCTTATTGAGGGGGCGTCCCGGGCGTTCGGGATATATGAGATCGAACTGAGCGAAACCGTCATTGAGTTTCATGCCGTTGTCGCTGAGTTCCTGTTCGAGACGCTGTGCGTAAGAGATGGAAAAGGTCATTCCGTCGATTCCCACGGTATCCCCTTGGTTGAGGTGCTCCACGAGCCAGTCGATAAGGTCGACCGCATCAGGCCCGTCATCCTTCATCATTGAGAAGCCGGTGCCTTCAAGTTGCTGAGTGGCTTGTATGAAGTATCTGCTGTCGGTCCATACGAGCGCCTTGTCGGCAGTGACTACAGCAGTGCCGCTTGTGCCGTTTTCACTTTGGAAACCGGTGAGCCACTCTCTGCCGCGCCAGTGGGCCGGGGGTAGTTCTGACTGGTGAGGGTCGGTGCTTGATATCACGGTAGCGGCGATACCATTGTCGGCCATGGCTTTGCGCAGGCGCGCAAGATATTCAAGGTTGTTCTTTTCCATAGATATGTTTTGTTAATATGTCAGCAGGCAGATATGCCTATTACGCTTGTAAAGTTAGCTAATAAAAAAGAAGTGACCAAATTTCCGACATTCATTTAAGGTTATTTAGAAAGAGAGGGCTATTGGCGGGAGAGATTTGAGCGGTGGTAAAGATGGGATATTAATGGTCAAAAAGGGACATTTTTGAAATTTTTGGATGTAACCCTAATTTTTTATGTGAAAATTTTGCGGAATAAATTTTTTTTAATAATTTTGCAGTGAGATTTTCCGCAGGGTTATAATGTCCCCTGCGGTTGTGAAAAATGGCAAGTCAAAAAGCTTTTTAAGTAATAGTGATATAAATTGTAAGTTAGTGGTTGAGTAAGGCAACTCAGGCTTGTGAAGGTATGACAGTCTACGAAATCACAGAGCGGCGGAGTGTTGTGAAACAAACTGCCGTTTTTGTTTTTTAAGTAACTCTAATTTCTCGCTTGGTGTTTTTCACGTTTGATGTGATGTCTGGAATATCAATTAAATACGATAAAAGCCGTTCGATCTTCATCGGACGGCTTTATGTGTTTTTATATTCAGGTGGAGTGGGGGAGAGGTAGGGATGTAACGCTCACTTGAACTTGCTTGCGATTTCGTAGACTTTCTCCATTATGCGGGTGTCCTGCTCGGTGAGGCGAAGATCGCGCCGACTCATCACTCTCTCGGCGATGTCGTGGAATTTCTTCATGGTCACTGTGGAGAATCCGGCTGCCGGACTCCCTTCGCTGAAACTCGGCACGAACACTCTCGGGAAGCCGGAACCATGGATGTTGACGCCTACACCTAAAACGGTGGCTGTGTTAAGCATACAGTTGACTCCGATCTTGGTATGGTCGCCGATGATGGGGCCGCAGAACTGCAGGTCGGTGCGCATGAAAGTATGAGTATGATAATTCCATACNCTTATTTTAGAATAATCGTTCTTGAGATTCGAGGCATTTGTGCCNGCTCCGATGTTGCACCATTCNCCGATCACGGCATTTCCCAGATATCCGTCGTGAGCCTTGTTGCTGAATCCGAACATCACGGTATTGTCGATCTCGCCTCCTACCTTGCAGTATGGTCCGAAGGTCGAGCCGCCGTAAATCTTGGATCCCATCCTGATCTTCGCCTTATAACAGAGGGCGAGCGGACCTCTCACCGCGCTACCCTCCATCACCTCGGCGTTTCGTCCGATATATATAGGGCCATTCTTCAGATTCAGGATCGCACCCTCTACGGAAGCCCCCTCCTCAATGAAAAGTAGTTCGCGCCCCTCTTCATCGGTGAAATCGCCGATCACCCTGTTGGAGTCGGGAAGGGGTAGTGATTTTCTGCCGGCGGTGAGACGGAAGAAATCCTCCTTTATCATCGCGGGGTTGAGCCGGAAGATGTCGAAGGTATATCGAATGACGCGTGCATTGCAGAANCAGGGGACCTCCTTATAATACTCCTTATTAATATAAGAGGAGAGGGAGCCATGAAAAGCGAGCACCTCCTCGTCGCGGGTGAGGGCCTCCCCGGGAGCGAGGTTTGAGATAGCGGCTATGACAGCCATATCAGGAAGGAGCGCCCCGTTGATAAACAGGGCTGTCTCCTCGNGATTGCTTACGGAGCCGAACTTCTCCCGGAGGTATTCTACCGGGAAATAATGGTAAGAGGCNGGCATGAGGGCCTCCCATTTCTCCCGGATAGTTGTAATGCCCACCCTGAAATCCGCTATCGGGCGCGTGAAGCTTAGCGGGAGAAGGTTGGCGTGGCTCTCCGGAGTATCCGTTAGGTATATGGTTGTAGGAATATTCATTGCGCACAAAGCTAAAATATGTGCAAAAGTAATATAAATTAAGTGAAAAATAAAAAATTTAATGTTAAAAACTATAAACCGGGCATGTGTGAGGGAGGGTTNAGAGAGGNGGANACAGNTGGCCGGGGAAGGGTNGGGGATGGGATGAAATNGGGATTAACAATTTTTTTTCATATAAATTTGTGTAAACGGCTGATTTTTATTATCTTTGCAAAGTTTTTGAAGCCCCGGCGGGTGATTGTTAGGGTTAACTGATTGTTTAACAGTCAGTTGGCTGTAAATAATATNAATTCTCCGGAGTGTTTTGAAAGCGTGTAAAAAGATCAAAAAATAATTATTAGAGACAAGAATGCCAACTATTCAGCAATTAGTAAGAAAAGGCCGCAATGTTCTTAAGGATAAGAGCAAGTCGCCTGCCTTGGATTCCTGCCCGCAGCGCCGTGGAGTTTGTGTGCGTGTGTACACCACCACTCCCAAGAAGCCTAACTCGGCAATGCGTAAGGTAGCACGTGTGCGTCTCACCAACGGCAAGGAGGTCAACTCCTACATTCCGGGTGAGGGTCACAACCTTCAGGAGCACTCCATCGTGATGGTTCGCGGCGGACGTGTGAAGGACCTTCCGGGTGTTCGTTACCACATTGTTCGTGGTACACTCGATACCGCAGGTGTGCAGGGACGTACACAGCGTCGTTCCAAGTATGGCGCCAAGCGTCCGAAGGCCGGCAAGGCAGCTCCCGCAAAAGGGAAGAAGTAACTGAGGCTTCATGCTTCAGGTAGCTGAGGNTTCNGGCCTCAGTGGCCGCCCCTTCGGAGGGCTACGGNCGAAAGGTTGAGTAAACGGCGGCAAGAGAGCCGNCGTTGAAGTTATCCACAACCATCAGTTAAACTAAACANCAAAAATGAGAAAAGCAAAACCGAAGAAAAGGGTAACTTTACCCGATCCCGTGTTTCACGACGTGAGAGTGACCAAGTTTGTAAACCATCTCATGTATGACGGCAAGAAGAACACGGCATATACTATTTTCTATACGGCACTTGAGACCGTGAAGGCCAAATTGCCGAACGAGGAGAAGAGCGCGCTTGAGATCTGGAAAAAAGCGCTTGAGAATGTAACTCCTCAGGTGGAGGTTAAGTCCCGTCGTGTAGGCGGAGCGACTTTCCAGGTGCCCACCGAAATCCGTGCAGACCGCAAGGAGTCAATTTCAATGAAGAATCTTATCATCTATGCCCGCAAGCGCGGCGGCAAGACAATGGCCGACAAGCTCGCAGCTGAAATCGTAGACGCTTTCAACGACCAGGGCGGTGCTTACAAGAGAAAAGAGGATATGCACCGTATGGCTGAGGCTAACCGTGCATTCGCCCACTTCAGATTTTAATATAGGTAGATAAGTCATGGCTAAACACGAAGATCTCAATCTTACCAGAAATATCGGCATCATGGCTCACATCGATGCCGGNAAGACCACAACTTCCGAGCGTATTCTTTTCTATACCGGTCTTACCCACAAGATCGGCGAGGTGCATGACGGCGCAGCCACCATGGACTGGATGGAGCAGGAGCAGGAGCGTGGTATCACTATCACATCAGCCGCTACAACCACTTTCTGGAACTACAACGGTAACAAATATAAGATCAACCTGATCGACACTCCGGGACACGTTGACTTCACTGTCGAGGTAGAGCGTTCGCTCCGTGTGCTCGACGGCGCTGTCGCAGCTTTCTGTGCCGTAGGTGGCGTAGAGCCCCAGTCGGAGACCGTATGGCGTCACGCTGACAAATATAATGTGCCCCGTATCGGATACGTCAACAAGATGGACCGTTCGGGTGCCAACTTCTTCGAGGTCGTACGTCAGGTGCGCGAAGTGCTCGGCGCGACCCCCCTTCCCATTCAGATCCCTATCGGCGCCGAGGAGACATTCAAGGGCGTTGTGGATCTCGTCAGAATGAAGGCTATCTTCTGGCATGACGAGACAATGGGCGCTGAATATAGCGTGGAGGA
>JAAVDU010000038.1 GCA_014801605.1 Bacteroides sp.
GGAGAAACACTACGTCCGGCTTAAGGTCGATTACATCCTCCTGCCATCGGGCGGCTATGTCGGTGAGTGTTTGTCCTCCGATTCCACGGTTATGGAATTTGAGGTCGAGCTCGGGGTATGTTCCCATGAAATAACCTGCAGTCATTTCCATAAAACCGTGTCCGAAGATATGGTTAAAATCATCGTGTATGCGCTGACTGGAAGGAGCGCCGCCATTAGAGCCCCAATTGCCGTCGGTGATTGAGTCGCCGATGAAAACGAGAGTAGTAGCTGTTGAGAAGCATGAAGCAGAGAGCAGGATGCACATAAAGACTATGCATCTAAAGATTCTTACCATATCAATTCTAATTTGTCGATCATGTATTTGCTTTTATAACGCAAAGTTAATTGTTTTGACCATTCCATCCAAATTTTAATATGTAAAATTGACTATCCCGGAAAAGAGTGGTTCTTTCCTACTTTTTCAGTTCAAGTCAGGCTATTCAATTTCCATATTTCTCTTTCAGGTATTCTCTGAGTTTTGGAGAATCGATGCCTTGATAGACACGGTAACGATCGAAAACAGTCCAACTGTGACCATCCGGGAATTCCTTCTTTTCAAAACTTTCAGGATCTGCTCCTTGAATTATAGAGTCCTTACAAAACACATAATTTTCATCTTTACCAAAAATAAAGTCTGAAGAAGTTGGTCCGATGGATGGTGTGACTGTTACAGGCCGAAATGTTGCAGGATTTGCTTCCGGTACCAGTAGATTGCTCCACCATACATGTGATTTATCCCGATACCAGTTTTGTGCGATGTGCTCAAATGTTGAAACATCCTATGATTGAACCCGGGGGGTNAGNGGGTGCCTTGGGGGGGTGGGGTCNGTGATGANGACGGGTTTGCGGTAGATNAGTTCGAGGAGGCGGCGTAGCTCGCGGGCNCCCTCTTCGCGGGCTTTACGTACCGTTCCGTTTGTGTAGAGGAGGCGGATCGACTTCGCGCGGACTCGNCTCTTCACGAGGTTCTCCTCCTGAAGGGTGAATTTGTCGCTTCTCACAAGCGCGAGTGGTCCGATTGCTTTTGTGTCGATCACTTCCCAGGAGTTCTTTTCGGTAGCCTCGTGGAGGTCGATAATCTCCCGGGGGAGGATGGCTCGTATCGTGTCGCCGGAATCGTCGATNGANAGGTTGTCCATGTCGAAGGATATGCTTCCGGCCTGTTTNTGNACGGCGAAGATCACCTTCCCGTTTACAGTGTCGAGTACGGGCACTTCGGAATATATGTCGATAGCACANAGNCGGGCCATCTCCGTGACGCGTGATATTCGGCCGGCGGAGATGTCGATTTTTTCCGTCTTCTTCGGATATAGGAAGTAGAAGAAAATGAAAGCCGCTACGATGAGAGTGGCAATCACCACCAATAGATATTTTATCAGTTTCAGCATCTTTGNGAGGCGTTTTTATTGGTTCAGGATTCGCGGAGAGGTTCGTGATTCGCGGGGAGGNTCANGNTTCGCGGAGAGGGGAGGAGGGNTCGTCGGAGAAGCGGATGTCGGCNGTGTAGCCGGCATCGTTGAAGAGGGTCTCGAAGTANGANCGGGCCTTCCGGCGGGCAGATTCCACCAGCTTACGTTTGAATTCNGGGTTATCCACAATCTCCTGTTTCAGGGANGAGTTGGCCATCTCCTTCAGTCGGGCACGTTCCTGCGCACCGACCTCCGACCGGAGCAGACCGATATTCTCATATTCCTTCCGCATCTCCATGTCGCGTCCGGCGAGCTCGGTTCTGACGGGAGGAAGAGTNACGGTGACAGTCTTCTTNTCCTCGTCAAACTTCAGGTCGTCGATCTCGATCTCCGAGAGGTCGATGTAAGCCTGAAGGTATGAATCGTAGGAGTAGACCGCGATACGNTTGCCCACCTTATACCAGTCGGATCGTTCAGACTTGACGGTTTTGGTGATAGCCATAGAAGCGAACACCATTTTATTGCCCGAGCGAATTTCCTGATAAAACCGAGTATAGTCGGTCGGTGGAGCCTGTCGGTTGCATCCNGNNGCAAAGAGAGCGATCAATATGTAAATGACGTGCATTAATTTCATAGACGTGCATTAAATTCATAGAGGTAAAGTTAGCAATAAAAATCGAAAGGNTGAGCTTCGGGAGGGAAAAAAGATGGATTTGACAGGCAAAAAGATATGAANNNGGATATAAAGAGAGAGGGCCGCGGATGATTCTGCGGCCCTCTTGCAGGTATTAATTCATCTTACGAGGTAAGAGTCGATANAATGATTATGGNGAGCGGATCAGTTGTGGAGCTTGTTGAAGACAGGCTTCATGAGGAAAGTGAAGGAGTAGTCGGCATAAGGAATGCGATACTGCTTGAGAGGAATAGCGCCCCAGCTGTTTTCACAAGCGAGACCCTGCTGCACCTTGTCGATAAGGAGGTTGGTATAGTCCACCTTCGCCACCTCAGGAGAGTGGGAGTTCTGCTTGTCGAAGCCATCGTCGAGGCTCTCGATAGAATAGTTGAGAGCTGAAGCCGAGAAGGGGTTCTCGGAAACGAACTCGAGGCCATTGCCGGCATTGTTGAGCTGACGCCAGAAACGGATGTCGGTCTTTGTGCCGGTCTCCTGCGGACGTATGTAGGGGTAGAACTGGTCGGCCACCTTCTGGTTGTAAAGCCCGAGCATAGTAGAGTGGTTGCGGTCGGCATAGTTCTCGATCGGGCCACGGCCATAATACTCGATAGAGCTGAACGACTCAGGCATCTGCATCTGCATACCGAAACGGAACATCTCGGAGACCTCGGCCCCGGGCTGAGTCTTAAGCGCCTCAGTGACGAGCACCTCACCGGCTCCGTTGATGACATAAGTGAGAGTGAGGGCGGCCTTCACCTCGGGGAGCTGATACTCCGCCTTCACCACCGCCATGCCATTCTCCATAGCGTTTTCGAGCTTCACGAGCTTAGTGCCGGGATTCTTCCAGGCGGCATACTTGCGGGGGAGGTTAGCGCCATAATCGTTGTCGGTCGGGGCGCGCCAGAAATTGGGTGTAAGGAGACCATCCTCCTTAATCATGTCAGTGCCGTTAACGGTGTACTTGCACATGAATCCATTGTGGCGGTTGAACTCGATCGAGAAATTATCACCCTTCACGCCAAGGAAATCGCCATGATAGGGGGCGAACTCCGGAGCAATCTCACCGATATTGGAGAGAGAGGGGTTGGCGATCGCCACAGCGTCGGCGAGGTTGTCTTCACGGAGAATGAACTGGTCCTGGGCGATGGTATGACCGGCCGGGAGAAGACCGTCAGCCTTTCTGAGACGATAATACAGATTGAGGGTCCAGTCGCCATGGTCGCTGATCTCGCCGTAAGGGATGGTGAGGTCAACCGTCTTTCCGGGGGCTACATTGATCTTATCGATGCTGCCGTCGCGCACGGGGACACCATTGTTGAGGAGCACCCAGTCGAGCTCCACATCAGAGAGATCGCGGAAGAAATTCTCGTTATACACCTTCACCTTACCGGCGGAGAGGTCGGCGGGAGTAGTCCAGATATTCTGATAGAAATATCTCACCTCGTCGGCGTGGGGGTTGGGTATACGGTCGGGGCTTACGAGACCGTTGGCGCAGAAATTGCCGTCGGAGGGGTCGTAAGGAGTGAAGTCGCCNCCATAAGCCATGATCTCGACACCATCCTTACCCTTCCAGCGCACGGCCTGGTCGACGAAATCCCAGATGAAACCACCCTGGAGGTTGGGATACTTGCGGATAAGGTCCCAATATTCCTTGAATCCACCCATAGAGTTGCCCATAGCGTGGGCATACTCACACTGGATGAGGGGTTTGTCGGCCGGTTTCTCCTTAGCATACTTCTCCATACCGTTATAGCCGTAATACATGGGGCAGAAGATATCGGTCATCTTATCATACCCGGCCTGCTCATACTGCACGGCGCGCGAGGGATCCTCCTCCTTCACCCACTTGTAGGCAGCCTCGAAATTGGGGCCATACCCGGCTTCATTGCCGAGGCTCCAGAAGATGATCGAGGGGTGGTTGAAATTACGCTGCACATTACGCTCGTTGCGCTCCATGTGAGCCTTGGCATACTTAGGATTCTTGGCGAGAGTCTTGTCGCCATAACCCATACCGTGGCTTTCGATGTTAGCCTCAGCCACGACATAGAGGCCATACTTGTCGCAGAGCTCATACCAGAGGTCGTCGTCGGGGTAGTGGCATGTGCGCACGGCATTGATGTTGAGCTTCTTCATGAGCTGAATATCCTGAAGCATACGCTCCGGCGACACTACATAGCCGCCATCGGGGTCGAGCTCGTGTCGGTCGGCCCCCTTGAAGAGCACCGGCTGTCCGTTTACGAGGATCTGTCCGCCGGTGAGTTCGATCTTGCGGAANCCGACATTCACCGGCACCACCTCGTCGCTCCCCTTCATGCGTGCGGTAAGGGTGTAGAGGTTAGGGGTCTCGGCCGTCCACTTGGCGGGGTTTGCCACCTTCATGACAGTGCGACCGCTCTTCGAGGCAGTAGCCTGAGCCACCTGACGTCCCTCGGCATCAGTGAGGGTAAGGTCGACAGGGGCGTTAGAAGTAAGAGAGAGGTCGATATTNAGCACGCCGTCGGTATAGTTGTTCTCCAGATCGGGAGTGACGCGGATATCAGCGATACGCTTCTTGTCGCGGGCATAGAGATAGCAGTCGCGTCCTACGCCGCTGAAACGGAAGAAATCCTGATCTTCGAGATAAGATCCGTCGCACCAGCGGAACACCTGGAAACAGATAAGGTTCTCCTTACCGGGTACGAGGTAAGGTGTGAGGTCGAACTCCGCCTCGAGCTTGCTGTCTTCGCTATATCCTACATACTTACCGTTCACCCACAGATAGATGTTGGAGGTGACGGAACCGAAATGGGCGAAAATCTCCTTCCCCTTCCAGTCGGCGGGCACCTTGATTTCGCGGCGGTAGCTACCGACATGGTTTTTGAGAGTAGGGACGATCGGGGGTTGGTTTTCGAAATAATTGCTCCAGGGATACTGAACGTTGACGTAAATAGGGTCGCCATATCCGTTAAGTTCCCAAACGCCGGGCACCATGATATTGTCCCAGCTCTTGTCGTTGAAATCCTTCTTCCAGAAGTCGGTGGGACGAGCGGAGGCATCGTTCACCCAGTTGAACTTCCAGGCACCGTTCAGGGTCATATAATTTGCCGATTCCTTCTTCGCGCGGTTGGCGAGGGCCGGTTCGTCGGCACGGAAAGCGAAGTTGGCCGAACGCATTGGAGCTCTGTTGACGGCATTCACTTCCGGATTCTGCCATTCGGTGAAAGACTGGGCGCAGAGGCCGGCAGCCAAGCCACCGAGGAGAATAGATGAAAACAATCTTTTCATGAATTATAAGATAAGGGTTAGAAAAAAATCATTTAGAGGTAAGGGTCGGGAAGATGGGGCTTCACCGGGGGTATGGATATGGAGAGGGGGAAAAATGTTACTGCAAAATTAGTTAAAAGTAAGTTGGGAAACAATAGGATTCGGAAAAAATGATTATATTTGCGCAGAGAAAGGTCATCGGGGAGGAAATGAACGGTTTACCCCCTGTTTTGAACAGAAAACCCCCTGTTTTGACCGTAAATGCGACTGAAAAGAACAGTTGAGAGAGCTTAGAGATTAAAAATGCCCCGTTTTGAACGGAATACCACCCGTTTTTGGGAAAAGATATCCGGGCTTGACCTGAATATAACCCAAAAATGAATAGAATTCTCCCAGATATAAACTAAAAAACTCCGCTTTATGAAACATCTCAGACAGATTTTAGCAGCTTCGATAGCGATTTCCGGCTTACAGATGATTTATGGCCGCCCGTCGTCAGAAATAACAGGTGATGTGCAGAGAGGTGATGTGCAGGAGAAGATTTTCCTGCAGACCGACAAGCCGGGCTATGTGAGCGGCGACACCATCCGCTTCCGCGCGTGGCTTCTCGACGCCAAGGATGAGAGAGTGCTCAACGACTTCAGCCGCTACCTGTATGTAGAGCTCCACAATCCCTACGGTGGATGTGAGAAGAGAGTTAAGATAAAGGAGCGCGACGGGAAGTTCGAGGGTATCATCCCTCTCGACAGCGAGCTTCCCGAGAGCGGCTACACCCTCGGGGCCTACACACTGTTTATGGAGAATCTCCCCGCGTCGAGCTTCTACCGTCAGCCGGTGGATATAGCGAGCGGCTTCGGGGCACGCCACAAGATAGAGGCCACCCTTGAGGGGAGGAAGCTCACCGTTCGNCTCACCGACAAGAGCACCGGGGCCCCTGTGGAATGTCGCGAGGTGAAGGTGAGCGACAGCAGGCGGGCGGAGCCACTGCGGATTGTACACAACCGCTCGTCGGCGAGTGTGCGCGTCCCCGACGATGTGGATGTGGTGAAGGTAAGCTTCGACAACTACGAGAAATATATCCCCCTTCCGGCCGGGGATGAGGGTATGCGGATGGAGCTTCACCCCGAGGGTGGACGTCTGATGCCCGGAGGAGTGAATGCAGTAGCGTTCAGAGTCTACGACCGCTTCGGGAGATGGTTGGATTCGGAGGGATATGTGGAGAACGGCGCCGGGGAGCGTGTGGCCGAGTTCAAGAGCGGCCATTCCGGCTACGGAGTGTTTCATATGGAGCCGGTGGCGGGTGAAGACTATACGGCGGTGGTAGGGGAGAAGCGGTTTGCGCTTCCGGCGGTGTCGGATAGCGGTGCCGCGCTTCATGTGCAGAGTGCGCGAAAAGATAAAGTGGCGGTAGATGTCATGGGGGAGGTTCCGCGCGAGGGAGTCCTGAGGATAGAGCGGCGCGGAGAGGTTCTTCTTGAGCGCGGGATAGATAGTTTTCCGGTGAGCATCGACCGCAGCGAGTTAGGGGATGGGCTTATAGCCTTCATACTTGAGGATAGCGAAGGGAAAGCCGTCAGCAGCCGCCTTATATATAACGGAGAGGGGGACACGACGACCCCGGTACTTCTGCAGCAGGACCTGATGACCTATGTAGACGATCTTCCCTACTATTTGTCGACGCCGAAAGGGAGGCTTGAGCTCGACGGGATGCTGATAGCCCAACGGAGCGAGCGCTACGAGCCGGTTGATGGAGAGTTGAAATATCCTGTAGAGATAGGTGGCGAGATAAGCGGCAACATCCGGTCGCGCTGGAAAGGGAAGCCGATAGAGGAGGCCACCCTCAATGTGATCGCCCCCGCCCTCAACTTCGGGATGGAGGCAGAGAGCGATGCCAACGGCGATGTGTACGTCAACGGCTTCGACTGGCCCGACGGGACGGCATTCATCTGCCAGGCGTTGGGAAAGAAGGGGCAGCTGGAGCATAACTTCACGATCAAGGAGGATGAGTTTCCGGTCCTGAAGGCCTTGCCGATGCGCCCCGAGCTCAAGGAAGATAACTACGACGACCTACTTGCCCACTACAGCGGCGACGCCATGATGCTTCAGGAACTTGTGGTGACAGCGGCTCCGGACGACGAGAAGGCGCAGGAGATACTGAAGAGAGCCTTGGGAGTGCGTATCCTCGGGAGCGATGATTTCCACGACCGNTCGATCACCACCTATGAGGAGGCGATCAGAGATATTCCCACGCTAATNGTAAGGAACGGNGCAATAGTCTCCACNCGCGCAGGGGGTATAGGTAAACCCTACTCGCCGGTAGAGATATGGATAGATGGAACAGTGTGGACNCCCCCGTCGTCAATGATGGGAAGCTCGGGTAGCAACGACACAGAGGCCTATCGGAGCATGATGCAGTCTACGGCNANAAGCACGGCCAATCTGCGGGTGCCGACCGGCGCGGAGAGCACCCGCAGAGGAGTTGNAGTAAGCGGTTCGGGGGGAAGAATACGAGGAGGGGGTACGGTATCCGTCTCCCAGCTCAGCGAGCTTGAGGGGGTATTGCCCTTCAGCGGCGTAGCGACGATAGAATATGTGCCATCGCGNCTGGCNCTGTATCTGAGCAATGCGGCGGCCCATAACGGCGGGGCATTGTTGATCACNACNAAAGGGGGTAAGGACAGTCCTTGGAATAAAGACTTCTTCAAGCAGGTGCATATGCCGTTGGGTTATCAGAATGATCCGGCAGCCCGGGCNGCGTGGCCCGAAGCCGCCGGTCGTCCCGACTATACGATAGATTCCTCCGGGCGATTGAGGGCCCGTTGAGNTCTTCGNCGCTTCTTTTCGGTGTTGACGAGTCGTTTCACTCTTTCGGCCGAGAGGTATTNACGGGGNGCCGGAGTNTTGACCACTTCTGATACGATGTGGAAGATAGGGAGGTCGGGATTGGAAGCTCTCATTTTGGAGAAACGAGCGAAAATNTCGCGAAACATATCACGTTTTTCGGGGAACATCTCCGGGGTAGGGTCGTCTCCCCGGAGCATGGCNCCGATAACGACNGCNGCTCTCTCCTCGCTGACCCAGAATCTCGGGGCGGGGGAGTCGGCGGTTTTTTTGAATATTTTCATGATAGTCTCGGAGGAGTTGGCAGCGAGCTTACTTCGGAAATTGTTTAGAAGGATTTCGTTTCGTTGGGAAGCGAAATCGCTGACAGCGTTTTTGCGTTTCATAATTCTGAATAAAAATAAGTTTAAGTTTTTAGAGTGATAATAGTGAATGTGAGTGATGAATCACATTGCAAAGTTAATGAAAAGATTTAGCAAATACAAGATTTTTTGTNAAAATTTTAGGAGTGNGNGGGTAGGAGAATGGTAGGAGAGGGTGGATTGACGCGGTGGACGCGAAGAATCGCGTNCCTACAGGGGATTCATTGTATGTGTGNATGGGNGGAGNAGTATTTCGTATTATTGAGGAGAATNNAGATTTTGTCGGTTTTTTTACGTAAAAAAACCGACAAAATTATTATCTTTGCAGTTGAAAACACTATATGTAAATGACCACCGCAAAGAAAATAAAACAGATGGTTTCGGATTTTCCCGATGACTTTGTGTTTGTTGCCTCTGACCTTGACTGTGACATCAGACAGCGGGAAGCAGCGGCAAGGACGTTGCAACGTATGGCGGAGCGCGGTGAAATATCGAAGTTATCCAATGGTAAATATTTCAAGCCACGGATTACCATGTTCGGTGCGCTGAAACCGTCCCCTGCTCAGATTGCGAAGGCATATCTTGTCAAGGATGGGAAGACTATTGGCTATCTTACGGGAGGTGCAGCCTTTTCACAATACTCCCTCACAACGCAGATTACATCAGAAATTCAGATTGGAACAAACCGATACCGACGTCCACAGAAAATAGGGAATTACCGAATATCGTTTGTCTTACAACCCAACTCTATTTCTGAAGCGGAAATTAATCTGCTACGGTTATTAGATTGTATAAGATTCATAAAGAAGATTCCCGGAACTACACCAAATGAGGCTTGTAAAAGAATAATGCTGATAGTTGAGGGGCTTGATGAGGAAGAGCAGCATAAACTCGCACAGTATGCGTTGAGGTATGCGCCCTACGTTCGTGCCTTATTGGGTGCCATTATGGAGAATATAGGTGCTTCAGAAATTATTACTGAGTCATTGATACGATCTTTAAACGGTATATCGAAATACAGACTTCCAATATCAGGAGACTATCTGCCCAATAAAACAAACTGGAGAATATATGAACCTTCACGATAATCAAAAACTTTTCGCCGACGCAGTGTTGGCGTCAGCCCAGCATCTGGATATAAATCCGATATTCGTAGAAAAGGATTATTGGATCACCCGATCTTTGAAACTCATGTCGGAGGCAGATTCGGAGGGTAGAGCCATATTCAAAGGGGGCACGAGTCTTTCCAAGGCACATTTTATCGGTTCGAGGTTTTCAGAAGATATAGACGTGGCAATCGTCAATGCAGGCTCGTTGAATGGTAATCAACGGAAGTCTTTGATAAAACGGTTGGCAAAATCTGCAACCGTCGGAATTGACGAGATACCAACGCCGGGAGTGACAAGTAAAGGGTCAAGTTATTATAAAGCCATTTATGGTTATCCACAGTTATCGGAACTTACAGTATCCATAGAAGGTATGCCAGTAAGACCCGGACAGATAATGCTTGAAATAAATTCTTTTGCCAACCCTTATCCTTATGTTGAATGCCAAATTGGTAATTTTATAGGTGAGTTTCTTAAAGATACGGGTAACTATGATATGGTTGCTGAATACGGTCTTGAAGAATTCCCAATGAATGTGCTTGATAAAAAGAGAACAGCTACCGAAAAGATTGTTTCCTTACTTCGTTTTTCTTTGGCAAAAGATTACAGACAGGAATTGGCAAAGAAGATCCGTCATTTCTATGACCTCTATTATCTGATGGAAAATTCGGCATGTTACGACTATTTCCATTCTACTGAATTTAGCAGTGATCTTAAATCATTGCTTAACCATGACCGTGAGATGTTTGACAAACCGGATGGATGGAATAAACGACCCGTATCAGATTCTCCGCTCTTCACATCTCTGGATGAAGTTTGGGGTAAGGGTCTATCTTCCTTATATGAAAGAGAATTGTCGGCTTTAGCATACAAATCAATCCCGACTGCCAAGTCGGTTATAGATAGAGTATCTCAAATTATGGGAATTATTCAATCTTTCGGGATAAGGTAATTATCATATACTTTTTTAGCCTCAAAAATACTCAATAGAATACCTCAAATTTATTCAGCGTATTTTATAGGTTGCTGATTTATTCAATTTAACAATGCAAATTATTTCAAAACATAAGATAAAGTTTTGTAGTGTGTCGGTTTTGTCGGTTTTTTTACGTAGAAAAACCGACAAAACCGACATGAAGACCTGATAATCACTATCCGTATTGGGACGACCGTAGAATGTTGTGACAGTTTCTGTATTCCAATCGCATGAGCATCCATACTCCACATGTTGGACCCGGAGCATACCCCTACCGACATTGCGTTACCTCACAATGTTATCTATGACTTAACATTATCAGTATATTGCCGGCTCATTTTATCACTCCCAAGAAATAGCATTTATGTCAACTTTTTGGAGTGGCGATAAGAGCCTATATTGTATCATATAGATTCTATTCCGAAAAAGTGGTCAATCCGGGAGAGGGTGGATTGACGCGGTGGACGCGAAGAATCGCGTCCCTACAGGGGATTCACCAAATATTTTAACTCAATTTAACAAAGTGAAATTGCTCAAAAACACACAGTGAATTAACTCAATTTAACAAAGTGAAAATGCTCAAAAACACACAGTGGAATCATTCTTAGAGACTGCTTATTTATGATTAAGTCCCTATTATAGTGGAGAATGCATCCGATTTTCGAAGCAAGATGATAGACTTTTCCTCCTATAAATCCTCTCCGGTTGGGGAGTTAACATTGGGCTGACAAACTCATCACCAAGTCCACACTCATGCCATAATTCGCTGCGATATTC
>JAAVDU010000039.1 GCA_014801605.1 Bacteroides sp.
AGGGATGCCAGAGCGAGGCGGGCAAGCAGGGCGAGAAGAGCCTTCACCACGGTGGCTGTAAGGCGATGGTCGTCGGCGAATCTCTTGATTTCCGCTACCCCATCCCTGATGGCCTTTCTTACGGCCATGGGGCATGTCGGCTCCGGAGGCTGGGTAGGATCCGTGAGATCCGTCGGCTCTTCGGCAGATGCCGTCGCGGGAGGGTCAGTGATCTCTTCCGGCAGGTCGGTCACCCTCTCTTCGGGCACTTTTGCGAAGAGATCGGAGATAATCCAGAAGATGCGTTTCAAATCTGTCTTCATAACACTTTGTTTTTGAACCTGAGGGACCGTCCCTCAGGTTTTACACTGCAAAGTTAGACAGAGCTGTGAGGGAGGCATATTTATTCTGCCCCCGATATGAAATCGTCGATGTATTCGCTGGGAAGGATTCCGAACTCCTTCTTGAAACACTGGCTGAAATATTTGGGGTCGTTGAATCCCACGGCATAGGCTATCTCCGAGATGCGCAGTCCCTTTCCGGAATGGAGCATCCCGAGAGCCGACTTGAGGCGGATATGGCGCACGAAAGAGGTGTATGACATCCCTGTAAGAGCCTTCAGCTTACGGAAGAGGGTGGATTTGGTGATATTCATCTCCTCCATGAATGTCTCCTGAGAGAGTTCGGGGTCGGAGATATTCTCAAGTATGAACTCCACTGCGTGGCGCAGGAAGGATTCGTCGGCTGCGGAACATTCAGGTGTGATCCATTGCGCTATCAATGTGGCCACATCATCTTCCTGACCTGAAGGGGGAGCGCCGTCGGGGTCATCACCGGTGGCCGGAGAGGCTGCCATATCGAGCGAACGGGAGAGTCGCTCAAGCTTCTCCCTCGTGTGGTGGAGTTCAGCCGCCTGAGCCTGCAGGAGCTCACGCATTCGTCTTTCAGCAGAGTTGCGCACATGCCGCTGCCAATATCTTACCAATACAAAGGCAATAGCCGCGAAACATAAGGCATATATTATCCAGGCCCACCAGGAGGTCCAGGGGGAGGGATTTACCCTCACCTCCAGTGAGCGTACATTTTCGCTCCAGTTGCCGGCCTCGTCTGTGGAGCGCACGCGGAATGTGTAGGAACCGGCAGGGAGATTGGAGTAATATGCAGATCGGTGGCCGTCGTCGGTAGTATGCCAATCATCCTCGTAGCCCTCCAGCCGATAGCTGTACTGGCGGCAAATGGGTGATCCGGAATAGTCGGCCACACCGAATTCGATCATGATATTGTCATTGCCTCCCGNCAGGTCGATACATTCCGTATAAGCCGGCGATGTAGGNGAGAATACCTGACGCCTCTCATGGTCNAGGTCGCCCCAGGATATCCCATCGATCCTTATATCCCTTATAAGCACGGGAAGGTNNGGGCCGGAGGGGGATGTCATGTCGCCGGAAATTATGCTCAGGCCGTTTGANCCTCCGAAATATATCCTCCCGTCACGGTCGCGGCAGGCCGACTTGCGATGGAAATAATTGTCGCGGATGCCGTCGGCGGAGGAGAACACNCGGAAGCGCACCGGCTCCTCGATNGAGGCGGTNTTGAGGTTGAGGAGTCCCATGTCGGTGGCCACCCANAGATTCCCGNTCTTGTCNCCCACTATTCCNGCCACAGCATCGCCCGGAAGATTCCACTTCATATGCACACCGCGGAAGGAATCGCTCTCGAAATCATATAGGCTCAGNCCGGTGTCGTCAGATCCGGCCCAGATGCGTCCGAGGTCGTCGCAGTATATAGCCGAGAACACCCAGGAGTTGATGTTGCCATTCTTCGGGGTNTATCTTCTCACACTGTATGTGGCGGCGTTGACNCCCACCCCCTCTATGCGCAGGATTCCGATATTGGATGTAGCTACCCATATGGCGCCGTCGCGTCCCTCCTCTATGGCACTGACCCGGATCTCCCCATCCACCAGATCGTCGAAGCGGAGATAGGAGAAATCGGGCATCACCACGGTCAGGCCCGGCAGCCCTCCGGTCCATAGGCGTCCCCTGCTATCGATGAGTATTTCCGACACACGGTCGCCCGCGAGCCAGGGATTCTCCTTTTTCAGATAATGCTCCATCCTACGCAGGGAGCTGTCGACAAGATAAAGACCACCGTCGTAAGTGCCGAGCCATACGTTCCCCTCTTTTGTCTCGAGCATACTCATCACGGTGTAAGGTGCCGGAGAGGCGGCGGAGTAGGGGAGTGCGGGATTGGAGATTATTGCCGATGTGGCGGGATCATGCACTACAAGGCCGGCGTTGTTGCCGAGGCTCAGCCATCTGCGGCCATGGCTGTCGATCATTATGCGGTGTATGTAGGATGATCCGAACCGTTGTTCTATTCCGGAGATATCCTCATGTGATATAAGTGAGGGGCGCGATGTGAAGGCAATTGCTCCATTCCCTAATAGACCCACCCACATCATTCCGGTGTTGTCGCGGATTATGGATGTCGGCTCCCTCAGCTGCGGGGCACCGTCGGGCATCGAGAGTGTGATGAATCCGTTCCCCTCCTCCCTGAGCAGGCTTATGCCTCTCTGTGTGCCGACCCATACGGTGCGGGTGGCGGGGTCTTCGGCGATTGAATAGATTATATTGTCGCAGATGGAACGCGGATCGGAGGGGTTGTATGTGTATTTCACCCATGCCGCCTTCTCAGGGTCATACGGATTGCGGAGCATCTCAAGCCCACATCCCCATGTGCCCACCCATATCCTGTGGCTGCTGTCTTCGAAGATNACGTGGGCGGATTTGCGCTCGTTGATNGTGGGGTANGANTAGAATCGGCCGGAGGTGTCGATGCGGTATATCCCCTCGTTCCATGTGCCGATCCAGATATTGCCTCTGGAGTCTTCCATAAGGGCTTTCACCGAGGTCTGAGGCATTACATCGCCCGAGGAGCTGCGGGTGTAGAGCTTCACGGTGTCGCCGGCGGCTATATATTCGAAGAGGCCTTGGTCGGTGCCTATGAATATACGGTTNTCGCGGGTGGAGAGGATNCACGACACNGGATTGTTGCGGAAGCATTGGAATGTGTGGCGNCGGAACGACTCNGTAGGCATGTCGAACACCGTTAAGCCGTCGGTGGTGCCGATCCATATCTTTCCGGAACGGTCTTCGGCGATAGCCCTGACGTCGTTGCTGGTGAGNATCTCTCCGGAACGTATACCCGACTTGTAGGTGACGCTTCTCACGCCGTCAAATCTTACGAGACCGTTGCGTGTGGCCGCCCAGATATACCCCTTGCTGTCCTGCATGAGCTGNTCCACCTGATCNGAGGAGAGTCCTTCGGATGTGGAGAGTCTTCTCACGGGGGTGGGGAGGAGGGGTGTGAAAGGGTAGGCGACGGNANATACCGTCGACAGGATGAGGATAATTATCAGACGCAGATGCAGATTATTACTGCAGGGTGACATTGGATGCTTCCGGTTTAATGGTATTTATCAATTGTCGNTTGGAGATCTCNACGGGGAGAGCCATGAATTCCGGCACATTGTATGATTTCATCCTTGTGGCGTTGTGGGCGGGACACTTCTGCGGGAGGATGAATGGTTTGGCCGCATTTCCGTTGCGGTCGAAATAGGCGATGTAGAGGCGGGTGTATGAACCGTCGTCGCGGCGTGAGCTGAAGATAATCCAGCGTCCGTTAGANGACCATGAATGGTAGCTCTCCACATCGGGGCTGTTGAGGATGTCGAGCGGACGCACCTCGCCATCCTTGAGGTCGAGGAGATAGAGGTCGGCATCTTTGTGCCAGATATGGAAAGTGCCGAACTCTCCCTGGGTGAAAAGGAGGTATCTGCCGTCGGGGGAGGGGCGGGGGAGAGTNGCGCTTTTCCCTAAGTCGGAAGCCTTGTAGATAGTGTCGGGAGCNCTGAAGGTGCGGCTTGCCCGGTCGAAGTGGCGCCGATAGATGTCATATTTGAAATCCTTATAGTTGAGGGCCTGGTATTGGTTCATCTCCTCGGCCGACATATGGGGTACGGAGGCCGACACATACCACAGGCTCTCGCCGTCGGGATGCCAGTAAGGGAATGTTTCCAGCTCATCCGGCTCGTTGGCGATTACGCTTATCTTTCTCCCCTCCACATCGAGAAGTATGAGGTCGGATTCGGCATCCTGCACCTCCACCCGGTTCTCCATATTTGAGTGGAAGCTTTGGGAGGTGGTATTGACGGAATAGGCTATAAGCGGGTCGGTGGGATGCCAGCTCGGATATACACCTGACGATACGGTAGAGGGAGTCTTCAGGTCGAGTTTCATAAGGGAGCCGTTGTGGCTTATGAAAGTGCCGGGATGGTTCACTCGCAGATGGAGCTGCATATTGCCTCCGCGGTTGTAGTCCTGATATGAGTGGCAGTTCATACACTGTCCCTGCTTCTCGGAGGATAGGATCTGGCTGTTGAAGATCTCATCCTCATTGAAATCCTCAAGATGACGCTGGCATATGGCCATAGTCTCGAAAGTGATGTAGGAGGGTTCGATGAGGCGGTATGATATNTANGGGTCGATACTGTCGGCCACGACGTTATGGATCGAGGGGAAACGGGTCCATCCTCCGTCGTGGCGGATATATATGTCGGTGAATACGGTGTCGCCCACAGTCTCCGTNAGGAGACTGTGCCATTTACGGACGTCGATATCCACCGTCCTNCCTTTCACCTTTATTCCGTCAGGGTTCTTGCGGGNATATACGTGGGTGACGTATTCATCAGCAACGGTGTCGATTCTGAAATTAAGCGGGGCGATATTGCATGGGATTACAAGGTCGGTATAGTCAGGCGTTATGGACACGGGATGCTGAGCCGGACGGCTGTCGCGGGGTATATCCGTTCCGCAAGAAGCGGCGACAGCGGCCAGCAGGAGAGGCATCCATATTTTTGAGATTGTTGACATCAGTTGGATCAGGTGGTTTTGAGATTGTTTACGAAGAAATAATAATACCAGTAGGTGTCGCCGAAGAGNGGAAGGAAGAGCTCAGCGTTCACCGCCTCCGGATTNGCGCTGTTGCGTTGGGCCATCTCCATGAAGGTGTTGAAGCGTTGCTGCACATCAGGGTCGATATTGAACTGATGCCAGTCGATACGGTTCTCCAGAGTGGAGAAGAGTATTGCAGCCTCCTGATAATGGCGGGGAATGCGCTGATGAGTGCGGGCATAGAGTATGAACCTCGGCCAGAAGTTCTCGATGCTTTTCCTGATGAGGTTATACTGCATGGAAAGCTCCACAAGGGGTGCGGGCCCACCTTCNAGGGCGGCAATGCTCTGGCTGAGATATGTCTCGATCATGGCATTGTCGCCACCCAGGCTGTTGTTGAAAGCCATGTAAGGGCGTATTGTGGAGAATTCGGGGTCGTTATCCATTTCGGCGGGATTGTCGGCATAACGGAGATATGTGCGTGCCCTCTCCTTATGGAAAGCGGTCTTCTGCANCATCGATGCATATCTCCGGGCCAGGGGGAGATCGCCGGTGAGGAGGGCNCATCTTGCCATAAGGTCGAGATACTCCACACGCGGACCATACTCCACCATATCCTCCATCCCCCAGCGGTAGGCATCGTAGACGCGCCCGAAATGATAGTAGACTGGGCGTGCTCCCGCCTCGCGCAAGGCATTGCCCGGGAATCGGGTATTGTAGGGATTGTCGGATATCGGGAAAGTGAAGAGCCGGTCGCCGGNGGCTCCGAGATGGTTTAGAGCTGCGTGGGTGAGGAGATTGTTGAGTCGNGTGGGACGCTCGTCAAGGTCGCGGGCGGCCTCGAGCGCCTTCTCATAGTCCCTCTCTTCGAGAGCGAGGGTGATACGGTTTGTGGCAGNGAAGTTAGGATCGCGGTAGGGTAGGATGATCATTGCGGCCAGCGACAACAGGAATATTGCCGAGGTGCAAAGTGTGAATGATTTTTTATTGCGGAGGGTTTCGAGCTTCACCCCTGTGGCGGTCAGCAGGGCTATCCAGCCGATGGCAATCCAGTAAGGGGTCATGAGGTTTCCGGGGTTNTCTCCCATNCGGGGGAGGCCGGAGAGATAGATACGGGAGGCCATCGTGTGAGATTCGAAGCAGTAGAAACAGATCTGCGGCCATACGGCCACGCCGACTGCAGCTACAACCAACACCCACCATTTCCGACGGAGCACTATCCCCTCGATGACGCAGAGAAGAAGGCCGAAGAGAGCATAGAACCCGAGTGGGGGATATAGAGCCAACGCCGCTACTACGACAGCAAGGTCGGTGGCCGGGTAGCGGCTGTTGCGGAATGCCCAGAGGATAAGGAGCGACGCACCGAAACCGAATATGCCGGTCCATGCGAATGCATCGGTCTTTACGGTAAAGACTTCGTAGCCCGGGAGGAGGGGGAAAAGAAACAGCATGGCCGGGACAACTCCTGCCGTCAGAACAGAGATCCCTTTAAGGCCGGTGGCCTTGGCTGTAAGGATCCAGAGGAGAATCAGAAAGAGGGTGAAAAGGAGGCTTCCGGCTGCCGGATAATAGAACAGCTGATTGAAGAAAGCACTAATCCAATCAATGAAGCCGCCCGGCACACTCATACATTCGGCGAGGAAATCCTTTCCGCTCATGAAGAGGGAGAGGAGTTCAAGACGGCGGAGATATTCGGAGTGGCCGGCGATAAGGATAATAAACGATACTATCCCGAAGAGGGCCATCGCGCAGGCCGGAAGCCGGCGCGACAGCCCTTTGGGACTTAGATTATCTGATATGGTGGTTTTTTTCATCTTACAATTATCTTGTAGGAGCTGCAGAAGCCCTTGGTCTCCACTGATACAACGTAGACACCCCGGCCTATATTTTCATTCAGAGGGGTTGCGTTGTGTCCGGGATTCAGATTGAGCGTCACGCTCTGCATCTCCATTCCGGATGTGGCATCTATTATTCGTAATGTAGCACCGGCTTCACAGGGGCTCTCCACTAAGAGCTCGCGACCGGAGAGAACAACGCTGAAAGCATCGTCAGACACAATATCGACACCCGACTCGTCGAATTCTCTCTGAGCCTGCACGTCGAGGAGGGTCTTCTCGCGGTATTCGGCCGAGAACATGTCGGCAGCCTCATAGTCATAAGTCTCGGAGTCGAAATATATGCCGAACGACTGTGATGTGGTGGCTCCGGGTGTAGTCATGAATATCTGGCTNCCGGCGCGCTGAGATGATCCGGCCACAGTCATGGCCTTTCCGTCGTGGCCGCTCAGGAGGCGGTAAGTGCCATCTTCCTGAAGTTCGAGGGTCCAGATCTGGGCAGGGAGATCAGCCTTGGGAGCGAAAGAGAGTGCTCCGAACATACTNTGCAGGTATTTGCCGCTCTCCTCGTCGACAAGACGCCACTTGTAGGGATGGTAGGTNGCTTCAAGGCGGAGACTCAGGTTGGTGTCGTCGTTGTCATTGTCGATAAAGAACCCGTTGCCTGTGGTGGAGACCCAACGGTCGGAGAATTTGTCGAGCAGACGCACCACTGCGCCGTCGTGAAGGTCGGCGAGACGCCGGAAGCGGTCGCAGTGATCGAAAATGGTAAGATCCCAGGAGTCGTACCACTGCACCGTCGGGGCACCGGAGCGGAGGCTAAGGGGAAGCCACACATATTCCGATTTGGCGCCTATATCCGACTGGTTCCAGCGGTCGCCCATATAGATATAAGAATTGTCGTGTCCCGGCACTTTCAGGATGAAAGTGCTCTGGCTCTGATAGGATGTGGCAGCGCCGTCGTCGGTGCAGAAATTCAGGCCCGGCTCCCAATATCCGAGAATATCGGTGGCCGTGGCGGTATGTCCCGGGTTGGGATCCCATCCGGTGCATCCTGAGAAGACACCGAAATATGTGTCGCCGGCCTTGATGATGGCCGGAGCCTCGTAGCGGAGTCCGTTAAGGATCTTGGTCTCGGTGACGGGGTTGGTCTCTGTAGAGAGATAGTCGTCGGAGAGAAGAGCCACGTTCATGTTGGTATTCATATCGGTCGAGCCGAAATGATAAGCCTTTCCGTCGGAATCCTTGAAGATTGTCTGGTCGCGGGAGTCATGGCCGTTAGGGCGGAAAGTATCGACAAATTCATAATCGCCGTCGATCCGGTCGCAGACGCCGACGCATACCCTTGCCTCGCCATATCCGTCGCCATTCTCCCAATGGCAATACATCACCCATTTCTGTGTGAGATCNTTATAAATCACTTTAGGGCGTTCAAAAATACATTTGCCGGTAGTAGGGTCGTTGGCCACAGATGTCTTGAACACGAGTCCTACTCTCTGCCAATTGTAAAGGTCGGAAGATTTATAGCAGCTCACTCCATTGCTGGTGAAGCCGGTGCGGTCTTCGCCAAACCAATAATACTCCCCGTCGTGATGCACCACGCATCCGCCGTGGGCATTGATATGTTTTCCGGAGGTATCGTTCCATGCTTTCCCCGGATTTATTTTGGATAAAGCACCATAAGATGGTATCGACGCGGCGATAAGGATAGGTAGAAGTAGATGATATGATTTCATATGTACAGGTGTATTGAAGTTGAAAAATAAGTTGATATATCAGAGGTGTTTTTTTGAGTGAGAGATAAAATAAAAGATAAAAGATAGGAGGGGCCGTCACCGCTGACGATGGACCGGCCCCTCCTGAGGTCACAAGAAAGATCAATACATTACTTTAAGAGTGTGGTTGAGAGCCGGAGCGGCTACAGTCACCACATAGAGGCCGCGACGCGGGAGAGTGATGGTGGTTCCACCGACATAGTCGGCTACGGAAGCCACTGCCACGCCGAAGCTGTCGAACACCTTCACGGAAGCATCCACGGGGAGATTCTCGATGATGATTCCATCAGCGGTCACGTTCGCTACGGGGAGGAGATCGGCGGCGATAGCCTCAACGCCTGTGGAGAGGTCGGAGCCGAATCCGGGAGCCAACGGAGCGTATGCACCGGTAGTGTCGTAGGTGAAGTATTCGATATCAGCGTTGCTGTTGTTGAAGCCTACGAGCTGGTCGAGCTTGCGGCCCATACCGGTGAGCTGCATCTCATCCACGCGGAAAGCTACAGGGCTTGAGCCCCAGCCACCACCGTTGAGGAAGCGCTCGTTGTGAACGACAACCTTGATCTGCTTACAGTCGGCCGAAGTGGTGTAGTTGAGTCCGTAAGGCTCGAGACCCTCCTCGTTGGTGACAGTTACAGATGTGCCGAGACGGTCGCTCTGCACCTCCTGAATCTTGACGGAGCTCATGTTTGTGCCCGACTTCTTGTCCATACCGCCGCCTGCGAGGAAGCTGAGGCTGTATGTGCTGTTGGGGGCAACGTCTACGATCTGAGAGACAGTACCTGCTCCCCATCCGTCGTTCCAGTTGTAGCGCTGGAGCTTGAGGACGTGGTTGTTATGGTCGAGCTCATTGTTGATCTCGTAGTTGTTGATTTCGTATGTACAGTTGTAGCGGTCGATGGGATCTACGATCCAACCCTCCACCTTGTTGACAAGGCTGTCGGAAGCGCGAACGTTCCATTCACCCTCGAAGTCGGGGTTCTTGAGAAGGTTTTCCTTGATTTCGGTGTCGGCGATGGCCCACTCAGCCTGGTGTCCATAGTCGGAGGTGCGGAGGTTTGCCACCTCGATACCGTCGCGGAAGATTACNACNCGNTTGTCGGAAGTCACGGCATAACGGTAGGTGTGGAAAAGATCGTCGTTGTTGTAGAAGATCTGCTTGCCGCCGGTCTGTGCAGTTGCGGGATTGCTGAATCCTACTTTTGATGTGCCATTGTAGAGACCCATCTCCTCAGCGCCNACATAAGCCTTGAAGGCAGCGTCGTCTTCTGTCACAGCGAATGCGTTGAACTCATTGTTGCGGCNNTTGAGCTTCATGCGGAACTCAACGGTGTAGCCATCCTTGCCGGGNGTGAAGCCGTCGGCAGCTGCCTGATNGAAGGCAGCGTCGGTGCCACCTGCATATACNGGAGCGTTCTTGATATCCTTCNCCTCAAGGCCGTCGCAGTAACCTGCGAGGTCGATGTAGCTACGGAGNTCGCCGCTGCGGAGAATCACCTTACCNGAAGTGTAGGGGAGAGTGCTGTTGAGAGTGATGCGCACCTTTCCACCCTTAGTGGGGTTGATCTTGGCGGGATATACAGAGAATCCGGCAGTAGCGCTCACTGTGATCGACTCNNTGGTGTTGAGGTCGGCCACGCTGATGGCTACATCCTTATATGAGCCTGCACCGTCGAGCTCTACGAAAGTAGTCTCGGGCTCGATCACCGGAGTGGCGGGAGCATAAGCGCCGGTGGTGTCATATGTGAAGTATTCCACCTCCGCACCGCTCTTGTTGAAACCAATAAGGTTTTCAAGATTACGGCTCATACCTGTGAGCTGCATCTCATCCACGCGGAAAGCCACAGGGCTTGAGCCCCAGCCGCCACCGTTGAGGAAGCGCTCGTTGTGAACGACAACCTTGATCTGCTTACAGTCGGCCGAAGTGGTGTAGTTGAGTCCGTAAGGCTCGAGACCCTCCTCGTTGGTGACAGTCACNGATGCGCCGAGACGGTCGCTCTGTACCTCCTGGATCTTGACGGAGCTCATGTTTGTGCCCGACTTCTTGTCCATACCGCCGCCGGCGAGGAAGCTGAGGCTGTAAGTGCTGTTGGGGGCAACGTCTACGATCTGAGAGACAGTACCTGCTCCCCATCCATCGTTCCAGTTGTAGCGCTGGAGCTTCAGCACATGGTTATATTGGTCGAGCTCTTTGTTGATTTCGTAGTTGTTGATCTCGTAAGTACAGTTGTAGCGGTCGATGGGATCTACGATCCAACCCTCCACCTTGTTGACAAGGCTGTCGGATGCGCGTGTGTTCCATTCACCCTCGAAGCCTGGGTTCTTGAGAAGGTTCTCCTTGATTTCGCCATCGGCTACCGCCCATTCCGGCTGGTTGCCATAGTCGTGAGTGCGGAGCATAGCCACCTCGATACCGTCGCGATATACGAAGACACGCTTGTCGGTAGTCACTGCATAGCGGTAAGTATGGAATTTACCATCATTGTTATAGAATTTCTGGTTGCCACCGGTGACAGCAGTCAGAGGATTGTTGAACTCCACTTTTGATCCGCTGTTGAAGAGACCCATAGCCTCAGGAGCCACGAAAGCCTTGAAAGAACCACCTTCCGGAGCCACGCCGAAGGCATCGAATTCGTCGCTGTTCTTTGAAAGCTTCACACGGAACTCCACGGTGTAGCCTCCATCGGCGGCATTGAATCCATCAGCGGCGTTATGGTAGAACTGAGCATCGTTGCCCGAGTAAACGGGAGAGGCGGAGAGATCTTTTGTCTCAAGGGGTGTGCCGAATCCTTTCAGGTTGATGACATGGCGGAAGTCGCCGCTTCGGAGCACTACATAGCCGTCAGTCTCGGGGAGAGTGCTGTTATAGGTGACACGCACTGTGGCGTTCATAGCGTTGGCAGGAAGGTGAGTGGGATACACCTTGAAACCGGAGGAGGCGGAGATAGTGATCTCCTCGCTGAGATTGTTGCCGCTTACGGTGAAGGTGTCGGAGCTACCTGTGCCGACAATCTGCATCGCATTGTTGCCGGCTATCTTTACCGGTCCGGCAGTCTGCCATTCCGCGCCGAGTGTGATGTCGGCGGCGTAGCTTCCGGCTGCCAGGGAGAGAGCCAGAGCGGAAAGCATCAGTTGGCGATACTGTTTTTTCATGTTGCGTTGTTAAGTTGAATTAAAAATTATTATTGATAGATTATCCACTTTATAAAGAGAGAGGGCCGGTGAAAGCGCCGACCCTCTCTCCGGGTGGTGGAATAATGGTTATTTGATGTATAACTTGTAGGTCACGGTTCCTTCAGCTGAGCTGATAGCTACGATGTAGCTTCCGGCTTCGAGAGCAGCCTCGATATCGCTGTCGGCGCGGGTCATGAGGACGGTGCGGCCGTCGAATGTGTAGACAGCTACAGTAACCTCAGCGTTGATGCCCGATACATAGAGGTGTCCGTTGGCGGCCTCTACAGTGATTGCGTCGGCGAATGTGCCGGCTACACCTACTGTGCCACGTGCCTCGTCGAGAGCCTCACGGAGAGCTGTGGTGATCTCCTCAAGCTGCGACTTGGTGTAGTTGTCGGGATCCTCTACGAGATCCTTGGCGTCCTGAAGAGCAATTTCAAGGATGAAGTCGTCAACATCGTTAGCCTCGATAAACTGCTCGGCCTCTGCGATGAGGGCGATGAGCTCGGTGAGGTCAAGGGCAGGAACGGCCTGAGCCTTGAAGGTTTCGATCTCCTCGGCGAGAGCGTTCTTGGCGTCGATCAGGGCAGCCTGGGTAGCGGCGTTGTCGGCCACTACAGCCTTGGCAGCTTCGAGAGCTGTGCGGAGAGCGTCGATTGCAGATACGGGATAGTTGCCGGGTTTGAAACCGCTTACAGCGTTGTCAAGGAGTTCCTCAGCCTCGGCGATCACAGCGGCGATACCGGTGCTCTCACGCATAGCGGAGAGGAATGTAGCGGTAGCCTCCTCTACAATAGCGGCGAGGTTGTCGGTGTCAGCCTGGTTGATGGCGTCGCGGTCAGTGGCCTCGGCAGTCTCGATTGTCTCCTTAAGAGCGTTGTATACAGCCTCGGGACATTCACCCTCGGCACCGCCGACAGCAGTAGTGGCTTCGAGAGCGGCCTTGGCAACGGCGATAGCTTTGTCGAGAGCAGTGAAGTTGATAGTGACGAGAGTCTTCTTGAGCTCAGTCATAGCCTTGTTGAGAGCAGCGGTGGCGGCGTCAACCTCCTCCTGAGTCTTTGTCATGTCGGCCTCAACCTCTTTAGCGGAGGCGAGAGCCTCGTTGAAGGCGGCGATAGCCTCAGCTGAATAGTTGCCGTTGAAGTCACCGGCTACGAGATTCTGATACTCCTCACCTTCGGCAGTTGCGATTGCGGCGCGGAGAGCAGTGCGGCTTACGCCGATAGTGCCGTTGAGGAAGGCCTCGCGAGCCTCAAGGAATGTGATGAGGTCGGCCTCTGTGGGATCGGCGATGGCAGCAGCGGCCTCGATAGCGTTCTTGAAGGCATCGATCACCTCCTGCGGACGCTGGCCCTGATTGTCGCCTACATTGTCTTTCTCATTCTCATAGAGAGTGCGTGCGCATGCGATAGCGTCGTCGAGCACATCCTTCACGGGCTGCACCTCGGTGTTGCCGGAGAAGGCGTTGGTGGCGTCAGTGACAAGAACTGTGAGCTCGTCACATTCTGTCTGGTCGGTCACCTGAGCGGCTTTCTGTTCGAATTCGGCGATAAGAGCCTCGAATGTGTCGATCTGGCTCTGATAGTACTGGCCGATCTGGATGCCGACTGTGGCGGCGGCGAGAGTCTGCTTGGCAGCGAGGATGGCGGCATCAAGCTGATCCTTCACAACGGCGTTGGGGTTGTTGATGAAATCGGTGGCGGCGGCGTTGAGCTCGATAACCTTAGCATCAACCTCCTCCTGAGTGAGTCCGCGCATAGCCTCGGCGGCAGCGATTACAGCTGCGAAAGCCTCACACTTGGCGTCGGAGTACTGGCCGATCTCGTTGCCACGGTCAACGTTGGCGAGAGTAGCTTTAGCGTTGGCGATAGCCTGATCGAGAGCGAATACATTGGGATCGTTAGGCATGTCTACGCGGAGGAAGCGTGCCTGATGTGCATCATTTCCTGCGTTGAAGTCCTGGATCACAGGGTTTGTGCCGCTGCCGAATGTGAGAACCTTCGAGGGATCCTCAGCCTCAACGAGGGCGAAGTAGTCGAGATTGTTGACAGTAGTGGTGTATACAACTGTCCAAGCGGGTGCGTCGGCGATCTCAACCATAGATGCATCATAAGCGAGAGCCTTGCCGTCGTTGACGAGAGTATAGGTGTACTTCATTCCCTCTACGGGTATGAGAGTCCAGTGCTGTGCGGTGTTNCCGGCCTCGAAAGCGGATGTGCCGATCTTCTCACCCTCATCGGTCATGAAGTTGGAAGCNTACTTNCTTACAGAGAAACGGTANGCNGTATTNNCTTCGGGGATGAAGTAGGGATCGATCTTCTCGGCGAGGAACGCGTTGATGGCGGCGTTGAGAGCCTCAGCCGCGGCGATGATCTGATCCTGCTCGGTAGCGGATGCAAGNACACCCTTGGCNTCNGCTACAGCGGCAGAGAGAGCGTCTACGGCAGCCTGGGGATAGTTGCCCGGGAGGTCGCCGATTACAGCTTTCGCGATATAGCTCTCAGCGAGTGCGATGGAGTTCTCAAGACCGATAGTCATGAGCGAACCGTCCATCTCCACGATCTTCCACTGAGCGTTATACTGATTACGGCTCTTGTTAGTATAGATAAGGTCGCCGGGGTTGTTGTTGTCGGAAGCCCAAGCCCCGTTGAGGTTGAAGCGGTTGAGAGTGTAGACCTTCTCGTTGAGGTCGACGATATCGAACTGGAAGCGAGCCTCGTCGGTGTACTCACTTACTACTGTGGAGTTCCATCCACCCTTTGTGGCGAGGTAGCCGCTACCGTTGGCGAGCTTGAGGTAGAATACGGAATTGCTCTCAGGGCTCTGCTCGATCTCGTAGAGCTGTGATTCAGCACCAGTGGGGGAAGCGAGGGCAGCCTCGTTGTTGTCGTTGATACCCATCACCAGGTTGCTGTATGTATTATAGAAGTAATACTTCTTGCCGGCCTGGGGGAAGAACACGATCTGAGAGGAAGAGAACGCTGTGCAGGCGGCGTTGAGCTGAGATACTGCGTTGTTATAAGCCTCGGCAGAAGCCTCTGCCCATACGGCGGCAGCCGACTGGATAGCCATCTCAAGACTGAGGACAGCCTCTTCAGTGAAGTTGCCTACCTCAGTGCCGACAGTGGCGTCGTTGAGAAGACCGGTGGCGTAATTGATCCATTCCTGCAGATTCTTGGCTGAGCTGATGAACGCGTTCAGATTGTCGCTGGCAGCGTTAACAGCCTCCTGGTCGGCGGGATTTGCGAGAACAGCCTCAGCCTCGGCGATCTTGCCGTTGATGGCATTCAGAGCGTCGGTGGAGAGAGTGCTTTCGGTCTCCACATATGCCTTGGCATTTGCGATAGCCTCCTCAAGGCCGAAAGTGATAAGCCCGCTTGCGGAAGCCTCGATGATTCTCCAGGCGTGTTTCCCGTCAAGGCCGCTTTTGTCGGTGTAGATACCGCCACCGTCACTGTTGTTGTCGGTGCCGAGATAAGCCTGACGGCCGAGATTGTAGAACTTCACGCAATTCTCCTCGTGTGACGCAAAGATCTGGAACTGCGCGTAGGCGCTCTCAGCGTCGTCGAGGAATTTGATGGAGTAGCTTGCGTCGCTACCGAGAAGCTGTCCGTTGTCAAGACGGATGTTGTAGACCGTAGGGTCAGCTTCGGCGGCCACCTCGAAAGAGAAGACCTGCGAGTCGCCGGTGCCGGGACTCATGATTTTCACGGTGTTGCCGGTGACAGTCATGAAATAGCCGCTTGAGTGCATGATCATGTACTGTTTTCCCGGCTCAGGATTCAGGAGGGCAGCTGCCCGCAGACTCGGTGCGAACAGTCCCAGCATCATCACGAGAAAAGTAATAAACTTTTTCATTGGGATAATAGATTAGTTAATTTATGGTATAGAATCTTGTCAAAGCCAAAGCTTCGACCATTAACGGTCGCTTATCGGAATGCAAAGTTATCACTACATATATTTCATATGGTGGAGAAATATTTCAATCTGCTCCACTCATGTCCCGACCCCCTTTATCGGAGAAAGGATTACGAATATACCCCCTTTTTTAGTCGGAAAAAGGGCCTGCCGACACAAAATCGTATCGGCAGACCCTTAAAATCGTTAATCTGTGAGGGGGAAGTCAGAACACAGTCATGACGCTGTCGTCGGGGATACCCACGAAGAGAGCGAGGATGGAACCCACCAGACCGGTGAGCAGAACGTTGAGATTGGCGATATTCACGGCCCTCTCAAGGTTGGCGTGCCGGGTGTTGAGAATCCATACCACCCAGCAGTTGATCGAAAGATTCATCAGGGCGGAGAAGATGGCGAGACCGGGCCGGTCGATCCCCACCTGATATGCGCTGAAGACAAGGATGCCTGCTGCGATGAATCCGTTGGCGAGAATCACCTGACGGGTGACATTGCGTCCGAAGGCAACAGTGAAAGTATCCACCTGATATTTGACGTCTTTATCATAATGTGCATAGGAGGCCACGAGATTGCAGTTGGCGCTCAGGAAGCCTACCACCAGCGACATATAGATGGCAGGGGAGATGTCGAACCAGCTCAGGGGATCGACGGCCTCATGCATCGACTGAAGCATACTCGTGGTGATGACGGCCACCGGGCCGAAGAGGATNCCGGTCACCAACGGGCTCCAGGGGGTGACGATAAGGGGTGTCTTCCCCCATACCATCAGCCATCCGGCCACAAGAACGAATATGCCGACACAGAGCGCCCATACGCCCCCCATCGCGGCGAGAGTGAGCCCTACCATCAGCACCATAAGCATAAACCCTAATCCAAACGACTTGAAATAGAGCATACGCGCTCTCAAGGCAGTGATCTCAGACTTGGCCACATGGTCATATTCGTGGGCAGGGGTGCGCCCTTCAAGCACCATACGGCATTGGGAGCAACGGATATAGCTGATGGCAGCCAGCTGCACGAACACTACAAACAGAAGNCAGAGNGTAGCCGGGAAGAACTCGGCGTTGCCATGCACCGATGCAGCGGCATTACCTGTCATGACCGCCCCTATGCCTACCATAAGGGCACTGAAATTGAAATCTTTCCACAGTGGGGGTGGTGGAGTCATCGTGATGTCGGTTTAAGTTTTTATATGATGTCGGTTTANACGCTTAGTGGAATCGTATTTGCCCGGAATCTCGTCAGGCTACAGTGTACATCACCACAAAAAGACTNGTGGCTCCGATTGCCATCCAGAGGGTGAGGGCCTGGATGAGAGGCTTNACACCTACCTGACGGATCACTTTGAGACTGAGGCTCGCTCCNATGGCGAAAAGCACCGCCACAAGGGCTTTCTTGGCTATGACNACAATCGCGCTGTANACNGGTGCCATCACCGGCATAACGCTTTCCGGGGTATAGGTGAAGATTATCATAGCCACTACAAAGAGGAGTATGAACCAAGGGATAGAGATCTTNGCCTTCCCTTCACCCTGCTTGTCTTTGCGGAAAAACCACATCGTGAAGAATGCGAGGGGGATGATCCAGAGAGCTCGGGTACACTTGATGAGGGTGGCAAGGTCGCAGGCAGTGGTGGTGCCGGGGAAATANGTGGCGTCGAAAGCGGCGCCGGCGCCTACCACCGAGCTTGTGTCATGGATGGCGATTGCGGCCCAGGTGCCGAACTGTGTCTGGTTGAGGTCGAAGAGATGCCCCAAAGGTGGGAATATGAAGAGAGCNATGGCATTGAGGATAAAAATCACTCCTAAAGATACAGCCATCTCGTTCTGGTTGGCTTTCATCACAGGTCCTACGGCGGCAATNGCGCTGCCACCGCATATTGCAGTGCCGGAGGATATGAGATAGGAGGTCTTGCGGTCGATCGACATATAGCGTCCGAGGAGAACGCCGATCACCATAACGCCTATTACTGAAACGATAGTGAAGACCATACCTTCGGCACCACTCTGCAGGCTCTTCTGGAGATTCATGCCGAATCCGAGTCCTACTACTGATGCCTGAAGCAGGTATTTGGAGAGTTTCTTATTAAAGGTGGGATAAGGAATGCCGAAGATAAAAGCGAAGGCCAGACCTACAAAGAGAGCTACGGGAGGGGTGATGAACTGGTATTCNTCACCGAAGACGATGTCGAACGGGAAGAGCATAATGACAAGGAGTACCCAATACAGCGGGGCACCGATTCTCTGGAGGAGACTTTTTGAATCAGAAGCCATAGCGAGAAGATAACGTTAGATGGTGATAGATAATATTGAAAAAGCCGCAGACCCGTTGTCCGGATCCACGGCTTGTCGGGGTGAGGCGACTCGAACGCCCGACCTCTACGTCCCGAACGTAGCGCGCTAACCAACTGTGCTACACCCCGATTGCGTTAGCGAGTGCAAAATTAGTCAAAATTTTTGAACTGACCAAATTTTTTATGCAATAATTTCAAAATAACGTATTTTTTATTCCATCTCTGCGGAGCTACTCCTATATATGTATATTCATTTATGATGCTCCCCGTGCGNTCCTCGTGCGCTCCTCGTGCGAGATTTCACTTTAATTAAGGTTTAATATTTGCACAGGTGTTATTTTTGTTGTAATTTTGCAACAGAAAAGGGGGAAGGCTTTCTGAAAGCCTGAATCCGAAGTGGAGAAATTTGGCTGCTTGCAACCACTTGAAAAAATGCTAAAACTGCATCACACATATTTTGTGGCGACATTCCGCGTCAAGGCGCGGGGGTCGTTCGGTGGCAGAGCATTCGGCAAGAGACAAGTCTCCCCGGTTGCTCCTTTTTTTATTGTGCCACGTCGTGAGAGCCTTCCATGACGCGGCCGCTGAAACCGACCATACAGATAAAAACATAATACGAAGAAAGATATATGAGTTACCTTTTCACTTCCGAATCAGTATCGGAAGGCCATCCCGACAAGGTGGCCGACCAGATCAGCGACATACTGCTTGACGAATTTCTCGCACGCGACTCTGAGAGCCATGTGGCCATAGAGACACTCTGCACCACCGGTCAGGTGGTGGTGGCCGGTGAGGTGCGCAGTGAGGCATATGTGGATATGCCCAACACCGTGCGCGAAATCATAAAGGAGATAGGATACGACCGCGGCGCCTACCGTTTCGACGGCGACTCCCTCGGCATCCTCTCCGCCATACATGAACAGAGCGGCGACATCAACCGAGGTGTGAGCCGCGGAGAGCGTATCGACCAGGGAGCGGGCGACCAGGGTATGATGTTCGGTTATGCCGTCAACGAGACTGAGAATCTCATGCCGCTCACCCTCGATCTCTCACATCTTCTCCTTCAGGAACTTGCCGCTATACGCCGTGAGGGGAAGGAGATGACCTATTACCGCAAAGGTAAGCTCCGCACCTATCTGCGTCCGGATGCAAAGAGCCAGGTGACAGTGGAATATAACGACGACCACACACCGAAGCGCATACACACTATTGTAGTCTCCACCCAGCATGATGAGTTTATCCTTCCGCTCGACGGCTCCGAGCGTGCTCAGCAGCGTGCCGACGAGGAGATGCTCGCACGTATATACAAGGATGTGAAGGAGGTGCTTCTTCCCCGTGTAATAGCCCGTCTCCCCGAGCATATACAGCAGCTTTTCGACGACAAGCTGGTGCTCCATGTCAATCCGACGGGTAAATTCGTGCTCGGTGGTCCGCATGCCGACACCGGCCTCACGGGTAGAAAGATAATAGTCGATACCTATGGCGGACGCGGAGCGCATGGCGGTGGTGCCTTCTCCGGCAAAGATCCTTCAAAGGTAGACCGTTCGGCAGCCTATGCCTGCCGCTATATAGCCAAGAATATGGTGGCTGCCGGAGTGGCCCGNGAGATGCTCGTGCAGGTGAGCTACGCCATCGGCGTCGCCAGTCCGGTGAGTGTATATGTCGACACCTTCGGCACAGCCGCTCCCGGTCTGACCGATACGGAGATAGCTGAGAAGATCAAGGAGATGTTCGACCTTCGTCCCGGTGCTATCGAGGAGACGCTCAAGCTCCGTAATCCCATCTACCGCGAGACAGCCGCCTACGGACATATGGGTCGCGAGCCGAAAGTTGTGACCAAGAGTTTCCAGAACCGCTACGAGAGTGAGCCGATCGTTAGGGAAGTGGAGCTCTTTACATGGGAGAAGACCGACCGTGTGGATGAAATCCGGAAAGCGTTCGGTCTGTGAGCCGCTTCGGGATTGTTTCACAAATAATAGAATGTCAAAAAATTTGGTGATTCACGGAAAAAGTGTTATCTTTGCGCCTAATTACGCCCGGACGGCTTCCGGCACCCTCCGTGTGATAGCGGGGGAGGCACCCGGGAGAACGTCGAGGCACGTTTTCCATTGAATTAATCAAACAATTATTCAGCTATAGCAAAGAATGGCAACATTAGAGAAAATCAGAAGCAAGTCGGTCTTCCTGATCATCGTGATCGGTGTGGCGCTGCTTGCCTTCATCATCGGTGATGCAATCACCAACAGCCGAAACCTGTTCGGCGACCATACCACCGTGGCGAAAGTAGGTGGTGAGAAAATCGACTACACTGACTATCAGCGCAAACGTGAGGAGCTCAATAATCAGCTTGAGCAGGCCCGTCGTCAGAATCCGGCACAGTATGCCAATTTCGACACCCAGCTTCTCGGCCAGATGGCTATCGACCAGCTTGTGGCTGAGCGTCTTCTCGACCAGGCTGCCGAGAACGCCGGCATCCAGACTTCCGGCGAGCAGCTCCGCTACTTCATCATGGACAATCCGGTGAATCCCCGCATCCAGGAGGTGATCCAGCAGCTCAACGCTTCCGGCCTGAGCGTGTCGACACCCCAGCAGGCATATGAGGTGATCTTCAATCCGAAGCGCAACGGTCTGACAGAGGCGCAGATGGCTCCCTATCAGCGTCTTTGGCTCGCTATGGAGCAGGAGACCATGCAGATGATCAAGCGTCAGCAGTATCAGCGTCTCCTCTACGGCACTGTCAAGGCTAATGAGCTTGACAAGCGCGCTCTCTACAACGACTATGTGGCTACAAGCAACGTAGATGTGGCATACCATCCCTACGGTCAGCTCGATCCGGCCAAGTATCCTGTGAGCGAGCAGGAGATCGCAGCCGCCTATAACGACAAAAAGAACCAGTTCCGTGTGGAGCAGCCTACAAAGGATGTAAGCTTCATAGCCGTGAATATCACCCCCTCTCCCGCCGACCGTGAGGCTGCCAAGCAGCTCGCCGCCCGCACTCTCAATGAGCTTCGCGACACAACAGGCCAGATCAGCAAAGACCTCAAGAAGGAGGGTGTGGCCGTGACTCACAAGGAGCTCCGCGCAGCCGATCTTCCCCGTGGCGCCGTCAAGGATTATGTGCTCTCTGCCGCTCCCGGTGCAGTGGAGGCTGTGACTGAGAATATCAAGGGCTTCACAATCGTGAAGATGGGCAACCGTTCGACAGCTGTCGACTCCATCCAGCTCAACATCGTTCAGGTGGTGGGCGACAAGCTCCCCGCAAAGGTTCTTGCCCGCCTCAACTCCAACCTCCCGGTTGACTCCCTCTCCAAGGCTTTCTCTTCCGACAGCGTGTTTGCCCAGACCAACCAGTGGCTCCAGCTTTTCAATGCTCAGGGTCGCACAAATGTACTTGAGTCTTCGCAGCTCGATTCTCTGATGAAGGCCGGCGGACGTTTCGTCAACATCATGCAGACTCCTCAGGGTGCAGTGCTCGCACAGGTGACAAAGCGCAACGCTCCTGTAGAGATCTACTCATTCGACGAGGTGACCTACGACCTGAAGCCCAGCACACGCACTATCAACGACGAGCGTGAGAAACTCGAGAAATTCCTTGAGGAGAACACAACCGCCAAGAACTTCGCGGCAAACGCCGCTACCGCCGGTTATTCCGTACAGCAGTATAGCTTCGATCCCGCCACTCCCGCCGTTCCCCGTATGGCCGGCATGCAGTCATACTATCCCGACAGCCGTCAGGTGGTACGCTGGGTGCTCATCGACGGCAAGCCCGGAGAGGTGAGTCATGTGTATGAGAGCAAGGATGCCCTTACCCCCGCTCTCTATGCAGTGGCAGTTAATTCAGAGTATGACGACTTCACTCCGCTCTCCAACGGCGATGTCAACGCTTTCGCCACCGACCGTGCACGCAAGCAGAAAGCCGGCGACGAGCTCGTGAAGCAGTATCAGCCCAAGGCCGGCAGCATGGCATCTGTAGCTCAGGCAATGGCCGTAGAGGCTCAGAATAACCCCAACTTCCGTTTCGGCCGCAATGCTCAGGTGCGCGACGCCGCTGTCGTTGGCCGTATCGCCGGCTCCAAGCCCGGCAAGGTGGTTGTGGTGAAGGGTGACAACGGTGTCTATGCCTACCAGATCACTTCGCAGGCCACCGAGGAATTCCCCTTCAGCGACCAGCAGTATGAGCAGCAGTATTATCAGCTTGTCAACCCCAACATGGGTGATATGCTGATGGGCTCGAAGAAATTCAAGAACAACATCTACAAGTTCGAGGCAGGCGACTGATCGCCGCGTCCCCGGCTGAAAGAATAATAAGAGGGTCGTCGCCAGAGCTTGGTGGCGACCCTCTTCTAAATCTAAAACCTTTACGGTTATGGAAAATGACAACAGACTCCCTCTTATAGGGATGACCCTCGACCAGCTCACGAAAGTGGCTCTCTCGGGGGGGATGCCTAAATTCGTGGGGAAACAGCTGGCCGAATGGCTGTATAAGAAGAAAGCCGTCTCCTTCGACGAGATGGTCAACATATCGAAGAAAAACAAGGAATGGCTCGCCGAGAATTATGTGATCGGTAGAGAGAAGCCCGTGTCGCGCCGTAAATCGGCCGACGGCACCGTGAAGTATCTCTTCGATGTAGGTAAAGGGAGGGAGATAGAGAGCGTCTACATCCCCGATAAGGAGAGGGCCACACTTTGTGTGTCGTCGCAGTCGGGATGTAAGATGAACTGCTATTTCTGCGCCACCGGGCGCCTCGGCTTCAAGGCCCAGCTCACTCCCGCACAGATCATGAATCAGATTCTGAGCATACCTCCGCGTCCGGAGAAGGGTGAGACTCCGGCCGGAGAACTCACTAACGTCGTGTTCATGGGTATGGGTGAGCCTCTTGACAATCTTGAGGCGGTGCTCCCGGTGATCGAGATCCTCACAGCCCCCTGGGGCCTGGCATGGAGTCCGAAGCGCATCACGGTGTCGACAGTAGGGAAGCTCCCCCAGCTGAAGGATCTTCTGGAGAAGACTCAGGTGCATGTGGCGGTGAGCGTGCATACCGCNGATCCGGAGGAGCGCGGACGCATGATGCCCGCCCAGAAGGCTTTCCCGATATCGAATGTGATGAAGATGCTTTCCGGCTACGACTTCAGNCATCAGCGTCGCCTCTCGCTTGAATATATAATGTGGCGCGGTGTNAACGACGATATCGCCCATGCCGACCAGCTTATCCGCCTTATCGGAGGGATGGATTGCCGGGTGAACCTCATACCCTTCCACGCTGTGCCCGGAGTGGAGCTTACCCCTGCCACGGAGGANCGTATGCTGATGTTCCGCAATCATCTCAACCAGAAGGGTATCACGGCCACTATCCGCACNTCGCGCGGAGAGGATATCATGGCAGCCTGCGGCATGCTTGCCGGAAGCCGCANGGGGCAGGATCAGCAGGANAGCCGTCGCCCCGCCGACCGNAAAGAGGAGAGCCGCTCCGGNGGTCAGCGTAGAGGAGAGCGTAAGGATAATAAGAAACCATTGAACAGAAGATAACTATGTCACAACCAATAAAAGTGGGAATCACCCACGGCGACATCAACGGGGTAGGCTACGAGGTGATCCTCGGCGCATTTGCCGATGAGACCATGCTCGAGCTCTGCACTCCGGTGGTGTTCGGATATCATTACCTTGCGGAGAAATGCCGTCGCCAGCTCGGACTGGAGGATATGCGTCTCTACAAGGCCCACAATGCCGGAGTGGCCCAGGCGGGACGCATATCGGTGGTGGAGGTGGGGCCGGAGGTGCCGGAGCATACTCCCGGACAGCCTACCGAGGCCTCAGGCAGAGCTGCGGTAGCCGCTCTCGATATGGCCATGCAGGCCCTTGAGGATGGTGATATCGATGTGCTCGTCACAGCCCCTATCTCCAAGGAGGCGGTACAGAGCGAGAGTTTCAATTTCCCCGGCCATACCGAATATCTGGAGGCAGTGGCCGGAGAGGGGTATAAGGCNCGTATGATCCTTTTCGACGACCATATCCGTGTGGCTCTCGTGAGCACCCATCTTCCGGTGTCGAAAGTGGCGGAAGCGGTCACCCGCGAATCGGTAGGGGAGGCCATCGTATCGCTCCGCGACTCACTGCGCCGCGATTTCGGTTTTGAGCGTCCGCGCATAGCGGTGCTCTCCCTCAATCCCCANGCCGGCGATGGAGGTCTGCTCGGCAGCGAGGAGCAGGAGGCCATCACTCCCGCCTTGACTGAGGCAAGGGAGAAGGGTATACTCGCTTTCGGGCCATATGCGGCCGACGGATTCTTCGGAAGCGGTCAATACCGGAAGTTTGACGGCATCGTGGCCATGTATCACGACCAGGGCCTCGCCCCTTTCAAGGCTCTGGCAGGGGAGAAGGGTGTTAACTACACAGCCGGACTACCCTTCGTGCGCACCTCTCCCGATCATGGCACCGCTTTCGGCATAGCCTGGAAAGGGGAGGCNGATCCGACTTCGATGCGTGAGGCAGTCTACAAGGCCATCGACATCTTCCGCAACCGCGAGCGCTATGACGAGTTTTCCTCCTCTCCGCTCCGTAAGTATGTAGCCGAGAAACCCGACAAGGGTGAGCGTCAGGATAAAGAGCGCCGTCAGGGGCCGAAACCGGGGCAGGGAGCTCCGCAGGATAAGGCTATGCCGCAGGATAAGGCTACGCAACCGGATAAAGTTGCGCCGCAGGATAATCCCTCCGCGGAGGAATGATAAAAAACTACAAACCACTGTAAACTATGAATTTCGGAATTATAGCGGCAGGGCAGGGCTCACGCCTCGTGCAGGAGGGTGTGCCTTTGCCCAAGCCATTGGTCAGCATATGCGGACGCCCGATGATAGAGCGTCTCATCCGCATCTTTGTAGATTGCGGAGCAGAATCGGTGAGCGTAATAGTCAATGAGGAGATGAAGGAGGTGGCTGAATTTCTGCGGATGCTCGCCCCTTCGTTGCCTTGCCCTCTCAATCTTGTGGTGAAGACTACCCCCACCTCTATGCACAGCTTCTATGAGCTCTCAAGCCTTATGGAGGGTAAGGGGCGCTACATCATAACTACAGTCGACACCATCTTCCGCGAGGATGACTTCCGACGTTATGTGGAGGCATACCGCAACGCACCGGAGGATGTGGACGGGATGATGGCTGTCACCTCATTTATCGACGACGAGAAACCCCTTTATGTGGCTACCGACGCCGAGNGACGCATCACTGCATTTCTCGACACCCACGAGGAGGGTGTGCGCTATGTGAGCGGCGGTATCTACGGCCTCTCGGGGAAGGCGATCCCTGTGCTCGGGAAATGTCTTGCCGACGGGGTGGGGCGTATGCGCAACTATCAGCGTGCCCTCGTGGCAGCCGGCCTCAGACTGCAGGCCTACGACATGGGGAAGATAATCGATGTAGACCACGCCGCCGATATAGCCGTGGCCGAAGCATTTCTTAAAAACTGAACGAAAAAATGTCTGATATAAAGATAGCGGGAGTGATGCGCGCAGGTGCCTACTCCCCAAACCATATTGGTAACGATGCCGCCATATTCAACGCCGCTGTGGAGCAGTTGCGCAAGAGGGGGTGTGAGGTGCGCGTCTACAGTGAGGAACAGTTCAACTCTAACGAGATCGAGGAGGAGATTGTGCTCAACATGTGCCGCGAACAGGCCTCCATCGCCAAACTGCAGGCCATGGAAGACCGTGGATGCCTTGTGATAAACTCCGGATTCGGAATAGAGAACTGCACACGCGAGCGAATGACCCGCATACTTCTCGGCAACAAGATACCCTATCCCGATTCTCTGATTGTAAATACCAACGAGAATGTGGCCGACGATCTCAAGAAAGCCGGTTTCAGCTCATGCTGGATCAAGCGGGGCGACTTCCACGCCATGCACAAGGAGGATGTGAGCTACTGCCGTCATCCGGAGGAGGCTCAGGAGGTGCTTCACGAGTATTTCTACCGAGGCATCAAGCGCGCCGTGATCAACCGTCACCTTGTAGGCGACCTTATTAAGTTTTACGGCGTGAGCGGCCAGCCCTTCTTCTTCTGGTTCTATCCCTTCGACGAGGGACACAGCAAATATGGCTACGAGGCTGTCAACGGGAAGAGCCGCGGAATACATTTCGACCTCGACTATCTTAAAGAGATCTGCCAGCAGGCCTCCGATATCCTTGATGTGAAGATCTATGGCGGCGACTGCATAGTGGATCCCGACGGCACTATGCGTATCATCGACTTCAACGACTGGCCGAGCTTCGCCCCTTGCCGCACGGAGGCAGCTCCCTACATAGCGAAATGTGTGCTCAGTGCAATTAAAGAATGGAGGAAAAGGAAATGAGCGAGAAGAGAGAGACACCCTCTTCCGGCTCAAGTTTCAACGATTCGTTGAAATCACTTGACACCGAAGAGAAATTCGACCTGATATTCTACCGCCGCATCGGCTATGGCTGGGCTCTCCTTGCCAAACGCCTCGGCATAACACCCAACGCCATCACCATAGCCTCGATATTCCTCGGGGTAGGGGCCGGAGTGGCTTTCTATTACAACAACATCTGGATCAATATCCTCGGGGTGATACTGCTCGTATGGGCCGATTCCTTCGACAGCGCCGACGGACAGCTCGCCCGCATGACCAAGCAGTACTCCCGCATCGGGCGTATCCTCGACGGCCTTAGCGGCGACTTCTGGTTTGCGGCCATCTACATAGCCATCTGTCTGAGAGAGAATGTGACGAGCGAGTTCTTCAGCAGTCATCACTGGGTGATATGGGTTATGGCTGTGGTGACAGGTATCTNCCACGGCATACAGGCCGCCATGGCCGACTACTACCGTCAGTTNCATCTCTTCTTCCTCAAAGGGAANGAGGGGAGCGAGCTCGACACAGCCTCTCTGCTCTGGGAGNGATTTCATGAGCTCAGCTGGAGCCGTGATTTCTGGAAGAAGCTCACTTTGGCCTTCTATACCAACTATACGGTAGGACAGGAGAAGCGCACACCCTCGATGCAACGTCTGCGCAGGGCGTTGAAGGAGAAATATGGTAATGATATCCCGCAGAGCTTCCGCGACGCATTCCGCGCCAAGAGCAAGCCGCTGATGAAATACACCAATATCCTCTCGTTCAATACACGCACATTCGCCCTTTTCGCAGCAATCCTCATCTTCAGGATGCCCTGGCTTTACTTTGCGTTCGAACTCACGGTGCTCAATATCGTTTTAATATATATGATGTGGCGCCACGAGAAGATCTGCCGTGACTTTGTGGCGCAACTCAGTGGAAAATGACGGTTTGACCTAAAACAATAGAATTATGAATATAGACGTAAGNAAGGTAAAGGGTATAATATTCGACTACGGTGGCACTCTCGACACCGGAGGCGACCATTGGAGCGAGGTGATCTGGAGCGCTTGGCAGCAGGCTGGNGTNGCCGCTGATAAAGCNGAGTTCCGCGAGGTGTATGTATATGCGGAGCGCGAGCTTGCCCGCACTCTCCATATCCTTCCCCATCACAACTTCAACGACCTTCTTAACATTAAGATGCAGATAGAGCTTCAGCGCCTCGCCGAGCTGGGGCACTTCTCACCCGACGAGATAGAATCGAAGGCCAAGGAGATAGCTGCGATATGCTATGCCTCGGCCAAGGCATCGGTAGAGAGTGCCAAGCCTGTGCTCGATGCTCTTTCCAAGAGATATCCGATGGTGCTCGTATCCAATTTCTACGGCAATGTGGAGACTGTGTTGAAGGATTTCGGCATCGACGGCTATTTCAAGAAGATCATAGAGAGNGCCGTTGTTGGTGTGCGTAAACCCGACCCGAAGATCTTCACGCTCGGGGTTGAGGCCCTTGGATTGAAGCCGGAGGAGGTGCTTGTGTTCGGCGACAGCTACAGCAAGGATATCGTTCCGGCCGAGAAAGCCGGCTGTCAGGCCATCTGGCTGAAAGGTAAGGGCTGGACAAAAGAGGAGGACGACACTNTCCATCCCAACATCGTCAGCTCCCTCTCCGAAGCCCTCAGTTTCATCGAAGGAGCCTGACCGAATACATATAAAACAGAANACATATAAAAAAGTACNTATAAATCAGGAGGGTGTGTCATAAAGCTCAATATGACACACCCTCCTGATTTATAGTTTGTTCNCCATATCCGGGAGCATTGAGGTCAGTTGCNGTAGGTTCTCTCCATAAGTAGGCGCGCAGCNGGCGCCCGATAGTGNAGATTGTCGTAGAGAAGAGTGTCAGTTTCAAACAATGTGACCATTGAAGTGCTATAATCAAACACTTTCCCTTCCCCGAAAATCCCTTTCAGTTCAGTAAGGTCAGCCGGATTCAATGCAACCTTTCTGCGGTTTGGNCCGATGATAACCCTAAAGTCAGTGTCATGCCTGCTGAATATCCCTGCTATCTCAGTCAATGCCCTCTTTTCCTTATCACCAATCCCCTTATCCGCTGACGTAANNCTATCCGGAGAGGGGAGAAGTGGATATTGTTGGTAGAAACTGCCGGGATCAGTAGAGATTACTGAGTCCCANGAAGGCAACNTCTCCTGATTGTTCAGGGGATCATAAACAATCGGTTGAGGTTCAAATACAAGGTTACGGCCATTCTCGATAGGTTGATTCTCAAATTTTGAGGGTAAGTAGCTCTTCAAAAAATCGGCGTTGGTGGCAGCGCGGAAGAAGGTGTAATGATAATGAAGGAGATCCNCCGGATTGGCTTGCAGTTGAGGAGGGTCGAGATATGCAGGACTCTCTCCGGGATCTGTCGTCATAACTATAGGATCCAGNATCACCAGGGCATAGTCGATATCCACACCTTTCCGGTCAAGATATCTTACTTTCTTGGCCATTGAGATAAGTGTCTCTGCTGAAGAGTCAAAATGATAGGGCCTGACCGGCTGAGATCCGGNANCGTACGGTTTTGAGGTGTCGCCTGACTTCGGGAGTCGGTCATGCNNCGCAAGACTGTCAAGAAGTACACACCAGTCATCTGTCTCATAATAGCAGGAGATGGATGAACCGAAGATGAAAGCGTTATATCGCTGACCCTCTTTCATCCGGTCGTCGAGATTTGTGATGGTCACCATCCCTTTGTTGAGACCTATACGGGCAGGTTCTGCGTCAGGATCAGGAAAATAGGAGTCATAATGATGGATCACCTTAAAAGGATCGACATAAATATACCAGATGAGTAGAGATATGATTACCGGAGATATTACGGCTATACATCGCAATATGAATCTCAGGATTGATTTGGTTGTACTATCAGTCATGTTGTTATTCTTCATATGGCTGTCGGAGTCATTAAATCATTTNGGAGGATCAGAACTGGAAGTAGATGAAAGTCATTTCGGCCGGCTCACTGATTGCGATAAAGAATATGCATACCCAATAGAGAGCCAGCCGGGACCATANCTTTCCGCTCATNTNTTGAAGGGGATACTCAAGTTTTCGCGACCGCCATTCAATAGCCGCTACCAATGCCGCGGGAAGCAGCCACCAGAATTTGAGGAGAGTATACCAATGAGGTAATCTGAGAAGAAGGAGGATTACGCAAATCATGGCAAATATTGTAAATAAGGAGTAAATGATTCTTCTGTCCAGTCNCAGGATTCCTTTCATCATCAGGGCGCCCCCNCCGAAAGCGAGCAGATAGATCCAGATGCTCTTCAGCCCGGCCAATACACCGGTCCAATCATTGGTTCTGAAGAAATAGAATCCCAACGCCACTGCGCCGAAGGTGAATATCATCTCAGGTATAGAGGATATATCCGGTTCCCCTTTCGGCAACTTCTGATGAAACAGGAATTTTGCCGCAACGTACACCAAGGCCCAGTAAAGGCCCCACACAATAAAATTCCACGCCGCTCCATGCCATAATCCGGAGAGTGAGAATACGATGAACGAGTTGATAATTGTACGCATCTCACCTTTCCGGTTACCTCCGAGGGGTATATATAGATAGTCGCGAAACCATTGCATGAGTGATATATGCCATCTGCGCCAGAAGTCGAGCACGTTGCGGGAGAAGTAGGGGAATCTGAAATTGGCCATAAGCTCGATGCCAAGGAGGCGAGACACTCCACGGGCTATCTCGCTGTAGGCAGAGAAGTCGCAATATATCTCTATCGAGAAGGCTATCCCTCCAGCCAAAACCATTGCGGCCGACATCTCAGGCTGCGAGAAGATACGGTCGACATATATCGCCAATATATCGGCTATACAGAGTTTTTTAAGCAATCCGAACATTATCATCCTCATTCCTGTCGTTGCATAGTCCGTATTCCAGGTCCGTGGATTTGAAATCTGTGGCAGAAGACGTGAGGCACGCTCAATCGGACCGGCCACCAACTGAGGGAAGTAGGCAATGAAGGTAAAGAAAGAGATGATATCGCGGCATGGCTCTATGCGACCTTTATAGACGTCGCAGGAATAGCCTATCGCCTGAAATGTATAGAAGGATATACCCACCGGGAGTAATACGTCAAGAGTAAACCAGTCAAGACTCATGCCGAACAGTGCAAAGAGGCGCGAAAGGTTTTCAGAGAAGAAGTTGAAATACTTGAAGAGCACCAATATCCCTAAGTTCAGAATAATGTTCAGTGTGATTAGATATCTACCCCATTTGCGGTTTATGAATAACGCCGACACCCATGTAGTGGCGGAGGTCAGAATTATCAGGCCGAGAAAGCGCCAGTCCCACCATCCATAGAACAGATAGCTCACCGCAAGCAGCAACACATTCTGTAAACCGGTATATCGTCTCAGCACCAGCCAATACATAACAAAGACAATGATCAGAAACGGAGCAAATATTATGTCGGTAAACTGCATATGATTCGGTTGATTATGTGAACGATTCGGTTAGTTATGTGAACGGGTCAGTCAGTTATGTTAACGATTCGGGAGGTTGATGTGAACTATTCTCTGCATATCTTCCGTTTAGGTGCAAAATTAATCAAAAGAATTCATATCATCAAGTCTCCCNACCCGTATTCAGGTAATCACTACTGATGGGGTAGGGGTGGAAATTCCTTCTGGAAAGTGATAAAATTGGCTTTTACCTCGATTAAAGTAATTTAACATTCAATGATTATATTAGTTTAATTTTAATAAATATTAAGTAAAATAGCTCTTTGTTTGTAAAGTTTAAGAAATGGGGGTATTGTTTTTTATTGAAATATTTGGCCAATTCCAAAATAGGAGGTAATTTTACGCCGCAAATTGAGAGCAACCCTCCTGAAGCCATAGGCAAATGGAGCCGTTGTTCTCGATTCTATCTCTTAGAGACGATTTTCCAAACGCCGGATTACTTCTGACGGAATACTCTCCCGAAGAGACACTTACTGACAAAAAAACAAAACTATAAACTGATAACAATCAATTATGGCAACAACAAAAGCTGAAGCACCTAAAGGTAAACTTGGTGTGCTCGTTGTGGGTCTCGGTGCCGTGACATCCACATTCATGGCAGGCGTCCTCGCCGCCCGCAAAGGTCTCGCAAAGCCTGTAGGCTCAATGACCCAGTATGACAAAATCCGCATCGGTAAAGGTGACGACAAAAAATATCTCCATTATAAGGACATCGTGCCCATCGCAGAGCTCGACGACATCGTATTCGGCGCTTGGGACGTATATCCCGCCAACGCTTTCGAAGCTGCTGTTAACGCAGAGGTGCTGAAAGCAAAGGATATCCTCCCCCTCCAGGAGGAACTCGAGGCTATCAAGCCTATGAAGGCCGCTTTCGACAAGAACTACGCAAAGCGTCTTGACGGCGACAACGTGAAGGATGTTAAAGACCGTTGGGATATGGTGGAGCAGATCCGCGAAGATATCCGCAACTTCAAGAAGGAGACTGGCGTTGATCGCGTCGTAGTGCTCTGGGCTGCCTCTACAGAGGTTTATGTTCCGGTTGATGAGAAGATCCACGGCTCTCTCGAGGCTCTCGAGGCTGCAATGAAGGCCGACGACAAGGAGCATATCGCACCCTCTATGTGCTACGCTTATGCAGCTCTCTCGGAGGGCGCACCCTTCATCATGGGCGCTCCCAACACCACAGTCGACATCCCCGCTATGTGGGAGCTCGCCGAGAAGACCAAGATGCCTATCGCCGGCAAGGACTTCAAGACCGGTCAGACTCTCGTGAAATCAGGTTTCGCCCCCATCATCGGCACACGTTGCCTCGGTCTCAACGGCTGGTTCTCCACCAACATCCTCGGCAACCGCGACGGCCTCGTGCTTGACGAGCCCGCCAACTTCCGCACCAAAGAGGTGAGCAAGCTCTCCACACTCGAGAGCATCCTCGTGCCCGAGGAGCAGCCCGATCTCTATGGCCACGGCAACGATGAGGACACACAGTACTACCACAAGGTACGTATCAATTACTATCCCCCGCGCAACGACAACAAAGAGGGCTGGG
>JAAVDU010000040.1 GCA_014801605.1 Bacteroides sp.
CAGTGGGGCACGAGCTACTTCTTCCCCGCAATAACTATGGCATCGCATATTTCGGCATCCCCCAACCATCAGACCAACCGTATCGTGCCGCTGAAGTTCCGCACCGATGTGGCTATGAGCGGACGTCTGGGTATGGAGATACAACCAAAGAATATGACTGAGGAGGAGAAGGAACAGACCCGCAAGGCGATAGCCGACTACAAGAAGGTGCGCGATGTGGTGCAGTTCGGCGATATCTACCGTCTGCTCTCCCCGTATGATGGTAAAGGAGCCGCCTCTCTGATGTATGTCAAGCCTGACAAGAGCGACGCGGTATATTATTGGTGGAAGACAGAGACGTTTGTCAACCAGCAGTTGCCGAGAGTGACCATGGCCGGTCTTGATCCGGAGAAGATGTATGTTGTGACCGAGCTGAACCGTGTGGACAACGAGCCCCTCCCGTTTGAGGGTAAGGAATACAGCGGCAGCTTCCTGATGTCGAACGGTCTTGAGATGCCCCTCAGCCATAATGTAGACTGGAACAAGCGCAACGACTACGCCTCACGGGTGTTGAGGCTCACAGCGAAGTAAATAAGTCGGAATCAGATAAAAGAAGGATGTCGTGCCCTGTGGAGGGGTCGGGACATCCTTTTTTTGAATGTAAGTCAGTGGGGGCGCCGCCGATTTCGGCGCGAGGGCATCACAGAATGCTGCGAAGTTGCAGCGCAAGCAGGCTCAGGCCTATGGCATAGATTGAAAAGAGAAGAAGACGGTCGGCGAAAGAACGCCGTTTCTGTTCGGATCTGTTCATAAAGTCTGTATTTTGGGCAGCGGAACGGGTCCGCTGCCGTTAGTGAATGTTTCTCAGATCGCTTTGACGGCGAATCCGGCATCCGTAGTGGGTTCGGCCGTAACCTCACTTCCGAATGCATTGCAAAGTTAATACGCAACCTATGCGGTAATACTTCAGCGTTATGTTAAAAAATGTAAATCCGAATCAGATAAAATGAAAATACTCCCGGACTTACTTACGGGAGTATTTGGCGCATTTCGGGGAGTAGGCAAGAGTGACGATATAATTGTCGCTCACCCCTTCGCTTTCATAGGTGTAGAGCTCCATCGGAGTGTCGGGAGAGTCAGGAAGATTGATGAGCGCTTTCCCAATAACCGGTTCGGGAGCTCCGGGAAGATTCATCTTGCGGTCGATGACGGGGAGCGACAGGAGGCGAATGTCACGTCGGAGGTCAAGACCCTCGGTCATGGCAGCTTTGTACAGGGCCTCCTTTGCTGTCCAAGCGATGATATTGGCCTCAAGATCATCAGGGGGAATCATTGTCAGCTCCTCGTCGGAGAGGAAGCGCTCGCGCACCTTGAGTACCTGCGAGCGACCGACACTCTCTGCATCAATCCCCATGGCTGTGCGGGGAGCGAACTTCGCCAGATCGGCTTCGGGAGTCTTGGGAAGGGAAGCCACCGCGAAGAGATGTCCGGTGTGGGTGATGGATATACGCGACTGGGTGCCGAAGAGGAAGGGAGCGCCGTTAGAGAAATAGCCGATTTCGCGATAGCCGTCGCGTCCGTTCTCGCAATATATCTGACGGGCCATCTCCTCCCATACACGTCCGGATTTGCTCTCCATGCCGCACACCTCCTCCACACGTATTCCTACAGGGGTGGGATGTGGCCAATATATGAATTCGTCTTCCATAATCTTAAATTGAATAGGTTTGTAAATGAGCGGGGGTGATCATTCCGGATGCTCCTCGGATGCGGGATGGCTTACGGTCACCTTTACCTTTGTGATGCGGTGACGCTCCTTTTGTATCACCTGAAAACGGAGCGGACCTCTCTCAAGAGTCTCTTTCATAGTCGGGAAATCACCTTTTATCTCCAGAAGCAGTCCGGCGAGAGTTTCGGCTTCACCGGTATCGCCTAATTCCTCCTCGTCGATATCGAGGATATGGCAGAATTCACCGAGCGATACCTTAGCATCGAAGATGTAGGTATTGGCGTTGACTTTCTTGTAGACGGAGGTCTGCTCGTCATATTCATCATCGATCTCACCTACAATCTCCTCGATGATATCCTCGAGGGTGACCATACCCTGAGTGCCGCCATATTCATCCACCACAATAGCTATATGAATCTTTCGCTTCCGGAAATCCTCCAGGAGGTCGTCGATAGGACGTGATTCAGGCACGAAATATGGTTCGCGGAGGAGGGTCTGCCAGCGGAAGGTGTCGGGCTGTTTGCCGATGTAGGGGAGAAGATCCTTGGAATATAGGATTCCGCGGATAGTATCCTGCGAAGTGTCGTAGACCGGGATACGGGAATAGCCTGATTTGAGGATTACGTCCATGGCCTCGGTCCATGTGTCGTGATATTCTATGGCTGTGATGTCTACGCGGGAGATCATGATGTCGCTTACCTCCTTCTCGCCGAAAGAGAGGATACCTTCAAGCATCTCCTTATCCTCCCCCTCCTTAATATCGGAGATCTGGAGGGCCTTCTCAAGCTCATCGGTAGAGAGGTTTTCCGCTTTTTTAGTCACCACTTTATTGATGAGAGAGGATGACCTCACCATGAATCTGGCGAGCGGCCCGGTGAGCTTGTATATCATCATCAGGGGGTCGGCGGCCATTTTCACCCATTTCATCGTGCGGTTTCGGGCCACGAGTTTGGGGAAGATTTCACCGAATAGGAGGAGAAGGAAAGTGAGGAGCACGGTCTGGATAAGGAAATCAAGGACAGTGCTGTTGAATCTGAACACCTGGTTGAACGCGAAAGATAGCAGTACAACCATCGTGATGTTTACGAGATTGTTGGATATGAGGATAGAAGCGAGGAGACGTTCGCTGTTGGCGAGCATGGAGCAAGCCTTACGAGAGCGGGGGTCGTCTTCGTCCTCTCTCATTTCGTCGATTTCAGAGCGTGTGAGACCGAAATAAGCGATTTCGCTGCCTGAGACAAAAGCGGATACGAGGAGGCAGCAGCAGGCGATAAATACGATGAATCCCCACGATACCCAGCTATCCGGGGCCGTGAATTCGATGGCCTGCGACAACAGGATCATGAGTGATAATGTCGGGGAATAAGATGGTAAAGGGTCTGTGTCCAAAACTAATATTGATTGATTTATATTGCAAAGTTAATCAATTACCTTGAAATGACAAAATAATCTTTCATCGAGCATCNGCTTTTATATCGGGAGATTGCCATCTTCAAGATCGGAGTAACCTTGTCAGACAGTGTGGCCAGATATTTTTACCGACTTNGCCAAAAATAACTGACATCACTGTCTCNTAGATTAAAGTAGGGAATGTGCTTCAATCAGATAAGAAGAAATGATAAGTTATTGACTAAGTGATAAAAAGATTTATANGGNGTTTGGTATGANGACTTACTGATAATCTGTCAAAGCNAGTAAATCAGTTACCTCCCTTTTTAATANCTGAAGGTCATTGATTACAATTCCCCATAGCATCTCCGGGCTTAGACTGTCATAGGCGTGAACGATATAGTTTCGAGTACCTTTGATTTTTCTGGCATTAGNGATTGGAATNGAAGGTTCAATCTGAAGAATCTTAGTCATAGCTTCTCCGATTATACCGATTTTCCTNTCAATGGCACTCCTAAACATCAAATCNTCACAGAACACTGCAAATTGTTTGGGCCTTTGAGTAGTGAAATATTCAATATCATTAATGGCTTGTTTAATATCAACGAGGTATTTTATAACAGAATTATCCATATATAAGCTGTTTTGTGGCTTCTATTTCTTTGATAAATACAGGATTCCTTAATGTCTTTTCATCCACTAAATCCACATCTCTACCAAAGAGATTTTTCAAAGCATCCCATAAGTCAAAGTAGTTGTCAGAGTAATTCTGATAGTTGATATCAGGAGAGAAGTTAAACAAAAGGTCAATATCGCTATTCTCGTTGAATCTANTTGTAAGTACTNATCCAAACACATAAAGTTTACTTACCTTATACTTTCGACATAAGGCGGCAATCTTTTTTATATTATCATAGATCAAATGCATAAGTCATCTTTGATTATGCAAATATAGATATATTTTTTCAATTGGCAAAATGTTTTGATGTGAACAAGCACAGTCCATATGATTCAATTTTATAATTCAACCTTGTAGAGGTAGTCACTGCCATCTTTTTCAAAGTCAAAAGGGTATGTCAGTGGCGTCTGTTTCCTCCGTACAATCTCTTCAGCAAGTATTTTCCGTTAAGGCACATCGTGTTTGAATGCTACCTTAAATGGTGTGGTGTAAAAAGGATGAATAGAGGAGGGCAACAACAAAGGTCTTCGCCATTAACACCGGCGAAGACCTTTGCGTTATTTGATTTCTCAGTGAGATATTTTGTAAGAAATTATCTCACACGAATCTTTCTCACTCGGATTGAGCCGTCGCTCATCCTATCCTTGCGGATATATACCCCGTCGGCAGGTGAGGAAACCTCACGTCCCGTCAGATCGTAATAGGTGGTCGCTTCTACTGTCAGAAGTGAATTCTCAATCTCATCGACACCGGTCACAGTGCCGTAATATGCACGCTCCGACACTTTCTCAACACCGTTTACGCGGTATACGCTCTCAATTCCGATATTGGTATAGCCTGTATTGTATATCGCCACAAGCTGTTCGCCGATATCATCGTAGAATGAAAAGTCCCAGTTATCATCATAGCCATAAGGAATCTCGGTCATAGTGTCAGGTATGTTCATGTACTCCCAAGGCTCGAAGGTAAAGAGCTGGTCATCATAGTAAAGACGCCAGAAGAGATTGGCCGGATCGATATACTGACCGTTGACATCCAGAGTAGGCTGCACGAAAGCGAGGAAATCAACATCCATCCAAACCATCTCAGTGATGATCGGTTTGGCCGGTACTGCCGGTTCACCTGTATAAAGTGAAAGTATTCGCGGCTGAATGGTATAGGCCACGTCCCCGGCGATTGTCACTGCCAATGAGCGATCGGCACGGAACTCCATCACACCCTCAGGGTTGACATCACACACCAGAGCATCATCCTTGATCCAGTTGGGAATCGAGGGATCCTCCTCCGATGCATCCGGATTACGGTGAGCTGCCGTGAAGAAATGCACATACTGCTCGGCATCCATAAATTGTCCCGATTCAAACTCTACGCGTGCCCCGCCATCCTTGAATTCACCTTTGAGCCATACCTCGGGCAATGCTGGACATAATCCTTTTACATAGATATCATCTCCGTCAAGCACAACGTTTATAAGTTCAGCCTGCTGAAAACCACCTGCATAGTAGGAATAGCTGTAGGTCTGAGGCTCAACCCCGGTGGGAGGTACTACAGCAGTAGACTCTACGGGCGTCGATACAATTGATCCAATCAAATAGTATACTCCACCGTTGCTGTCGCAAAGCACGAGATACTCCCTCTCATCCCATTTAAGAGCAAGGTCTGTGCTTTGGTATCCGCCATCCTCTCTCTTCTGAAGCGTATATGACGATGAGTCCCATAAGATNTCAGAACTCATATAATCATCCTCAAAGACAAACTTGGATACNTCCAGAGTCAAGGCCACTCCGTTGGAAGTAGAAAATACCTCCTGATGCATCGGAATCACCAGATTACCCTCCGCATCCTCCTCGGCATTCACCCAATAGTCACGCCGGGTGCTGAAAAGGTCATATATGAACACATCATTGCTATCCTCGGCAAAAGTCATNCGGGTTGCGATCCCCGTNTTGTCAAGGATATAATTGTTCATCAGGCACATCCAGTCGGTAGAGAAGAGTTTCTCCACTCCTGCTTCCGGTGCCTGACGACGTNGCCCGGAGGGAGCTACTTTTCTCGTCATCTCCACAGGATTTTCTACTGCGACAGCGCCCGTATACTCCCCGTGNATATTACCCGTCGGGGAATAGACTGCAGCGAAAGCCGTACCGCTACACAGAGCCATCGCGGCCATTGCGGAAGTAACTAAATCTTTCATTGTCGGTTACTGTTTGGTTAAAAATATGGTTAAATAGAAATTGATATTCCATCGCCCCAAAGTTAGCGATTTCTTTCCAACCCCACAACCCCCTGACACCAATCTTAATAATTGGAACATCTCTTTCCTATCACCGGTAGATGTTGAAAGACCATCATAAAGCAATCGAAAGCTGANGCTCGATGAAAGATTATTTTGTCATTTCAAGGTAATTGATTAACTTTGCAATATAAATCAATCNATATTAGTTTTGGACACAGACCCTTTACCATCTTATTCCCCGACATTATCACTCATGATCCTGTTGTCGCAGGCCATCGAATTCACGGCCCCGGATAGCTGGGTATCGTGGGGATTCATCGTATTTATCGCCTGCTGCTGCCTCCTCGTATCCGCCTTTGTCTCAGGCAGCGAAATCGCTTATTTCGGTCTCACACGCTCTGAAATCGACGAAATGAGAGAGGACGAAGACGACCCCCGCTCTCGTAAGGCTTGCTCAATGCTCGCCAACAGCGAACGTCTCCTCGCTTCTATCCTCATATCCAACAACCTCGTAAACATCACGATGGTTGTACTGCTATCTTTCGCGTTCAACCAGGTGTTCAAATTCAACAGCACTGTCCTTGATTTCCTCATCCAGACCGTGCTCCTCACATTCCTTCTCCTCCTATTCGGTGAAATCTTCCCCAAACTCGTGGCCCGAAACCGCACGATGAAATGGGTGAAAATGGCCGCCGACCCCCTGATGATGATATACAAGCTCACCGGGCCGCTCGCCAGATTCATGGTGAGGTCATCCTCTCTCATCAATAAAGTGGTGACTAAAAAAGCGGAAAACCTCTCTACCGACGAGCTTGAGAAGGCCCTCCAGATCTCCGACATAAAGGAGGGGGAGGATAAGGAGATGCTTGAAGGCATCCTCTCTTTCGGCGAGAAGGAGGTAAGCGACATCATGATCTCCCGCGTTGACATCACAGCCATAGAATATCACGACACATGGACCGAGGCCATGGACGTCATCCTCAAATCAGGCTATTCCCGTATCCCGGTCTACGACACTTCGCAGGATACTATCCGCGGAATCCTATATTCCAAGGATCTTCTCCCCTACATCGGCAAACAGCCCGACACTTTCCGCTGGCAGACCCTCCTCCGCGAACCATATTTCGTGCCTGAATCTCGCCCTATCGACGACCTCCTGGAGGATTTCCGGAAGCGAAAGATTCATATAGCTATTGTGGTGGATGAATATGGCGGCACTCAGGGTATGGTCACCCTCGAGGATATCATCGAGGAGATTGTAGGTGAGATCGATGATGAATATGACGAGCAGACATCTGTCTACAAGAAAGTCAACGCCAACACCTACATCTTCGATGCTAAGGTATCGCTCGGTGAATTCTGCCATATCCTTGATATCGACGAGGAGGAATTAGGCGATACCGGTGAAGCCGAAACTCTCGCCGGACTGCTTCTGGAGATAAAAGGTGATTTCCCGACTATGAAAGAGACTCTTGAGAGAGGCCCGCTACGTTTTCAGGTGATACAGAAGGAGCGTCACCGCATCACAAAGGTAAAGGTGACCGTCAGCCATCCCGCATCCGAGGAGCATCCGGAATGATCACCCNCGCTCATTTACAAACCTATTCAATTTAAGATTATGGAAGACGAATTCATATATTGGCCACATCCCACCCCTGCAGGAATACGTGTGGAGGAGGTGTGCGGCATGGAGAGCAAATCCGGACGTGTATGGGAGGAGATGGCCCGGCAGATATATTGCGAGAACGGACGCGACGGCTATCGCGAAATCGGCTATTTCTCTAACGGCGCTCCCTTCCTCTTCGGCACCCAGTCGCGTATATCCATCACCCACACCGGACATCTCTTCGCGGTGGCTTCCCTTCCCAAGACTCCCGAAGCCGATCTCGCGAAGTTCGCTCCCCGCACAGCCATGGGGATTGATGCAGAGAGTGTCGGTCGCTCGCAGGTGCTCAAGGTGCGCGAGCGCTTCCTCTCCGACGAGGAGCTGACAATGATTCCCCCTGATGATCTTGAGGCCAATATCATTGCGTGGACAGCAAAGGAGGCCCTTTACAAAGCTGCCATGACCGAGGGTCTTGACCTCCGACGTGACATTCGCCTCCTGTCGCTCCCCGTCATCGACCGAAAGATGAATCTTCCCGGAGCTCCCGAACCGGTGATTGGGAAAGCGCTCATCAATCTTCCTGACTCTCCCGACACTCCGATGGAGCTCTACACCTATGAAAGCGAAGGGGTGAGCGACAGTTACATCGTCACTCTTGCCTACTCCCCGAAATGCGCCAAATACTCCCGTAAGTAAGTCCGGGAGTATTTTCATTTTATCTGATTCGGATTTACATTTTTTAACACAACGCTGAAGTATTACCGCATAGGTTGCGTATTAACTTTGCAATGCATTCGGAAGTGAGGTTACGGCCGAACCCACTACGGATGCCGGATTCGCCGTCAAAGCGATCTGAGAAACATTCACTAACGGCAGCGGACCCGTTCCGCTGCCCAAAATACAGACTTTATGAACAGATCCGAACAGAAACGGCGTTCTTTCGCCGACCGTCTTCTTCTCTTTTCCATCTATGCCATAGGCCTGAGCCTGCTTGCGCTGCAACTTCGCAGCATTCTGTGATGCCCTCGCGCCGAAATCGGCGGCGCCCCCACTGACTTACATTCAAAAAAAGGATGTCCCGACCCCTCCACAGGGCAGGACATCCTTCTTTTATCTGATTCCGACTTATTTACTTCGCTGTGAGCCTCAACACCCGTGAGGCGTAGTCGTTGCGCTTGTTCCAGTCTACATTATGGCTGAGGGGCATCTCAAGACCGTTCGACATCAGGAAGCTGCCGCTGTATTCCTTACCCTCAAACGGGAGGGGCTCGTTGTCCACACGGTTCAGCTCGGTCACAACATACATCTTCTCCGGATCAAGACCGGCCATGGTCACTCTCGGCAACTGCTGGTTGACAAACGTCTCTGTCTTCCACCAATAATATACAGCGTCGCTCTTGTCGGGCTTGACATACATCAGAGAGGCCGCTCCTTTACCATCATACGGGGAGAGCAGACGGTAGATATCGCCGAACTGCACCACATCGCGCACCTTCTTATAGTCGGCTATCGCCTTGCGGGTCTGTTCCTTCTCCTCCTCAGTCATATTCTTTGGCTGTATCTCCATACCCAGGCGTCCGCTCATAGCCACATCGGTGCGGAACTTCAGCGGTACGATACGGTTGGTCTGATGGTTGGGGGATGCCGAAATATGCGATGCCATAGTTATTGCGGGGAAGAAGTAGCTCGTGCCCCACTGCATGTAGATACGTTGCAGCGCATCGGTGTTGTCGCTCACCCAGAACTCGTCGAAATAGGGAAGTATGCCCCAGTTGGCGCGTCCCCCTCCGCTGGCACAGGCCTGTATNGTCACATCGGGATATTTGGCGCGTATACGTTGCAGTGTCTTCTCAAATCCCTTGTGATAGTCTATGTAGAGATGGCTCTGGTTGTCGGCCGAGAGATACTGCGACCCATGATTCATNACCGGTGCATTCGCGTCCCACTTGATGTAGTCGATCTCNGGATATTTGGTGAGCAGCGTATCCACCACGTTGAACACTATATCCTGCACTTTCGGGTTGGCGAGGTCGAGCACCACCTGNGTGCCGCCACGTCCCTGCACCGCATCATGTTTCGTCGACTTTATGATATATTCAGGATGCTCGTCGTAGAGTGTTGAGCGTGTGTTGGCCATCTCGGGCTCTATCCAGATGCCGAACTTTATGCCACGCTCCTTGGCGGCGTCGGTGAGCCCTTTGATTCCGTGGGGCAGCTTGCGGGTGTCCACAGTCCAGTCCCCTAATGATGCGTNGTCGCGGTCGCGTGTATATTTGGGGCCGAACCAGCCGTCGTCCATCACGAAAAGCTCTCCACCCATCGAGGCGATATCATCCATCATCTGATACATCTCCGGCTCCTTTATATCGAGATATACACCCTCCCAGCTGTTGAGCAGTATCTTGCGGGGAGTGTCGCCGTTGGCGAGCTTATGGTTACGTCCCCAGCGGTGGAAATTACGGCTCACTCCTCCGAGTCCCTCCTCGGAATATGTCAGCGCAAGGGGTGGAGTCACAAATCTCTCACCCTTCTTCAGGTTGTATGATGAATTCTCCTCGTTGATTCCCGCGAAGAAATGGTGATAGTTGGAGTCGTCGGTGTCAAACATCAGCTTGTAGTTGCCGCCGTAGCACAATGCGGCCCCTATCACACGCCCCTCNTTCTCCTTCCCTTTGCCATCAAGCGAGATCATGACTTCGCCGTGCGATGTGTGGGAGTTGCGGGCGCCATCCTTGTTCTTGATCACCTTGAGGCCGTGGGGTAGCGGAGCCTCCTCCACCCTCCCCTCGTTGGCCCATGAGCCGTAAAGCTGCGACACATGGAGATCGCTCCGGCGCAACGGAAGATAACCCGACATGAAGCGGTTGAGTGTCACNGTCCCTTTCTCGTTGTGCGATGCNTCGGTCCATGTCTCTATCACATCCTCTCCCGGATATGTACGGTAGTTGACATCGATATTGAAGGGATACACCTTGTCGGCAAGTGTCACCGTGAGGGTCTCCGACCCGTCGGCCCCTTTNCTTGAGGCTATCCCCTCCACCACCATATCAAGCACCATGTTGCCATCGGAATGTACCGCGCTGAAGGCTGCCTCCTTCTCAGGCCATAGACCATAGACCGGATATGCAGCCTGCCAGCCTGTACCGGCGGCCGTGAAGTTGTCGAGATCGGCCCCTTTGAGAGCCTTACCGTAATAAAGGAATTTCAATTGATCCCCCTTGTTGGCATCAAGCACAAGGGATGTCGACGGAGTCGACACGTGAAGCCGCTCAGCCGCCATGGGAAGCACACACAGAAGGCTCGCTGCGGCTATGTATCTTTTCAGATGTTTCATGATTTGGATTTTTATTGGTAATCTACCGCAAAGTTAGACAAAATTTATAATATAAACCCCCTCGGTTTGATGTGGAAGTGTGTAAATAATGTATCATTCCAGACATCTGAGAGCCTCTATGCACATTCTGGAATTATGATAAGGGCATTTCCAGAAGCCTGCTTTGTCGTCATCACGGTTGATGCTTCCGTCGGCCCTGCGGCTCCAATACCATTCCCCGGCCGGGTCTACAAGATTGTCGGCGATATAGCGCCAGCTTTCGAAGGCATCATCAAGCCATCTCTCACCCTCATCCGAGCCGGGGAGGGAATGATAACGGCTCTGATAGAGCTGTCCGATCACATTCTCGGCCTGCACCCACCAATGGCGGTCGGCGTCCGGTAGGCCGTCGGCGTGCAGTTCATACACCATGCTTCCGTCATCCCGCCTCCCCTTCAGCCCGGCAAGGGCTATATCGCGGGTATGCCGGAGAGTAGCCTCATACAGCTCCTTCTCTCCTACCACTTCGGCCGTCTCAAGCATCAGCCAGGAGGCCTCTATGTCGTGGCCATACGATTCTGTATCGTCATATTTATTCCAGTCGTCGTCGAAGAAGAGTGTTAGATGATGAGTGGCCGGATTCTCTATCCTTTCAAGGAAAACTCTCAGCAATTCAGCGGTAGCCTCCTCAACAACATCTACCCTCTCCTTGTCACCCCTCCTCTTCAGGGCCCGCAACAGGTTGGTGTATCCCTCCAGGATATGAAGATGTGTGTTCATGGTCTTCGAGGCATTGGCGTCATGCTCGCTCAGGCGCATGTCGGCTATCGGACTCCAGTCCCTCGTTGCCGCCTCGTAATATCCCCCCCGCTCTCTGTCGCGGGCATGTTTCTCTATATCAAGGAAGAGTGAATACGCCTCGTCGATCACCTCATCATCACCGGTGGCGAGCCAATATTCCGCCATACCGTAGATTATGAAGGCTATGGCATAATACTGTTTTTTCGTATCGAGAGGGGTGCCGTCGGCTTTCACGCTCCAGTAGGCGCCACCATATTCCTTGTCGAGGAAATGCTCACGGATGAAGCTGAGCGCATGACGCGCAGCTTCGAGATATTCCTCTTTTCCGAGCAACCGATAGGCGGCCGAGAAGCTCCATAGGATACGCGCATGGAGTATCGCCCCTTTCGGATCGTCGGGATAAAGATGGTCATAACCATCGCGGCGGCCATAATAGCCGCCGCGGGGATCGCGCATCCTCCCTGTCCAGTAGGGAAGTATGTTGTCGGTGAGGTTCTCAAGCAGTTGCTGCCTGAATACCTCCTTATTCTTTTCATTCATCTTTTATAGGATTTTCTGATTTTTCGGTCAGCATATCTCCGGATCGCCTATCGCGAAAGGCACCTCCGTCACACTCTGCCGGCGCTCGTTGAGCTCGCTCACTATCGACTCCATCTCCTTAGTGCCGAGAGGATATATCCAAAGCAACATCAACGAGAGCAGGGCCACTCCGGCCGGTATGAATGTCATGAGCATCCACAGGCAGGTGATNGCACTCGCCGGCTGAGCTATCTCAAGAGTCTGCACACCCTCCGGCCGCTCCACATAGCCCGAAGCGCTGAGAAGCCACATCACCGCTGCGCCGCCGATCGCGCCGCCGAATTTCTGGGCCATCGAGGCTGAAGAGAAGATGAGGCCGGTGGAGGCGCTCCCGTTGCGGAGCTCGGAATAATCGCTCACATCGGCATACATCGACCATACAAGGGGCGACATGATGCCGGTCAGCACCGATATGGCCACCTGCAGGAGAAGCATCATCACAAGCCCTCCGGAGGTCTCGGGATTACATGTGAAGAAGGCCACGCTGAGAGCCACCAGCAGCACGTCAACCATCATGAAGGTGGCTTTCTTACCGAGGCGGGCGGTGACAGGCACAGCCAGCGCCACACCTCCCATATTGGCCACCTCTCCGATGCCGAGGAAAAGGCCGGAATAGAAGAGTATCTCCACGGTGAAGATGAAAATGTGCTGCTCCCCTCCGATGATATCGGCGAAGAAGAACGCCACTGTCGCTCCCCTCACTGTGTTGAAGAGATTGAAACAGAGCGACGCACCGTTGAGCACCCACCACGGCTTATTGCTGACAAGGGCCTTGAGGTCTTTCCCCAGCGAGGCGGTACACACTGTCGACAGTTTCTCTTTTGTCATGCGGAAGCAGAGCAGGAAGAGAATGAAGCAGCAGGCAGCTATCACCATCATTGCATACTGCCAGCTCGTCTGCAGAGAGAGGCCCAGACGGCTTCCGAAGAGATGGCAGAGGGGATCCCATGCGAAGAGGGCTATGAATGAGCCTCCGTAGGCGAAGAACATGCGGAAGGAGGAATAGACCGTTTTCTCGTTTGAATTATCGGTCATCACCCCCAACATCGCTCCGTAAGGGACATTGATCCCTGTGTAGACTGTCATCATCAGGATATAAGTGACGTAGGCCCATACAAGCTTCGCACCGTAGCCCCAGTCGGGGGTAGTGAAGAGCAGGATTCCGCATATCGAGAAGGGGGCAGCCACCCATAACAGATAAGGACGGTATTTACCCCACCGTGTCTTGGTGCGGTCGGCCAGAACTCCCATCATCGGGTCGCTGACGGCGTCCCAGATGCGGGTGACAAGCAGAAGCACCCCCGTGTCGATCAGGCTTATCCCGAAGATATTGGCATAGAAGAAAGGGAGATAGTAGCTGAATACCTTCCAGAACATCGAGGAGGCCATATCTCCGAAGCCATACCCGATTTTCTCACTCAGGCCGCTCATCGGAGATTACCCTTTAGAGCCAGATTCGCATCGATCAGACGGTTGAGNGTCTTCACCGATTCCGTTGTCGTCAANCCATCCTGAGGAGTATTGAAGCAATAGTCCACAAGTCTGTCGATTGTGGATGTGGCCACATGCATCCTTGTGTCTGACGATGCATAGTAGATGAATACCTTCCCATCCTCATCGGCTATCCAGCCGTTGGCAAACAGCACATTCATCACATCGCCGATATATTCATCGCCGATGGGGGCCATGAAGTAGCCGCCGGGGGAGGCTATCTTGCGCCAGGGTTCATCAAGTGCGGTCATATAGAGATAGAGCACGTAGCGCAGTCCGGAGGCGCACCCTCTCACACCGTGGGCCAGATGGAGCCATCCCCTGCGGGTCTTGATGGGGTGCGGCCCCTCCCCGTTCTTCACCTCCTTGATGGTGTGATAGTAGCGGGAGTCGATGATTATCTCCTTGTCGATCTCGGCATGACAGATGTCGTCGACAAGCGCCCAGCCTATACCACCGCCGCTGCCGGTGTCGATAAATCCATCCTGCGGACGTGTATAAAGGGCATATTTTCCATTCACGAACTCCGGATGAAGCACAACATTGCGCTGCTGGCTCTTGCTCTTGAGGTCGGGAAGACGCTCCCATGTCACGAGGTCGCGTGTNCGGGCTATGCCGCAGGCTGCGGTGGCGGCTGAAAGGTCGCCGGGCTTCGAATCGTCGTGGCGTTCCACACAGAAGAGGCCGTAGATCCAGCCATCCTCATGCCGCGTGAGACGCATGTCGTAGACGTTGGTTGCCGGATTCTCCGTGTCGGGAAGTGTGATGGGATGATCCCAGAAGCGGAAGTTGTCGATTCCGTTCGGACTCTCAGCAATCGCGAAATACGACTTACGGTCGCTCCCCTCCACTCTCACCACTATCACATAGCTATCGCCCCATTTGATGGCTCCTGAGTTGAGGGTTGCGTTGCAGCCTATACGCTCCATGAAATAGGGATTGGTGGCGGGATTGAAATCATATTTCCAGAAGGGGGGCACTGAGTCGGCAGTCACCACAGGATTCTCGTAGCGTTCGTAGATGCCGTTCCCCTCTATCGGATTGTTCGGTTTCGTGATATGTTCCTCATAACGTGCGAGGACAAGGTCCTTGCGGTATTCGAATATATTCATTGTCTTATGGTCGGTTTGATTGAGTATGGTCTATTTTACGAATATTGCCTTTCCGTTGGCGTGGAATGCCTTGAAGTCCTCCTCGGCCGGATGTCCTTTGTAAGGCACATAATAATGTCCGGCCTTCTCCTCTTTATTGGCATTACGCCACACGCATACATAGGCCACCGGGAATTCCGACACTGCGGGAAGGAGCACGTTGGTGTACCAGTCGGGTATCGTCACACCCTCCAGACCGCTCTCGGTGAAAGCCATCAGTTTACCCCTCTCCTTGGCCTCGGCCTCCACTACGGAGAGCTGGGAGCGAACCTGCTTCTCGAATTCCTCTCTCCCCTCCTCTCCGTTGAAATGGTAGATATCTGAGCCGATCAGATCCACATAGTCGTCGCCGGGATAGGTCAGCAGGAATTTCTCCTTGCTGTCTACCCTGTCGGGCGAATAGGCCCACACCACATTGTCGATACCCTCGCGGTCGAAGATGCTCCGGGTGCGTTTCCATAGGTCGATATATTCCTCGGGAGTGGCATTGGCCGAACCCCACCAGAACCATGTGCCGTTGTTCTCATGCCACGGACGGAACACCACCGGAATCCTCTCCCCCTCCTCATTCCTCAGATCGCCGATGAAGCGGGCCGCCCGCGTTATCCATGCGTCGAGGCTGTCGGCCATTTCCCGGTTGCCGGCGAGTTCATGGAGGGGGGAGCCGGTTGTGTCCCATGAGTCACCCCCGGTCATTACGTTGCGCGGATGCCAGCTTATGGCATTCACTCCTCCGCGCGCATCCTGCTTCCTTATCTCTCCGGCTATGAAACTGAAGGGCACCTTGTCGAGGTTTCTCGCCGAATCGAGTTCTATCAGCCCGAGGTCCCAGTTCATCAGTCCGGGATACTCCCCTGTCACGTCGCGCACGTCGCTGCGTACATCCTCATACTTCCATTCCACCCCGTAGGCGGTGTCGTCGTGATGGCCGAAATAGAAATGTCCGGAGCGCGCCACTGAATCGAGACGCGCCGCGAGTGCCGCCGCCGGTGTGGCGGCGGCATCCGTAGTCGGTGAGCCTTCGCTCCTCTTCCCGCTCCCGCAGGAGACGAGAAGAAGACCTACAGCTATGATTGCCTGATTTCTCATTTTATCTGTCGTTTTTTATGTTTCTGTCTCTCACTTCATCAGGTTGAAGTCGCCGCGGTTGATCACTGCGGGATTGTTGAGAATGCTCTTCCATTCTCCGGCCGTGTTCCACTGATTGAACACGGGGAGTCCGTTCTCCATCTCATACCATCCCATGAAGTAGCTCCACAGCGCTCCTGCCTCCAGAGCGGCATCGACATCGAGAAGATTGCCGCATTCCGAGAGGGCCACCATCTTCTTCCCCTCCACAAGGTTGTAGAGAAGCTCGAACTGGCCGGTGCAGTCGCTCAGGGGTGCCTCGTAGAGATCCACTCCTACAATGTCAACCAGAGCGTCGCCGGGATAGGCGGCACGGATCTTATCCATCGAGGCCGGCTTCCCTTCATCGGAGGTCTGTACAGTCCAAACCCATATAAGGTTGTTCAGCCCGTATTCATCTGTCAGTTTGGTGTGGAGCCAGCTCCAGAGCTCTTTGGTAACCTCCGTTCCGGAATTACCCCACCAGAACCATGCCCCCCAGGTGTAGTCGCCGGCGGCCTCGTGGAAGGGGCGCCAGAGCACCGGGATTCCGGCATCCTGCAGCAGCTTGAGGTATCCGGCCAGCTTCTCTACATCGGCTGTGGCCACACGGTTTTCCCATGTCCCCTCCACAAGCACATTTGAGGCCTTGAACTGATCGGAAGAGGCATTGAAAGAGCCGTCGCCCCCATCCTCTGATACAGGCACATTCCAGTGCCAGGTCATGGCCGGTATGCTCCCTGCATCCCAGGCCCCCTTCACAGGAGAGATGTCGCCGTAGTCTATCCAGTTGGATGGTGAATAGGCAAGATGGATATAGTCGAAACCTACGATAGCGGGNTATTTCCCTGCCTCGGCCGCCACCATNTCGCTGAAGGTTGTGGCCCAGGCCACCTCCCCCATCACTCCNGAAAGCTGCTTCTTGCCGTANTTCTCCCGGAGGAATGTATAGAGGGCTTTAGCTTCAGCCGTGGCTGCCGCNTTGATCGGAGAGGCTGCCACCTTCGATGCGTCTGTTATCACCCCGCCCCCCTTCTCGGTGGAGAAGGTCAGCTCCATGGCCGGAGCGAAGGTCTTCGATCCGATTCCGGCCACTGCNTTGGCCGGAATCGTGAGTGTGTAGGTTTTACCTTTGGATAGTGATATCTCCNCNACNAGACGATTGCCATCCACAATCTCCACCCCTTTCAGGGCGTCGCCTGTCATGGTGATCTCCGCGCGCGGATTCAACACTACTGCGGTGTTGTAGACTATCTCTATCTTCTCNGTGGAGAGAGCTACCGTGGCGCCGTTCTCTATCGATACAGATTCCGCCTTCACATCGAAGGGGGCCGTTATCTCCCAGTCGGGCTTATGGTCGTCGTCGCATGCCGTCAGGGTGGCGCCCCCCATGAGGAGGGCCAGAATATATGCTGTATTTTTCATGATGAATCGTCAGTTATTCAAGTGTGATCTTGTCGAGTTGATATTCACTGCCGGTGATCACGAGGCCGCCGTTGGCCACAAGATCATCAAGCACTCCCGCCGTCAGNGTCACCTCAAGAGGTGANGCCGGATTGTCATANTGGCTCGGTATCGGGTCGGGAAGACTGCCCCAGCTGTCNCCGTGGCGCAGAGAGATGCACCACCAGTCGTCGCCTACAGTCGATGTGGTGTAGAGACGCATCACTGTGCCCGGTTTCACTGTGCTCCAGTCGTAGCCGCCCCAGGCAAGATCCTGGTTGCCTCCCCAGCCTGAGCATATCCAGCCGGCGTNCCAGATCACTGTCTCAAGTGAGTTCTCCCACTCGATATGTACCTTGCTCACNAGCATTCCCTGGCCCTGCACCACAAGTGCGGTGGTCGACCATCCGTCGTCGGTCCCAAGGATGCGGTCGAGTATTTCCTGTGTGAGGATCATCTCGAATGTGGTNGCTGTCTGGTCTACCTCCTCNATAACTATCTGACCCCAGTTGGCGTCGTTCACCTGTATCTGGGCATAAGCATAGGGAGCCACATGGAACACAAGCTTCGACCCTGCCGGCACACCCTCGAACGATTCCTTATAGAGACGGAANGCACCCCCGTCACCCTCTCCGGCCCAACTGCCGAGGTCGCGGAGCTCGTTGAAGATTACATTCTCCACGTGTGTCGCCGCTATCACGCTGATAGGATAGGTGATGNTGCCGTTTGATGATACAAGCGTGAACTCGGAGTTCTTGCCGGCCGTNGCGGGCACCTGGATCGTGAGGCGCTCCCCATTGAGGATATACTGCACTGCCTGACGGTCTACCTCCACTCCTGTGAGCTTGTCGGCATTGGCGATGGTGATNGTGAACATATCGCCGGCATTGATCTCTGCATCATCCGNGGGGAGGAGNGTTGCATACGCACACTCGGGAGCGGTAAGCTCGATCGGAGCGCACTCCACGCTCTCTCCGTTGGTCAGGGTCAGGGTCACGCTGTTCGATCCCGCTGAAAGAGTGGCGGGAATGCTTACGTTGAATTCCGACTCTCCAGGATAGGATACATCCACCTTGACTGTGCCTCCGAATGTGATCGATGCCACATGGCCGAGATTACGTCCGCTCACTGTCACATCGCTCGCAAGGGGNGCCGGTATCGGATTATAACCCACAGCCTCGGGCTTGATGGTAGACACTGCCGCCTCAACCGCGCCGCCGCTGGCCGTGTGGAGCACTGCCATGCCGCTGCATGTCCCCTCGGGAACTGTAACGGTNATCTCTGTAGCGCTGATCTCTGACGGNGCCACCCCATCCTCTACGCCGGGGAAGGTCACTTCCGTCACAAGCTCCATATTCACACCTTTGAACTTGACGATGTCGCCACCCCAGATATTTTCTGCCGGTGAGGCCACCACCTCTTCGGGGAGNGCTACACCTACAGTGGCAATCGCTACCTTAATTCCGCTCGCGGGGATCATGCAGATTGTGCCGTCGCTGATGTTGGCGGGGAGCACAAAGCTGAGCTTCCCATCCTCTGCGGTGAAATCCACCTCTGTGCCGTCGGGCATGACCACACTCTTTACAAGATCNAGGTCTGCCACATCGAATGTGACGGTCTCTCCCGGCTTGGCCCCGGTAAGGTCGGTCACCTTCGCCACAGAGGGGAGCACGATTGTCAGTTCATCCTCCGAGGGTATGCGGTTGGGAATCGGTGTCCCTCCGTCGCTGAGGATAATTTTTCCTGTACAGGCCTCGGCCGGCACGGCCAGCGATATCTCGCTTCTGGTGTGGGTGATGAAGTCATCCTCATCCACTGCCACCTCGTCGGTGAAGATCACCTCTGAGATAAGGTTGAGATAATCGCCGCTTATGGTGAGGGTAGCTCCCGGCTTCACGGTCATGGGTGAGAGTGATGTGATGGATATCGGCTCCAGGAAGGAGAGCTCCGTCATACTCTCGATCTCCCCCCCTGAATGGCGAAGCTTCACCTTGCCGGGCTCGGCATCCTGAGGCACCACTATGCGTATCTCCTCGGAGGAGACCACATTGATGGTGCTCACCTCGCCGCTCCCCGGAATCACCACTGCCGTTATCTGGTCCATGCCCGACCCGAGGAAACGGAGTTCTCCACCGCGGGCCACGGGGCGCGGCCCCCACACATTCAGATTGACTCCCCCGAGATATTGCTGGGTGTCGTAGTCATCGTTGGAGCAGGAGGTGGTCAGCACTGTCGACGCTGCTACCCCCATCGCGATGATGGCTGTGAATTTCAATATATTTCTCATTGCTTGATTGTCTGGTTTAGTTTGTTCTTTCTACGTGGGTCTGTATCATCAGTTTTTCACCGCGCGGATGTTGTCGATCTTGAGCAGCGGAGTGCAGTCCACACCGGCCGCCCCGCCGTTCCAGAGGAAGAGCTGAAGGCTTGCGAAATCCTCAGCAGAGGAGAGGAANGTGGTGGCGCCGCTCCCGTCGGGGGCATACACGAAGTCCTTTATCGGAAGTGTCACCGTCACCCACTTGCCGTCGGTGTGGTATGCTTCCGTTGTGGTCCACGGCGACCATAGGCCGCGTGCGCTTGTGTCCTGGAAGTATGTGTTGTTGCAGCCGGCCACACTGTTGCCGTAGATATCGGTGCCGGCGTTACCCATCGACACCTTGGCGGTGCCGGCGAAGATGATCTGCATAGCACATGATTGCCATGCGGCATCTGCCGGGACACACACCTCGAACTTCAGGCTCATGTTGTTGAAATCGCTGAAATCCACGATATCGAACAGTCTGACACCCTCGCGTTCGGGNTAGTCGGTGGGGGTGTTCCAGCTTCCTGCCCAGTATTCNAAGGAGAAGTTGTTGTCGTCCCAGGCATCGCTCCCTGCGAGAAGGGTCTCTCCGTCGCCAAGGCGCATATAGTTGCCTGATATGCCGGTGCCGTCATCCTCTATCACGGCGTTGTGCCAGCCATGGTTGCCCAGTCCGGTGGCCCCGTCGAAATCAAACATCAGGCCGCGGGTGTCGAGATAGTGGAAGCTACTCTCCCCTGCCCCGTAGATTGAGGTGACTGTCACCGGACCCTCCTTGGCCCCCTGCGGCACCTCTATCTCGATCTCGTTCTGGGCGAGCTTGCGGATTTCAGCCTCTGCCCCACCCTCGAATGTCACTGTAAGAGGCACATTGGGATCATCGGCGAAGTAGGCCCCCTTAAGGGTCACGATATCCCCCGCATGGGCATATTCACATGTCATGGATTCCACTCTCGGAGCGGGCACCGACACATTGAAGGGGTAATCAACCGTTATGCCGGTCGATGTTATGAAGCGGGCGGTGTTGTTCACCTCTCCCGGTATGTTGTTCGGTATGTCTACTATGATGGTGTGGCTCGTCACCATCGTCGGGTTGAGTTTCGACTTCTGGTCGTTGAACCATATCTGCTGCACATCGCCCAGATTGTCACCTACGAAGCATAGGCGTGTGCCGAGGGCGGCTCCGCTTATGAGGGAGTCTGCCTTCTCCGCGTCGCAAAGGCGTGCATATTTCACCACAGGGGCGTTACCTCTGTCTTTCTCGGCCTCGCTCTCGCTGCAAGATGCCAATGTGGCTGCCACGGCTGCGCCTGAGAAAAGGAGAAATGTATATTTGAAGATTGATTTCATTGTGTTGCTGTTTTTTCTGGTTTCACATTTCCGTTCGGTTCTCATTCGGCTGATCCGGAATAGTAGTCCACCGGAGCCTGCGACAGCATCGGCGAGCTGGAGGAAACGGCGGCGGGAATCGGTGCCACAAAGGCTGACGCGTCGAGGTTGATGGGATCATACATCGCACCGTCGGCCACATGGTCAACCACTATGTAGATATCCAGGTTGTTCTCGTTAGAGGCATCGGGCGAAGGATACTTCTCCCAGTCGGGAAGAATCATCGCCGCGCGGTTCATACCTGTGTCGTAGCCGTTGTTGAGGAGAGCGAGTGCCGCTGCGTCCCCTTCGCGGTAACGGTAGCGCTGGGTGTCAAACCATGTCTGGCTCTCGAAGGCGAGCTCACGGCGACGCTCTTTGAGAAGGTCGGTGAAGCTTACGGAGGTTGCCTCGCTCACTCCCGCACGCTGGCGCACCATGTTGTAGTATTTCAAGGCGGTTGCGTCTGAAGTGGAGTTGGCTGTNCCCATCTTCGCCTCTACATAAGTGAGATATACGTCGGCCAGACGCATCAGATAGATATTGTTGGCCGCATCCTGGTTGATACCCACGTTGCCGTCGCAGTCGGCCGCTTTTCCGATGATGTATTTCTTGATATGCGCGAGCATCTCGTTGCGGTCTTCAAGCACATCGCCGTTGGAGTCGCGGCTCACATACTGATAGGTGTAGCCTCCGCCGGCACGGTTGAGCATCGGATAGTAGTCGCCGTTGGTCATGTAAGTCCACATACGGCGCTTGTCGTTGCGGTCGTAAAGACGCTGAAGCGAGAGTGTGGGGCCCTTGCCTGCGCCCCAGGTCTGGTCGGCTATCACGCTTGAGCGGCTCCATGCGGTGTTGCGGGCGTTGCCGTAGCTGTAGCCGAGCACACCGCACTGTATGGCGAGGATAGACTCCGGTCCGTTGTTGCTCTCCACATCAAACAGGGTAGAGAAGTCAATCTGTGTGAGGGCCTGGGTGTTCTCTATCACGAAGAGGGCGTCGTCGGCCGCTTTCGCATAGAGCTCGTCGCGGTCGTAGCCGTAATCTTTGTGGGCGGCCATGGTCACCGCGAGCTTGGCGCGGAGGGCGCGGGCCTTTCTTTTGTCAAGACGGAAAGGATCGCTGTCGCTTTCAGGAAGGAGTTCTACAGCTGCGTCAAGATCCTCCATGGCGAAGCGGTAGACGCTTGCCTGAGTGTTGCGGGGCACGTCGAGGGTATTCGACGATATGAGTGCCGTGTTGTTCTCGATCACGGGGACATCATGCCACACCTCGGCGAGCATGTAGTGGCAGTAGCCGCGGAAGGCACGCGCCTCCCCTATGGCATGATCGATATCCTCTGAGGTGATTGTCCCTCCGCACACGGGAGCGATGTCGTGGATGATGCTGTTGGCCTCGAGTATAACGTTGTAAAGTCCCTTCCATCCCTCGTTGAGGTAGGGATTGACCGACGTGTAGGTTCCGAAATACCACTGCCCTTCATCCGAATAGGTGTAGTAGATGTCGCCGTTGATCATGTCGAGCTTCCATTGGAAGTTCATATGGAAGTTGCTCCATGTCTTCGACCCGTAGAGGGCAAGTGTGGTGGAGCGCAACGCCTCGGGGGTGGTGTAGTATGTCTCAAGCACCGGTTTGTCTACCGGATCGATTGTCAGGAAGTCGTTGCACGATGCGAGCGAGCCCCCGAGAATCACTGCAAGTAATGATCTCTTTATGATATTTTTCATTTTGCTCTTGATTGAATGGTTAGAACGAGAGGTTGAGACCTACAGTGTAGGTGCGGGGGGTGGGATAACGTCCGCGGTCGATATTCTGGAGCAGTGAGCTCTGGTTGTATGCGCCGATCTCGGGGTCATATCCGCTGTATTTCGTGAAGGTATACACGTTCTGCACATTGAAATATATTCTCGCGCTCTGGAGGAATGCCTTCTTTGCCCACTCTGTGGGGAGATTGTAGCTCAGAGAGATGTTCTGNATGCGGAGGTAGCTGCCNTCCTCTATCCAGCGGTCGCTCATGCGCTGGTTGCCGTTGGAGTCGAGATTGGAGAAGCGGGGCATCCCGTTGTGTCCCTCTGCCAGACGAAGATTGGAGATGTCGTCACCCCCGTTGGGGTCTATCTTCTCCGTGCGTGCGCGGTTGAGCACACTCACAGCCTGGTTATCCCATATGGATGAGAGGCCCTCGATGCGGTAGCGGCTCCAGTTGAGCACATCTCCCCCGATCTGGCCTGTCAGGCCGATATTGAGCTCGAAGTTCTTGTATGAGAAGGTGTTGGTGAAACCGAAGGTCAGATCCGGGTTGGGATCGCCTATCACTCTCTGGTCGGCATCATCGATCACACCGTCGCCGTTGAGGTCGGCGAATTTGAGATCACCTACCCATGCACCCGACACTTTGTCGATCTTGTTGGAATAAGGGGTGCTTCCGCCGGTCTGTGTGGCGTGTCCTACGATGTCTGCCTCGTTCTCAAACAGTCCCTCGGTGACATATCCGTAGAACACACCCATCGGCTGACCTACCGCGAACATCGACACTGTCTGGAACGGTGCATACCAGTCGACATTGCCGTAGATTCTCTGTGAGTCGTCGTTGAGAGCTACGATCTTGTTGCGGTTGTGCGAGAGTGAGAGGGCGGAAGTCCATGTGAAGTTTCTGGTGATCACGGGGCGTGCGTTGATCTGCACATCCACACCGATGTTGCGTGTCTTTCCTATGTTGGCATAGGGGGTGTTGATCTCTCCCCATGAATTGGAGCCGATGTGCGAGGGCACGAAGGTCTGCATCAGCAGGTCCTGTGTCTGCTTGCGGTAGCCGTCCACTGTAATCTCAAGACGGTTGTTGAAGGCNGCGAAGTCAAGACCGATGTTCCACTGCTCCGAAGCCTCCCATTTCAGATAGGGGTTGGAGAGGTTGCTCGGTATGTAGGCTGAGCCGGCGGGAGTCAGGATGGTCTGGAGAGTCGAGCCGTAGAGGTAGGTGCTGATGTTGGAGTTACCCACCTTTCCGTAGCCCAGACGGAGCTTGAGGTTGCTGAGCCAGTTCACGTCGCGGAGGAATTTCTCCTCCACCGCACGCCATGCAAGAGCCACGGCGGGGAATGTACCCCATTTGTTGCTCGGGCCGAACTTGCTCGATCCGTCGCGGCGTATGGTGGCTGTCAGCAGGTANCGGTTGTCGAAGCCATAGTTCACGCGGCCGAAGAAGGAGGCGGCTGAGTTGGCGTCGCTCCAGCCTGTGTTGCTTACGAAATCACCGTCGGCTCCCATCACGAATATATTGTCGCTGGTGAAGTTGTTCTTGATNAACTGAGTGCCGTTCCATGATCCTTTCGACACCTCGAAACCCACCATCGCTGTGATGTCATGCTTCTGCGCTACTGTCTGGCGGTAGGTGATGTANTCTTTCTGCATCCAGAAGTAGTTGTGGTCCTCACGGTGCATCATCTGGTTGATATCGTTCGACACGAGTCCGAACTGATAGCGGGGTATGAACGATTTGTTCTGGTTCTGCGATGCGTCGTAGGCATATTCTGCACGGAAGTTGAAATACTTCAGGAAGTCAAGGTTAAGGTAGAAGTTGCCGTTCACCTTCTGGCGGAGCAGTGTNTTGTTGGTCATGAGGGCGAGGGCCACGGGGTTCCATGTCGATGCGCCGTTCACTGTGTTGGGGCCTGCCCAGTTACCGTCGAAATCACGCACCGGCACAGAGGGCATCATGGTCATAGCCTGCATGATCACACCGTCGGAGCCGTCGTTGCGGGTGATGGTCTCGTCTGTGCGGGTATAGGCCATGGCACCACCTATCTTGAGCCAGGGGGTGATGTTGTTGTCAAGGTTGAAGCGTGCGTTGAANCGGGTGAAGTCTGATCCTATAATGATACCGTCCTGCTTCATCCAGCCGCCGCTCATGGCGTAGACTGTCTTCTCGTTGCCGCCGGTGACGCTCACCTGATGGCTCTGCATGAAGGCGGTGCGGAATATCTCATCCTGCCAGTCGGTGCCGCGTCCGAGCAGCGATATGTCGCTGTAGGTGGAGTCGAAGTTATTGCCTGAAAGCACACCCTCATCACGGAGNTGCTGCTGATATAGGGCATATTCACGCAGATCCATCATATCGAGCTTCTTGGCNACCTGCTGCCAGGCTACATAGCCGTCGTAGGTCACGTTAGTGTGTCCCGCAGATCCGCGGCGTGTTGTCACGAGCACTACGCCGTTGGCGCCGGCAGCACCGTAGATGGCACACGCGGAGGCATCCTTGAGCACGTCGATGCTCACGATGTCGGAGGGGGCTATCGCTGCCAGAGGATTCACCTTGGTCTGGCCGTTGGAGCCTCCCATCCAGTCGAAACCGCCGATATCGTTGGAGCCGCTCATGGGCACTCCGTCGATCACGTAAAGAGGTTCGTTGGAGGAGTTTAGCGAGCTTGCGCCACGGATTCTCACAGAAGTGGCACCGCCNGGNGCTCCGGAGTTCTGGGTCACCTGCACACCGGCCACCTTGCCCTGAAGCATCTGGTCGGCGTTGGTGACGATGGTCTGCTTCATCTGAGCCTCTGTCACTGAGCCCACCGAGCCGGTGATGTCCGATTTACGCTGTGTGCCGTAGCCCACCACTACAACTTCTTCAAGCACTTCCGAATTCTCACGGAGGATAATCTCCACCTCCGAGCGTCCGTTGAGCTTGAAGTCGGCGGTCTCCATCCCCACATAGCTCACTATGAGCGAGCCGTTGAGACTCCCGACATTGAGGGTGAACATACCCTCGATGTCTGTGGCCGTTCCGTTCTTCACATTACCTTTCTCCTGTACTGTGGCTCCGATGAGCGGTTCTCCCGTCTCATCAGTCACCAAGCCTTTCACAGTGGTCTGCGCCGCGGCCGCCATCATCCATGTGATGAAGAGTGCCGTCAGCAGACTTCTAAGGTTAATTAATTTTGGTTTCATATTGGTTATAGGTTAAATTATGGAAATTTCTATGAAAGATGGCGTCATGGCAACGCTGATAGAAAAAAAGCGTAAACCTCAGGCCCCCATGCGGCTTACATTTTTATGATCTGGAAGTCCATCGGTTTACGCTTGCAAAATTAGTGCAAATAATCGCCTTAATATAATACTTTTTTATCCATTAATCCACAATTATGGCAATCGTTGTGCGGTCGTCGGCAAATACTGAGTTGAGTCCTTGTGCCTCCTGGGCCGGATCTCCCGTATATTCATCTCCGGGCTGCCAGGTCTCGTGGGCCGGGTCGGCAAGTCCACCCCATCCCCAGAAGTTGGCTCCTGCGAGTTTTCCTCCGTTGCGTATCTCGTCAAACACATGCTTGTAGTAGATGTCGCGGGCCGTCACCGGCGTCCCTTTGGCGGAGGCCATGCCGTCGCGAGGATACCCGAATTCCTCAAGCACTATCGGTTTGTTCTCCTTCCCCTCCCCTTTCAGTCTGGCTCTAAGAGCGTCGTAGTGGGAGTTGATGTAGTCGGTGGTGTTGCGGCAGGCCACACCCACACTGTCGGTCACCGTCTCTGCCGTCACCCAGTTCCAGTTGTAGGGCCAGATATGGATGGTGGCGTAGTCTATATCCGGATTGGAATGTATCGCCGTCCAGAGATCCATATCCCCTTCGCATCCCCACATCCCCTCGCTCCCGGTGGAGACAAGATGATTCGGATCATTCTCCTTTATAAGACGGGCTGTCGCGGCTATCCATTCCGCGAAACTCCCTTTCGTGCTGTCGGAAAAGGCGCGTGGTTCATTGGCTATCTGCCATGCCATGATCGCCGGCGATTCCGAATAGGGCTTCCCGGTGACGGAGCTGACTCGCCCCACGATGTTGCGCACATGATTGGCGGCAAGCTCCTTTGCTTTCGGATTGGCCGTGAAGCGGGAAGCATATTCCATATAGGCGGGATAGCCGTCGGTGGCCGGATTCACGGCCGGTCCCTCTCCGGCCCAGTCCAGATAGGTGGAGAAGCCGCCGCTCCATTCCCATGCATTGTTGAGATAGAGCACNGCCTTCATATCCCTCTTCTCAAGGTCGGCAAGGAGATAGTCGAGGCCTGCNAATAAAGTATCATTATACACTCCGGGTGATTTCTGAAGCGTAGGTGATATATGCGAGGCAAGNCCNTCAGCNCCGTCNCCNCCTACAAGGATGCGTAGATTGCCNACACCCATCTTCTGCAGCGAGTCGAGCTCTTGTGCAAGCCGCTGACGGTCGCCCCCTCTCCCCTCCGAAGCGAGTATGGCTCCATACCAGAAGTTGGTNCCCACATATCTGTATAGTGAATCCCCTATATAGAATTCACCATCCCTCACCGTTACAAATTCCCGGCCNCCATCTTTGTCGGCTCCCCGCTTGTTGCCGCATCCCGAGGCTCCGCACATGAGAAGCGCTCCAAGAGCACCTGCTGNTAATAATCTCTTCATATCCNTATGATGTTTTATCGNTCAATATTGAATTCAGCCGAGACGGCGTTATCCCAGTCGTCAGTGCGGAAGGGGACNAGNGGAAGTCCGTACATATCCTTCACCTTACCCACCGCGAAATTCTTGAAGCAGTATCTCACGGCCTTGATATCCTTCACGGCNTCGCTGCTCACTGTCACAGTGTGTGTGTTCCAGTCCTCGGNGGCCTTGGCGGGATGGAACACCCTGTCGGCCCCGGCCACTTCAAAACCGGGTAAGTCAAGATTGGGTGTNAATCCTCGGTAGTTGAACTCCAGCACCGCCTTGTCACCCTGATAATCCACATTCTTTATNGTAGGATAGTTCACCGGCATCCCCTCTATGCCATAGGTTTTACCTGCCGCCATGAAAGCCATCCGCTCCCCTATCTCCTTTTTCTTGCAGGCATGTATATCCTCGAGCTCGTAGGGATATATGAGGTCGCTCGTGCATACTATCCCGCTGTTGGGAAGTATCTCTGCCCCTTTGTGCTGGCTTTCGCGGAAAATCGCCGCATTGTCGCCGTTCGGATTNCCGTAGCNCCANCCNGGNAGCTCCACGAAATAGAAGGGGAGTTCCCCGAGNCCCCAGCGGTCGCGCCAGATCTCCACCATATCTTTCTGATGATAGGGATACTCCGCATGGCGCCCTACATTCGATTCCCCCTGATTCCATANAAANCCCTTCACGTTATAGCCGATGATCGGATTGAGCATGGCGTTATACATCACCCCGATACGCTCATATTCCTGAAGTGCCTCGTTTTTCTCCTCGGCATCCATATCCCAGTTGGCATATGTGTCGAGTTTCTCCTTCGGAATCCATCCCTCCACTTTCGAGCCTCCGTATGCACAGTTGATAATCCCCACAGGCACATCGAGAAGGTCGTTGAGNGANCGGGCGAAGAAGTAAGCGAGGGCCGAGAATTCCGGAGCCTCCTTAGGGCACGACTGCTTCCATTTCCCCTCCACACTCTCCTGCGGAGTGTAGGANGCNCGNTTAGGAATGTTGACCATGCGTATCCCGGGGTANCTNCCTGAATATGCAATAGCCTCCTGCGCACCCTCTATGGGCTGCACACCGTAGCCGCGCAACGGCATCTCCATATTCGACTGTCCGGAGCAGAACCANACCTCCCCTATCAGCACATTCTCGATCTTTTCAGGGCCGTCGCCGTCGTCGAAGGTCACTGTGTAGGGGGTNTAGGAGGCTGCGGGGGTCTTCACCCTTATCTCCCATTTTCCGGTCTTCTTGTCGGCTTGCGCCGAATAATTCTGATTGTCCCANGAGGTNTTGATCCTCACCTTGCTCCCGGGTTTCCCCTTTCCCCAGAGTTTCACGTCNGAATTCTGCTGGAGCACGGCATTGTCGCTTATTATATCGGGAAGTTCCACCGTAGCCCATANGGCGGGTGAGATAGCCAGCGCAGCGCCGGCCATAAATGATTTGAGCAGTTTATACATATGTTTTAGGGTTATTGTCAGTCGGTTTGATTAGCCTGTCTCTCTGTGGAATTCAGTCTCTCGGTTTGATTCAGTCTCTCGGTCGATGCTGTCGCCACTTCTGCGGGATTANGCCNTAAGCCTCACACAAGCTTCTTGTGATGCTGGTANATCTCCCTGAACACCTTGGGTGAGTTCTCCTTCTTTTTCTTGAATATNCGGTTGAAATTAGAGATATTGTTGAAGCCACATTCATAGCATATCTCCGCGATGGACGTCGTGGAGTCGACAAGCATCCTCGATGCGTGGCCGAGGCGCACATCGATTATATAGTCGGAAATTGACTTCCCTGTGCGCAGCTTGAAGAAACGGCTGAAGGCCGTCGGGGTCATCCCTGCGAGTGAGGCGAGATCGTTGAGGCGTATCTCCTCTTTATAATGCTCGGCTATGTAAGCCTGCACCTTCTGTACCCTCCGGCTGTCGCACGCAGGAGCCACCGAAGCGAACGCCGAACTCGACAGCCGCCGGTATTCCCCACTCTCCGCAAGCTCATAGAGCAGGGCCATCAACTCGAGCATACCGTAGAAACCGGAGTCGATCTTAGTGAGTTTCTCAAGACGGTTGTATACCTTCAATATCACCCCCGGAGGGAATGAAATCCCTTTCGAACTGGCGTCAAACATCTTCCGGATACCGTTAAGCTGATTCTTGGCGAGGAAAGAATCGCTCAGAAGGTCGCACGAAAACTGTATGGTGATCTCCCTTATTCTTGAATTCCGACATTCATGCTGTTCCCAGCCATGCTCTATGCCATGGCCTATGAGCACCATATCGAAGTCGCCGACCGTCTCTATAGAGTCACCCACAATTCTTCGGGCACCGTTGCAGTTGGTCAGGAAATTCAGCTCATACTCCTCATGGCGGTGAATCGGAAAGGTGAATCGGTCCTTATATCTATCCACAAGATAGAAGCAATCCTTTTCCGACAACGGAGTTATTTCGGTAATGATTTCAGAGGCCATATAAGTCAGTTTGAAAAGATTCTCACCACTGCTTCAAAAGGCTCCACTCTCCCACCTTCCTAAGCAGTCGGTTTCATGTTGCAAAAGTATAATAAAAGCCTGAATCCGCAAAGCCTCCACCCCCCACCATAC